>JBBRPV010000142.1:0-7359 GCA_038227445.1 Burkholderiales bacterium | reverse complement strand
TCCCGCCGGACAATCCGGCGGGTAGCAACTTACGTGAGGCAACAGGTCAGCACCGGTAGCAATTCTGATGAGTCAATGCGCCGCCGTGCCGGCCAGGGTAATTGTCGCCAACCAGCGTTCGGTGCGAGAACGCCGTGGAAGCGGATCAGGTGCAGTCTGGGGCGTGGCACCAGCGCAGCCAGCCGCTGCATGAACTCCAGCGGCGACATCACCAGGTGGGTGGTGCCGTCGCGCCAGGGGGTCTTGAGCTTGAGCACCACTTGCCCGGCCGCGTTGGTTTGCACGCGTTCGTTGGCCAGTGCCGGGCGGGTGATGTAGCGGCACAGCTGCTCCAGCGCGTGGCGGTCATTGGCAGCGCAGCGCACGGCGGCGTGGAGGCTAAAGCCCTGGATGTCGGCGCACAGCCTCTGCTTGAGGTCTGCGTCCCTGGGCATCGCGCCTTGAACCGTCAGCACCTTCTGGCCGGCGCGTGGGCCGAAGGCGATGCGGTACGTACAGGCGGCTGCGTGCAGCGGCCTGAGCACGCGGGCCTCGTCCGAGTCGGCGTCGCTGTCAGCCATATAGGTCGAGCCCTCCTCTTCTACGAGCACCCCCCGACGGGTGAGCAGCTTCATCGTGCGGGTGATGATCTTGTGCAACACCGTCTGCAGCGCCTCGTCGATGAGCCGCAAGGGCGACTGCCGGGACAATGCGCCGACTGAAAGCCTGTGGGGCAGCCTGAAGGTAGGCCGGCTGTACGGCAGAAGATTTGCCACCCAGCGGGAGGCGATGGACGAGGTGATCGACTGGCTGACGTTCTACAACCACCGCCGGCCCCACTCAACGCTGGGCTCCATCAGCCCGATGAAGTTCGAGGACAACTGGCGCGCGTGCCAGGCCAGGAAAGCCGCATGGACGAGTGGCTATGCACTGCGCCTGACGGGGGCAAGGTCACTCGTCAACTTCGCAAAACCAGCGACGCAGCGACACACCACGGTCGTGTCGGAGCGGTTACCGCGCGAGCGGTCTAGTCCTTTGGCCGGGACCGACACGGCTGGATGACACCGTCGGCTTCCTCAAGGCGTGGCTGCTCTACCGCGCACGGGATAGCCCTTGTCGCGCATCACTGCATCGACGCTCGCATCGCGGCCACGAAACTGGCGGAACGCGACTGCGGGGTCGACCGCATTGCCGCGCGAAAGAATGGTTTTTACCAGGCGACGCGCAGTCGCCGGGTCATACGGGTCCCCGGTTTCGGTGAATGCCTCAAAGGCGTCGCGGTCGAGCACCGACGCCCACTGGTAGCCGTAGTAGCCGGCGGCGTAGCCGGGTTCACCCGAAAATACATGGCCGAAGTGTGGGATGCGATGGCGCATCCCGATCTCGCGCGGCATCCCGATATCGCTCAGCTGGGCCTCGAATGCTGCCGGGTCGGTGACCTGCGGCACGCTCATGTGGAGCTTCATGTCTACGATGGCCGACGCCAGGTACTCTGTCGTCAGGAAGCCCTGGTTGAAGGTCTCGGCCTTCTTCAGCCTTGCCAGCAACGGCGGCGGGATAGCTCGCCCCTGGCGGTCGACCAGCAGGGCCAGCGCCTGCGGCGTCTGGATGAACTTCTCGTGCATTTGCGACGGCATCTCGCCAAAGTCGAGCACGCTGTTCGGACCTGCCAGCGACGGGTAGGTGACGTCGGAGAGCAGGCCGTGCAACGCGTGGCCGAACTCGTGGAACATCGTCACCGCGTCGCCCCAGGAAATCAAGGTCGGCTCGCCGGCCTGACCGGCGACGAAGTTGGTGTTGTTCGACACCAGTGGCGTGACGCTGCCGCCCAGCTTGCGCTGCAGGCGGATCGCCGACATCCACGCCCCCGATTGCTTGCCGTCGCGCGCATAGGGGTCGAAGTACCAGAGGCCCACGTGCTTGCCGGCATGGCCCTTGACCTCATAGACGTGCATCCCGGGGTCGAACACCGGCACACCCTTCAACTCCTCGAATGTGAGCCCGTAAAGCTTGCCGGCCATCATGAACATCGCCTTGCCCACCTGCTCCAGCTGCAGGTAGGGCGAGAGATCGTCGGCGTTGAAGTCGTACTTCGCCTTCCGCAGCTTCTCGGCGTAATAGCGATGGTCCCAGGGTTCGATGCGAACGCCGCGACCCTCGGCATCGGCGATCCGCTGCATCTCGTCAATGTCGGCGCGGGCGGCCGCGATGGCGGGCCTCCAGACCTGCATGAGCAACTCGAGTGCCTTGTCCGGTGTGCCGGCCATCGCATTGGCCAGCCGCCAATGGGCGTAGGTCGGAAATCCGAGCACCCGCGCTCGCTCAGTGCGCAGCGCCAGGATCTCAACCACCAGTGGCATGTTGTCGCGGGCGTGGCGCGGATCGGCAGGGTCGGGGTGGTCGCCCCGTCCGGTCCAGATCCGAAAGCCGCGTTCGCGCAGTACGCGGCTATCGGCGAAGGTCAGGAACGGCTCCATCGCCGAGCGCGTGTTGGCGATGGCGTAGCCGCCGAGCTTGCGCCGAAGGGCCTCGGCCGCCGCAGCCTCGACCATCGCTGGCGGCAGCCCGGCGAGCTGGCCCTTGTCGTCGACCAGCAGCACCTCTTCTTCCTCGTCAGCGAGTTGGTTCTGGCTGAACGCAGTGGTCAGGGTCGCAATGCGGACATTGATCGCGGCGACCCGCCCTTTGGCAGCATCATCGAGCGCCGCCCCGGCGCGGACGAACTCGATCGCAGTCAGGGACAGCAGGCGCTTCTGCTCGGCCGTCAGGCGCGCGGCCGTGGGTGCGTGCCGGACCGCGTCGATGCGCTTCCAAAGCCGCGAGTTCTGGACGACCTCATCGTCGAAGGCCGCCAGCTTCGGGCCCCATTCGGTCTCGACCTTGCGGAACTCAGGGCTGCTGCGCGAGCCGCCCCAGGTGTAGTAAAGCGACAGCACTCGGTTGCGCTGGTGGCCCGCGCGTTCGAGGGCGGCGATGGTGTTTTCGAATGTCGGCGGGCGCGGGTCGGCGGCGATGGCCTCGATCTCGCGGCGCGCGATACGGGTGGCCTCTTCGAGGGCGGGGCCGAAATGCGCCGACTCAATGCGGTCAAAAGGCGGCAGGCCGCCGTAGCGCCCAGGCCAGGGCTCGAGCACTGGATTCGCCGTCGCTGGCGCCGCGCCGGCTGCCGTCGCCAGGACGGTGCCACAGACCACGGTGAAGGCGAACAGTGTGGATCGACGGGGATGCATGGGAGGATGAATCGATCAAAGCTGCGGGACACGGCAGCGCTGGCACCTATTGAAGTCGTAGCTGCCGACCGCTGTAAAGCCAGGCGATTCGCGGCGCCCACCGGCGAGGTGCTGCACGAAAAGTCCGTGTCGGCTGTTTACGGCCACTGACTTGGTCAATTGGAAATCGGTCGTTGCCAAGAAATCTTTACGGATCTTGAAGGATCTGGATTGGCCTGGGATTTTGCGGTCGACCTTCAGGTACCGGCATCAACAATTTTGACGATGCCGCTTCAACGCTGGCAGCTCGGGCCGGCCTCTGGCAATACGCGACTCTGATCGGTCATCTGATCTGCGGGTTTGGCAGCATTTAAGCGGTCATCTGTACAGCCTGAGGCCAAGCAGTTCCAGAAACACTGCCAATCTTGTCGGCCGGAGTGGTTGATCGGGAACCGGCAAGAGGAGGCACTTCCCTCGATCATCACCGCCGATTCGAGCATGGTTACGATGATCTTGAGCTGGCCGCCGCGCCTGCTGCGCTGGGTCGTCATCACCAAGGAGATGACGCCCGCGCGCGTGACGATCGGGCAGGCCTTCGAGATCAGCAACAACGCGGCCTTCGGCCAGGGCAGTTTTGTCGACGCTGCGGTCGAGAGCCGCCGCATGAGGGTTCACTTCTACGACAACCTTCTGTCGCTGTGGGGCACCCTGGGCTGGTGGGCTCTGCGGTGCCGCCTTCACCGTCATCTTCGAGCTGAACCGGGTGCCCGGGCCGTCACCGATCAAGTTGCCGGGAGGTCTGTGCATCACCATCAGCCGGCTGGCGATGATGCTCTTCTACGTCATGGTGATCGTGCCGGGTGAGCGGCGGCCGCCGACGTCACCACTCTTGATGATGTCCGATGGCTTCTTCGCCGCCTGCAAGCCGCAGGGCTGCTCGGCAGGACATGACCCCCAGGCACAGGGCGCAACTGTGCGCAGCGGCGGCCTTGCCGAACCGTGTTTTTTCTTTGGAGAACGACACCACGGTGCCGCCTCTTTTCCGCATGGTTTTCGGTCTCGTGCCCTTGGCGACACACGTCTTCCTGGGCGCGAATGACAAAAGCGCGTATTGCCGACTATCGTCGTGGGCAGGCTGCTTGCCCACATCGAACGGGCCGCCGGCAGCAGGAATGCTGCTGTTTTCGCAACGGACCGGCGGATGAGGCGCCGGCCAGCGGCAGGCGCAAAAGCGCAGTCACCCGGCGCGGTCCACCAGCTTGAAACTGCCCACGGTGCTGCTCAAGCGCAGTGCCTGTTCGTTGAGACTCTGCGCCGCCGCGGCCGACTCCTCCGCCAGCGCTGCGTTCTGCTGGGTCATCTCGTCGAGATGGCTGACGGCCTGGTTGATCTGCGCGATGCCTGCACTTTGCTCGGCAGCAGCGGTGGTGATCTCGCCGATGACCTCGGTGACACGCTGGACGCCGGCAACGATCTCGGTCCACAAGTTCATGTTCTCGATATCCACCAACGCCGTGGCCCAGGCGGCGATTGCAGACTTTGTCAAGCATGGCGGCTACGAGCTGCACCTGCGCCGCCTGCGGGCCGCTTGCTGGCGCAGCGCGACGCGATGCTGCGCGCCATCACGTGCCACTTCCGTGTTCAAGCAGTGGGCCGGCATCTTCAACAACGATGCCGTCCTCACCTCGGCCCAGCTGGACCGCCTGCTGCACCACGCCGAGACCGTCCTCATCGAGGGCAAGAGCTACCGCGCCAACGCCCAGGTCGAGGTCTGAGGCGCCGCCGCCCAACCGGCGCCGGCCAGCGAATCACGCCTTTGCCGCCGCAAATCTGGCGGCATTTTCAAACCGGCCAAAAACCAGCATGTTCGTGCCGGCGCCCGCACAGGCGTCACGTCCGCCAGCAACATCGCCGTGGGTGCCTTGTGCAGCCGCGTCTGGGCGAAGTCCAGGAACAGCAAGAACGCATCCCGGTAGGCCGCCACGGTGCGCGCACTCAATGCGCGCTGCTGGGTCAGATGCTCGGTGAAGAACGCCTGCACCAGCGCCGCGAAGCTGGGCGGTGCCAGCTTGCGTTGGTCGGGGTTACTCATCGCTGCACTCCCCGAGATCGGCAAAGTGCTCGAACCGCGCGCCGGCCAACGCCATCAGTTCCGGCACGCCGCTCAAGTACCAGTAGGTGTTGGAGATCTTGACGTGGCCCATGTACGTGGACAGCGCCAGCATCCGTTGGTCTAGGTCTGCCCCCTGCTCGTGCCACAAGATCAGCCGTCTCACGGCGAAGCTGTGGCGCAGGTCGTGAACCCGGGGTTGACCATGCCCGCCGCGATCGACCCAGCCCAGTTGTTCGCGCAGCTGCGCGAACATCCGGTGGACCTGCCTGTCACCCAGGGGTTCACCACGGCGCACGCCGCGCGACCCAACGAAGTAGGTGGTGCGCGGTGTCGGGCGGACATGCTGGCGACGCAGCGCCCGGTAAGCCGCCAACGGGCCGATCGCGCTGGGGTGCAGCGGCACCAGGCGGGACTTGCCGAACTTGGTCTGCCGTACGGTCAGCACGCCGCTGTCCAAGTCCACGTCCAGGTCAGCCAGGTTGAGCGCCTCGGAGATCCGCAGCCCGGCCGAGGCGATCAGCCCGAACAAGGTCGCGTAGGTGGCGGCACGAAGACCATCCGACGGCCCGAGTTGGCGGGCGGCTCCCAGCAGCGTCACGATCTCCTCTTCGGCGTAGATATGCGGCGTCACGCGCCCGGGGATCGGCCCGAAGCTGGAGTCGTCCGGAACCTCGGTGGCCGGCTCGAACTGCTGCAGCCAGCGCATGAACGGACGCAGTGCCGCCAGCCGGCGCGCCGCCGTGTCGCTGTCGGCCTGGCCGTCTACGAGGTACCTCGACTGCACCTGGCGGCGCGCCCACTGCGCCATCAGCTCCACGGTCAACGGCCCGTCGTGGGCAGTGTTGGTGACGAAGCGCTCGAAGTTGCGCAAGGCGTGACCAGGTGAGCACAGCTTGAACCCCAGGCGATGTCGCTCGTCCAAATATTGCTGCACCCGGGAGTTGAGGTCGCTGCTGGGGCCTGACGACGCGCTCATGCTGCGCTCCCAGGCCAAGGCAGAGCCACTTCGGCAAGCAACTGCAAGTCGAGCTTGGCGTAGATCAGCGTGGTGTTCAATGACCGGTGCCGCAGCACGTCGGCCACCTCCTTGATCGAGCTGCCGCTGTTGACCAGGCGGCACGCCAGCGTGTGGCGCAACGAATGACAACGGGTCTGGGCGATGCCGGCGCTGCGCAGCGCGTTGCTGATCGCACTGCGCACCATGTCCACGCCGATGGGCTTGTCGTGCGGTGCCAGCCTGCGCACGAACAGAGTCGGCAGCGTGCTCATCGGCCGTTCATGCCGCAGGTACTCGGCCAGCGCTTGCCCGGTGGCCGCAGGCAGCGGCAGAACGTCCTGGCGACGGGACTTCGTTCGCTTCAAGGTCACCGTGCCTGCGCGCCAGTCGAAGTCGGCCAGCTCCAGCCTCGCGATCTCGCCCACGCGCAGGCCAAGATCAAGCGCCAGGCGCACCATGGCCAGCAGGCGCAGCGGCGTCGGCTGGGCCTGGGCGCAATGCTCCAGCAGACGTTGCACCTCCTCAGCCGTGAGAGCGCGTGGCAGCGATGCCATGCTCCAACGCGCCGGCGACGAGATGACGCCGAGTAAGGCATGCAAGGTGTCGCCGCAGGTGCTGCGGTAGCGGAAGTAGGCACGCAGCGCAGAAGCCAGCGCGCTGGCGTGCGATACGCTGTTCACCCGGGTCAGCTCCGTTGCGATGAAGCCGCGAACGTCTTCAGGCTGCAACTCGCCGATGGCGATGGCTCTGTCGGCGAACTTGCACAACAGCAGTCGGCCCACCATGGACAGCCGGATGCTCACGCGTGCCGATCGCCAAGCCTCGGGCATCCCGCATGTGCACGTTGTAGCGGCACAGCTCCTCTGCGATGGGGCCGCTGGGCCCAGGCAGTTCCACGATGACGTGCTGCGCCCTCAGCGTAAGCGTTCCGCCAACCCATCTATCCGCCCGAACCTGAAGCTGAGAACCTTGCGGTTATCAAAACGACAAGGCAAGCGAGGCGGATATGGATCGGGACCGGATGGAGCGATGCCTGGAACAGGTGTCGGCGTATCGGGCTT
>JBBRPV010000141.1:0-7441 GCA_038227445.1 Burkholderiales bacterium | reverse complement strand
GGTGGACAAGGTGCTGGAGGCGCGGGGCTACAGCTTCGCGCGCTACGCCGACGACTGCAACGTCTATGTGGGCAGCAAGAAGGCTGGTGAGCGGGTGATGGCGCTGCTGAAGAAGCTGTACGGCGGGCTCAAGCTTCAGATTTTTGGTTCAACGATTTGGCTGCCGACGGTCATTCAGTATGTCGCTGGGCAAGGTGGCGCCCGACGAGTTCTACTCGGTGTCGCCGCCTCCGGAGACCCGCGTTGGTTGAGAGAAAAATCAAATCGTTCAAGTTGACATAATATACATCGTCATGCATGCATAAGGCGTCGTACGTTCCAGCAAAACGCACAGCGCTCACACAACCTTTGAAGCTACTGCGGCTCCGGTCGTCGGTCAGGCGCGCAGCATGGGCCATGCTCACTGAAGTTGGCGCGGGTGGCGCCTGAAGCGGCTGCGCCAGACGGGTTTTAACAGTCGCCGAGGCGTGAGGCCTGCGCCTCCAGCCATGCGTCGACGTCGTCTGCCGCCGCCGGTGTGTCGGCCACATCTTTGCGGACGCCCAACGGCTTGTCCAGTGGGCGACAGATCTGGCTGTTCAGCTTGTTCAGGCGCTCCGAGCGGTTGATAGCCTCGAAGACGGCTTCAGGGTTCATCAGCAGGGCGAACGGGTTCGAGACGATCTGCGCGTGCGTCATTGCAAGAGTCCGATCAGTGGCGGTGTTAGACAGAGCTACTCTAGGATTCGGTCTGAATCACGCCAATCGGTGCGGCGCCAAAGCGCTTGTCAGGCAAATTCCGACAAAACCCGCCTCTGTTGCCGAGCAGATGTGCTGAATTGCTCAGCGCTCGAGTTTGGCAAGCGACATTGCCAAGTTTTCACGGCCGCCCAGCCGGGCGAAATCTGACGCGCGCAGATCGCGCTGGTTGCGCCGCCTTACGTCGGCACCGCCGGCCAGCAGCACTTTCACGCTGTCTTCGCTGCCGTACTGCGCCGCCATCATCAGCGGGGTGCTGCCGTTGGGAGAAGCTGCATTGACGTCGGCGCCCTTCTCCATCAGCAAGCGAACCAGTAGCACTTCAGTGCCCGCTGCGGCGTAGTGCAGCGCCGACCAACCGGGTTGATTGACCTTCGCGCCTCGGCCCAGCAGCCTCCGTGCGCCAGCGACCTCGCCCTTGAGCGCCGCCATCATCAAGGCCGACTCACCCGTCCGGTTGAGCGCGTCTATGTCTATGGCGGGGTGCGAGAGCAGCACATCAGCGGCCTTGAGCGAGCGCTCCTGCATCGCCATCACAAGGCCCGTCTGCCCCGTTTCGTCGCACGTGTTCGGATCAAAACCTCGCTGGAGCAACGACAACACCGTGCTGGCGTTGTCGTTTCGGATCGCGATAAAGAAGTCTTCGAACGATCCAGCGAAAGTGGAAATACATATGAAAACAATGCTGTAGACGGCGAATTTAAAGCTGTTTATGAAGTTCACGTCGATGCCTTCCCCACGCAGACGCGCTGAAAAAGGCGCTCGAAATTGGCACTGGTTGCCGCGGCGACGGTTTCAACGGCCAGCCCCTTCAGCTCGGCAATCTGGCGAGCCACGATGGGCACGTGGGCTGGGCTATTGGTCTTGCCTCGGTAGGGCACCGGCGCCAGGTAGGGGCTGTCTGTTTCGATCAGGCAGCGGTCGAGCGGCACGAAGCGCGCTACCTCGCGCAGTTCGGCGGCGGTCTTGAACGTCAGGATTCCGGAAAACGAGATGTAGAAGCCGAGGTCAAGCGCAGCGCGCGCGACGGCGTCGGTTTCTGTGAAGCAATGAAAGACACCGCCGGCCGCCTCAGCGCCCTCTTCCTTCAGGATCGCCAGCGTATCGGCCGAGGCGCTGCGCGTGTGGACCACCATCGGCAGGCCGCCCGCCTTGCTTGCGCGAATGTGAACGCGAAAGCGTTCGCGCTGCCATTCCATGTCGGCAAAACTGCGACCGTTCAAGCGGTAGTAATCAAGCCCGGTCTCGCCGATGGCTACCACGCGCGGCATGGCCGCTAGAGCGAGCAAGTCCTCGAGCGTCGGTTCGCGTACGCCTTCGTTGTCTGGGTGCACTCCGGCGCTGCACCAGAAGTTGTCATAGCCAGTCGCCAACGCATGAACCGCTTCAAACTCTTCCAGGGTGGTGCAGATGCACAACGCGCGGTCAACCTGCGCCGCCGCCATGTCGGCGCGGATGTCGGCGATGCGGGCGATGAGTTCTGGAAAACTCAGGTGGCAGTGGGAGTCGACGTACATGCGGGAAGGCTGCCCGAGCGCAACGGCCGACAAGACCGGCCAGGCGTGCAGCTCAAATGGTCTGAGTCGGCTTGGACGAAGAGATCGAAGTGCCCAGCACTTCCTCGATTTTTAGCTTCAGGGTGCGCGTTTTTTCGTCGCCTGGAAAACGCACGCCTACCCCTTGCGTGCGCCCGCCAGAGGCATTGGCGGGCGTGATCCAGCCGACCTTACCAGCCACCGGGTAGCGCTGCGGGTCATCGGGCAAAGAGAGCAACAGGTAAATGTCTTCGCCGAGCTTGTATTCGCGCGTGGTGGGAACAAACAGGCCCCCATCCGAGAACACGGGCATGTACGCCGCGTAAAGCGCGCCTTTTTCGCGGAACACGAGTTGGATCACACTCGGACGCGATGCACCCGGGCTGGCCGGTGCATTTGTCAGACCTCCGCGTGCTGTATCTACCATGCACGTGAGTGTACAGAAACACTCCGCTTGGTCAGCGAATCGGTGGGGTTGGCGCGCAACGCGCGCTGCCCTTGCTGCAGCAACGAATCGAGCATCAGCCCAGCATTCCAGGCGTGCTCGGCGTGGCGAGCGCACCGGTTGATTTCATGCATCCACTCGCTCAGTAGGCCGGCATCGGCACCCTTGGACAAGGCGGAGGGCGGGAAATAACGCGGCAGTGCACCAGCAGCCAAGCAGGCAAGGTCGTGGCAGAGCTTTTGCAGCGCGTCCAGCAGTCGCGGCAACGGCCAACTCGCCAGCGCCTGCGTCTCGCCGCGCGCCACGATCGCTGGCAGCCGCAGCCACAAGGCTGCATCGACGCCTTGCTCAACCCATTGCAGGACTTCTTGCGGCTGCCCGCCAGTGGCGGCGAGCAAGACCACCGGTTCTGCCACACCACGCTCGCGCAGCCACAGTGTCGCCACGTCAGGCGCCGGCAACTGAAGCAGCACCGACTGGCACCGGCTGCGGATCGTGGGCAAGAGCGAGTCCGGCGCGGTGCAACTGAGGATGAAGCGCGCTGCACCCGGCGGCTCTTCGAGCGTCTTCAGCAAGGTGTTGGCCGAGATGTGGTTCATTCGTTCTGCCGGATGCAGGACCACAACCTTGCCGCGCCCGCGCGCCGAAGTGATCTGCGAAAAAGCCACTGCCGAGCGCACCGCAGCGACCCTGATTTCCCTGCTTGGCTTGGCCTTGCTGGCTTTGTCACTGACGGACTCATCGTCACCTGCGGCACCCCAGCCGAGCGATTCCCGCAGGGCCTCTGGCAACAGTACCAGCAGGTCGGGGTGCGAATGTGCTTGCACCAGATGGCAACTTGCGCAGGTGCCACAAGGCCTGCGATCTGAAGTGCCTTCGCACAACCAGGCCTGCGCAAGAGTCAGGGCCATCTCGAACTGGCCCACACCCTGGGGGCCTCGCAGTAGAAGGGCGTGGGCCCGCTGCTGAAGCGCCTGCTTCACCAGCGGGCCAAGCCAGGGCAATGGCAAGGCGCCGTCGAGCCCTACCATGGCCTCGCTCGCGCGAAGTGGCGGCGGAAAAGGGTCAAATCCGTCTTCACTTGGAACGCCCCTCGACCTGTTTGCTGCGCTGACCGGCGCGCTTATAAAGCGCCACCGCTCGGTTGTGATCGGCCAGAGTTTCGCTGAACTCGCTGCTGCCATCGCCACGCGCCACGAAGTAAAGAGCATTGGTCGCTTCGGGTCTTACGGCTGCCAGCAGAGCAGCTTTGCCTGGCATCGCAATCGGCGTGGGCGGCAGGCCGTTGCGGGTGTAGGTGTTGAACGGGGTGTCGGCCAACAGGTCACGCTTGCGCAGGTTGCCGTCGAAAGCCGTGCCCAGGCCGTAGATCACGCTCGGGTCGGTCTGCAAGGGCATGCCGATGCGCAAACGATTCACGAACACCCCAGCCACGCGGCCGCGGTCGGCCGGAGAGCCGGTTTCCTTCTCGACGATAGAGGCCAGAACCAGCGCGTCGTCGGCGCTGCGCAGGGGCGTGTCAGCTAGGCGCTGCTGCCAGGCCGCATCGATGCGCTTTTTCATCGCCTTATAAGCGCGTTTGAGCACCGAGAGGTCGCTGCTGCCTTTGCTGTAGGCATAGGTGTCGGGGTTAAAGCGGCCTTCGGGCGCCACACCAGGCGCGCCCAGGGCCGCCATCACTTCTTGGTCGCTGAGCGCAGCGGTGGTGGGCTTCAACCCATCGGATTTGGCAAGTTGAAGACGGAACTGCCGAAACGTCCACCCCTCGATCAGGCGCACCGTGCTGAGGGTTTCGTCACCTCGAACCATCTTGTCCAGCAGCTTGATGGGTGTGGTGCCGGCATTGATCTCGTAACTGCCCGCGCGAATCTTGCGTGACTGCCCCGACCACCGAAACCACTGGTACAGCAGCAACGACGGGACCTGAACGCCGGCCTGAACCCAAGCCTGGGCAATGTCACGCGGTGAAGTGCCTGGCTCGATCGACACTTCGACCGACTCTGCTGACAGCAACAGTGGCCGGTTTAACCACCAGAAGGCTGCGCTCGCCATGGCCGCAGCCAGCAGCAGCACAAGGATCAGAAGTCTGCGCAAGACCTTCATCGAACCAGCGTGCAAAGAGTGCAATGGGTGTGCTGAGACCTCAACGTAAAAAGATTCATGGGCGCTGATGATAATCAAGCATGACCACACCTCTTTCGATCCATGGCGCCGCGCTCTTGACTCACCTTGGGGTGATCGGCGCGCGGGGTGCTGACGCGGCCACCTTTTTGCAAGGCCAGCTCACAAACGATGTAGCAACTCTGGGCACGGAGGTGGCCCGCCTGGCGGGCTTTTGCTCCGCCAAGGGGCGCCTGCAGGCGAGCTTCGTCGTAGCGTCAGCGGGGACCGGTGAATACGCTCTGCTGTGCTCCGCGAGCGTGTTGCCGGCTGTGTTGAAACGTCTGTCGATGTTTGTGCTGCGCGCTCAATGCAAGCTGCGCGACGCGACTGCCGAAGCGCCGGTATGGGGCCTACTCGGCGACAGCGCTGTTGCCCAAGCCGGAGATCTTTCTTTCTGGAGCCGACGTGAAACCGCGGGTGTCGTCACGATCCGCTTGCCCGATGCCTGTGGCCTTGCGCGGTGCCTTGTGATCGGCGAGTCTGAGCGGCGGCTGGAAGGCTGGCCCGCGGTGTCGCTTGATCACTGGCGTTTGCTCGAGGTGCAAAGCGGCATCCCGATGATCGAAGCTGCCACAGTGGATCAATTCGTGCCGCAGATGCTGAACTACGAACTTGTCGGCGGTGTCGACTTTCATAAGGGTTGCTACCCCGGTCAGGAGGTCGTCGCACGCAGCCAGTACCGGGGCACGATCAAGCGGCGCATGTTTCTGTTCGACGTCGATGCCTCTGCTTCGCCGGGCCAAGAGGTCTTCCACAGCGCAGACGCGAGTCAGCCGGCCGGCATGGTCGTGAACGCTGCACCTAGGCCTTGCGGCTCGGGGTGGAGCGCACTGGTCGAAGTCAAACTCTCGGCGCGCGACGGTGGCAGCCTGCACCTGGGCACGGCGGGCGGGGCAATCTTACGGCTGGGCGCCCTGCCCTACGCAATCACCGCAGAGCCCGCGCAGCCAAATTGATTGCAGCGAGGGCGCGCCGCCCAACGGCATGCATTCGTCAACAATTCACAGCGTCCGCGGACTTGCCCGAGCCGCCTCTAACGCATGCCTGAACTGTTCATCTACTATCGCATTGACCTGTTCAATGCTCCCGCCGCGCAGCGCGCAGTTGCGCTTTTTCAGCACGATTTGCGGTTGCGCTATCCGTGGCTTCGCGCCCGTTTGTTGCGGCGACTGCAGGCCAACGATGGACAAGAGACCTGGATGGAAACCTACACTGCCGATCCCGCCATGAACGGCACGGGCGTCACGCCGGAAGTCACCGCCCAGATCGAGCGAGCCGCCGCTGTGCTGGCACCTGTGCTTCGAGGAGCTCGTCACTCCGAGGTCTTTTTCGCGTGTGCCTGGTAGCGCTGGCGATCGACCAGAACCGGCGATTCCCGCTGGTGGTTGCGTCCAATCGTGACGAATTTTTTCATCGGCCGGCCGCGCGCCTCGCTTGGTGGACGCCGCCTGAGGGCGGGCCCAACGTGCTGAGCGGGCGCGACCTCGAATCCGGAGGAACATGGCTTGGCCTGACCGCGCAGGGCCGACTAGCAATGCTGACCAACGTTCGAAACCCGTTGCGCGTCGAAGCCGATGCGCCCTCGCGTGGCGGGGTCGTTCCTCAGTGGCTTGCCGCTCGCGAAAGCGCCGGCCAGTTTTGGATGCGAACCGCGCTGTCAGGCCACAACGGTTTCAACCTGATTGCTGCGGATTTCCGGCGTGGCGAGTGCTTCTGGGCCTCGAACACCGCCGCGCACCCGCTGCGGCTGGAGCGCGGTGTCTACGGCCTGTCGAATGCCGGCCTCGACACGCCGTGGCCCAAAGTGCAGCGGCTCAAATCACTCCTGCTCGAATCGCTCGCGGCGGTGGACTCGGTCGACGCGCTGGCCGCTCAACTTTTCGCGGCGCTGGCCGAACGCGAACCGGCGCCCGACAACGCTCTACCACAGACAGGCGTGCCAATTGAACTCGAGCGCCAGCTTTCACCCGCGTTCATCCGCATACCCGATCAAGGCTACGGCACACGCTGCTCCACGCTGATCATTAGCGAGCGCGCTGGCCGCCACCCGGTCACCCATGTGTTTGAGCGCACCTTCAGCGCGACCGGCGGCATGGCACTGCTGCGTCGCTCAACGCTGCGCAACTGGCCGCCGCGTTACTCCGATGGAGGCACGGGTGCGCTGAGCGAACAGGCGACTGTGGCCGAATCGGAACTGGTCGACGCGAGCGAGCTGGCGGCAATGCCGCTAAAGCGTACGCGGGTGCGAAGCCTGCTCAAACCTGATTCCGGAGTTCGTAAGCGCAGCCGCACCAAATCGAGCGACTGACGCTGCTCAAAGTTGGTGCGCCATCTTGAGCGGCGCTATGCAGTCGATCTAGAACACCGCAGCGCGCTGCAAAACTTCCCGCCCGTACTTCTAGTCATCGGCGTGGCCTCTACCGAAGTGTTTGAAATCCCCCGAAGTGCCGGGACGGTTCGGCTCAGGTGCTGTCAACTCCCCCCGTACAAGCCGCTGTCCGGTTCGTCGGGCGGGCTGTCCGTGGTCAGGTCGGTGTAGACGTGCAATTTTTCGCTAAGG
>JBBRPV010000140.1:0-7480 GCA_038227445.1 Burkholderiales bacterium | reverse complement strand
GGCGATCCCCTTGGTCGAAAACCAAAACGATCCGGCAGAGCCGTTCGAAGCGCATGGAGCGCGCGCCAGTGGGCGCGCTGACAGGGCCGAACCGCTACCGGATCACACCAGAGTGCGGGGCACGTGCCACTGAGGGCGTTCAGGTCGCACAGACGCGGGGCTGGTCAGGACGTTGACCGATCGGGGCATGTCGAACACAACGCCGGTGCCGACAGCACTCGATTGGACTTGCGATGTCAGCAGTGCGGCCAAGCCGTGCGCGCAGCATGCGGCATGGAGTTTGACATGGCTGTGCCCAGAGGCCGCGTTGTCGGCCACTCCGTCGGAATCAACATCAGCATGTGCTGCGGACGCAGGAGCGTGGTGGTGCGCCTGCTCGGTGCCAACCGCGTGCTCGTGCGAAGTCAGATCGCAATACGGCGCTGCTGACACCCGCAGAGACTGGAGTGACAACAAAACGAGCAGAACCAATGCCAAAACACGACGCATCGCTGAGAGTGTACCAATCAGAGAAACGATCCTGGCTAAATGGCGGGTGTGCTGGCGGCACCCGTGAATGGCACCCGTGGTTTGAGGGTGTGTCGGCCTCTACCCCCACCGCCTTACTTCACTTGCCCAACGCAGCTTGATGCGCAAGCCTGACAGTTGCCCGGATCAAACCGCCAACTCGTCGAGGATCGGGCAGTCTGGGCGCTCATCACCTTGGCAACAGGTGGCCAAGATGATAAGCGTGTGTTTCATCGCGGCCACCTCGCTGATGCGCCGGTCCAGATCAGCCACATGCGCCAACGCGATGCGCTTCACATCGGAGCTGGCGCAGCGCCGGGTTAGCCACAGCTTGTGCATGGCTGTAATCTCGACCATGCTTAACCCCAGCGCGCGCGCCCGGCGAACGAAGCGCAACGTGTGCACCTCTTTCAATCCGTACTGCCGGTAGCCCAACGTGGTGCGCCCGACCTTGGGCAACAGGGACAGCGTTTCGTAGTGCCGAATCATCTTGGCCGACACGCCCGAGCGCGCCGCCGCTACGCCGATGTTGAAGGGGCCTTCGGTCATCTCGAGTTCCGTCATTTCGCCGCGCCCTTCCAGCGCCGCAACAGCAGTGCATTGCTCACCACACTCACGCTGCTGAAGGCCATCGCCGCACCGGCAATCACGGGGTTCAGCAGCCCGAAGGCGGCCAGCGGCACGCCGACTGCGTTGTAGACAAAGGCCCAGAACAAGTTTTGCCGAATCTTGGCGTAGGTGAGGCGCGAAATATCGATCGCATCGGCCACCAAGCTGGGCCTGCCGCGCATCAACGTGACACCGGCCGCATGCATGGCAACATCGGTGCCGGTGGACATCGCGATGCCCACGTCGGCGGCGGCCAAGGCCGGTGCATCGTTGATGCCGTCCCCGACCATCGCCACCACCGCCCCGCCTTGCTTCAATTTCGCGACGATGTCGGCCTTGTCTTGCGGCAGCACTTCGGCTTCGACCTGGGTTATGCCCAACGCCTTGGCCACGGCATTTGCGCTGCCTCGGTTGTCGCCAGTGACGAGCACCGTGCGGACGTTCAGCTTATGCAAGCGGGCGACGGCGTCACGCGCATCGTCTTTGACCGCGTCACCAAAAGCGAACAGGCCGATCAGCGTCGGCGCAGTCGTCACGTCGGCGAGCCACGACACCGTTCGCCCTTCTGACTCCAACTGCTTCGCCTGGGCCACCAGCGCTGCGGGCGTGGCGCCAGCGGCGCCGATTTCCTGCATGAAACGGGTACTGCCCAATCGCAGTTCCCGGCCACCGACCAACGCGGCCATGCCCTTGCCCGCCACCGACCGCACCTGCGATGCCGGCAGCGTTGCCACCGACTCGGCGGCGGCAGCGTCGATCACCGCGCGCGCCAGCGGATGCTCGCTGCCGGACTGGATGGCGGACGCCGCCGCCAGCAAGCCGGCCCGGCTGCCAGTGGTCGGGACGGCCGCCACCAATCGCGGTTTGCCCTCGGTGAGCGTGCCGGTTTTGTCGAAAGCAACCACCGTGATGGCGTGCGCCACCTCCAGCGCCTCGGCGTCCTTGATCAGGATGCCGTGGCGCGCCGCGACACCCGTGCCGGCCATGATGGCGGTCGGCGTGGCCAGGCCGAGTGCACACGGGCAGGCGATGACCAGCACCGCCACCGCGTTGAGGATGCCTTGCTGCCACTGCCCGGCGATCAGGCCCCAGCCGAGCAAGGTGACAAGCGCCACGCCGATCACGACCGGGACGAACACCGCGCTGACCTTGTCCACCAGCCGCTGGATGGGCGCCTTCTTGGCTTGCGCCGACTCGACCATCCGGACGATGCGCGCGAGCGTCGACTCCGCACCGACCGCAGTGGTGCGCAGCACCAGCAGGCCCTCGCCGTTGACGGCGCCACCGGTGACGCGATCGCCTTCGTGACGCGCCACTGGCAGGCTCTCGCCGGTAATCAGCGACTCGTCGACCTGGCTGGCGCCCTCCTGCACCAGACCATCGACGGGAATGCGCTCGCCCGGGCGCACGACGACCAGGTCACCCGTCTTCACCTGCGCGATCGGCACATCGCGGTCCACGCCGTCGGCGCGCAAGCGGGCCGTCTCCGGCCGCAAGGCATTGAGGGCACGGATCGCCTCGGTCGTCTGGTGCTTGGCACGGGTTTCCAGCCATTTGCCGAGCAGCACCAGCGTGATGACCACCGCCGAGGCTTCGAAGTACAGGTGCGGCATGCCAGCGGCGCCCTGCCGCAACAACTCAAACAGGCTGAGGCCGAACCCGGCCGTGGTGCCGAGCGCGACCAGCAGGTCCATGTTGCCGGCACCGGCCCGCAGGGCTTTCCAGCCGGCGATGTAGAAGCGGGCGCCGAGCCAGAACTGCACCGGCGTCGCCAGCGCCAGTTGCAGCCAGCCGTTCAGCATCCAGTGCCGGCCGAACAGCAGGCTCACCATCGGGACGACCAGTGGCAGCGACAGCGCCGCCGCAACCGCCACCGGCCACCAGGGGGCGGTCGGCCGCTTGGTTGCCGGCGCGCCGACGCTGGCTGCGGGCTTGGCGACGTAACCTGCCCGGTCCAGCGCCGCCACCAAGGCATCGACACTGACCATGCCGCTAGCAAACTGCACTTGCGCGGTCTCGGTGGCCAGGTTGACCTGCGCGGAGACGACACCTTCGACCTTGCTCAGCGCCTTCTCGACGCGTGCGACACACGAGGCGCACGTCATGCCGTCGATCTCGAGCGTCACAGCTTGCTGCGGCACGCTGTAGCCGGCCCGCTCGATGGCCTCGGTGATGGTGTGCGCCTGCAGCTCGGGCACGGAGCGCAACGTGGCGGTCTCGGTCGCGAGATTGACGCTGGCGGACGAGACACCCGGCAACCGGGCCAGTACCTTCTCGACGCGTGCGACGCATGAAGCACAGGTCATCCCCTCGACGGGAAACGACCAGTCGGTCGGGGTGGGTGATGGAACAAGGGCAGTGGTCATGGTTCAGGCGCCAGTCTTAAGTCGAGGCCAGAGTTGAACAGTTCGAGAGCTTGAAGCCTGACACGATGGAAAAGTCAAGCGTCCTCTGCAGACCCTCAAGATGAATGCGGTCGAATTCTGGCGGGTTAGCGCCTGGCTTCCCGCCTGAGATGCAGACCATGCATGTCGTTTGCGCGCTGGGCACGCGCTCTCGGCGCAAGTCCTTACCCACAAACGGCGTCGCCTCCTACGGCCAAGTGTTAAAGGACTGCCGAAGCTTGGCTTATTGCACGCAAAAGGGCTTCAAGGTCTTTCGCGAAAGCACAGCCGGATCGCCAAGCACAGCGTCTTGCGCAGGGCTGTTTTTGCGCGCCCGCCGTCTCAGCGGGGGTGGCGTAGTTGGATGAAAGGACCTCTCCGTGAAGCATCAGATGAATCAAGCCTGCGTCGACGCCTGCAACGCCTGCGCCGATGCCTGCGACTACTGCTCGGTTTCCTGCCTGCAGGAGACCCACGCACCCATATGGCCCGCTGTATTGCCCTCGACATGGACTGCGCTGCGATCTGCCGTGTCGCCGCTGGCGTCATGGCCCGCAGAAGCGAGTTCATGACGCAGGTCTGCAAGCTGTGCGCAGAAATTTGCAAGGCGTGTGGCGAAGAATGCGCCAAACATCCTATGGCTCACTGCCAAGCCTGCGCCCGGACCTGCCATGTCTGCGCGGAGGAGTTCGACAAGATGACGAACTGACGAGATCGCTCGGCCCGCGGGACCCACCGCAGGATTGAGAGTCAGTGGACGGCGCATTTGTTTGAGCAAAGTCAAGTGCTTGAACGACTGGGCTTCCTACATTGGACGACGTAAGGCCGCCGCTGGGTGCGTCAGCGCACAGACGGTCCACCCCTTACCGAGCAACCTCAACGTGTAACTTTGACCGGAGGCGGCATGTCGATTCCAAAAGCCAGTGGTTCAATGAACAGGCCCGTCGCCGGCGTTGGGTCGGAGCGCAGAAACTGCATTCACGCCGGCTCTTCGAACGATAGCGATCTGCGAGCCTAGTCGCCCGCATACAAATGCCGAAGATGCCGTCACTCGCGAACGCAAGTAGCAGGCGCAACACCGCCTTGGTGATGTTGTTAGTGTGGCTGTTTGCTCTGGCGTCAGGGGTCGCCAACGCCTGTCTGCTGGAGCCACACGGCGTCCACGACCACGGGTCGCCACTTTCGGACTTGGCTGCGGAAGAACCAACGCTGGGCGCTACCGGGCATCACGCCGAGGGCACGGCACATGACGATGATGACACTGGCGGCACACCCTCCAAGAAATCTTGCCTGAAGGCCTGCGATGAAGGTTCCCAGTCCCTGCTGAAGTATGCCTCCAGCTACGATTTGGTCGATCCCGGGCTGGCACCCTTTGAAGCGCTCGCTTGGGCTGTTACAGAGGACTTTGCGCCAGCGCCTGGGCAAGCCCACGAATTCCGGCTCCCGGAACGCGGGCCGCCCATTAGAGTTCTCTACTCGCGACTGGCACTTTAGCCATTGCGGGGGACAGCACCGGAGTGCCGCACTCCGTGATTCGCGTCTCCCATTTCGCGTCTCCCATTTCGACCGCCTTGACGCCGTACCTCGGTACGGCCGCCACCGACAGGCACCGCGTCGTCACCGTGAACAAACGCCCGACTGTTCAGCCGGAGCGCTCACTGCAATGAATGCAAAAGGTCATTAAAGGACCCGAATGAACCACGACCATTCCCAGGCCGATGTCCGCCCGCGGGCCTTCTGGGGCACCCGTTATTCCGTCGGCTTGGTCGTTCTGGGGGCTATCGCTCTGTACTTCCTCCTCACCGAGCACCAGGCTCACTTCATCTACGCGTTGCCGTTCCTGCTGCTGCTGGCGTGCCCGTTCATGCATATCTCTATGCACCATGGCCACGGCGGTCATGGCAGCGGTCATGGCGACGAACAAGGTCGCCCACTAGATGGCCCGCGCGCAGCCAAGACGACGCCCGCCGTGAAGCAACCGGGCAGCGTGTCATGAGCCACGACGCGCCGGCCTATGGCTTGTGGACGCTCGTCGTCCTGAATTCAGCCATCTTCATCATGTTTGCGTTCAGCTTCTTCAAACCGCAGACCACCCGAGACTGGCGGACGTTCGGGGCTTTTGCCGCGTTCATCGTCGCGCTGTTCGTCGAGATGTACGGCTTTCCACTCACCATCTACTTGATGTCGGGCTGGCTCCAGACCAAGTTCCCCAAGCTCGATTTGTTGTCCCATGATGCCGGCCACCTGTGGTCGACGCTGCTCGGCGAGAAGGGCAACCCGCATTTCGGGGTCCTGCACACCGCCAGTTATGTGTTTCTGGGATTCGGCTTTTACCTGCTGTCTGGCGCTTGGACTGTGCTGTACCAGGCACAGCGCAGCAAAACACTGGCCGAGGCGGGCCCGTACGCGCAAATCCGCCATCCGCAATACGTCGCCTTCGTACTCATCCTGCTCGGCTTCTTGCTGCAGTGGCCGACGCTGCTGACCTTGCTGATGTTCCCTATCTTGCTGGTGATGTATTGGCGGCTGGCCATCACTGAGGAGTCGGAGATGCACAAGCGATTCGGATCGGCGTATGACAGCTACGCAGCCCACACGCCCCGGTTCGTGCCTTCGCTGGGCAAGCGGCCGGCCGTCGCGTGAAGTCAACCTGACCATGCCAACATTCTCACCTCCCGATACCGGCCGCCGCCATTTGGTGATCACGACCACGGTCATCTGTGGCACAGGTATCGCTGCCACAGCCGTGCCCTTTGTAGCGTCCTTGTCACCGAGCGAGCGGGCTCGCGCCCAGGGTGCGCCGGTCGAATTCGATGTACAGGCGCTGCAAAGCGACGAACTGAAGACCATCGAATGGCGCGGCAAACCGGTGTTCATCCTCCGCCGTTCACCGGCCATGCTGGCGTCTTTGACCCGCCACGATGATCTGCTTGCTGATCCCCTCTCCAGACGATCAGAGCAGCCCAACTTCGCCATGAACCCGGAACGTTCCACCAAACCCGAGTTTCTCGTGCTGGTGGGTCTGTGCACGCACTTGGGGTGCATCCCGAGCTTCCGCCCAAACCCTGAAGCGCCCGATCTGGGCGCCTCTTGGCCAGGCGGCTTTTACTGCCCATGCCACGGCTCGAAATTCGATCTCGCCGGTCGCGTATTCAAGAACGTCCCAGCCCCCACGAACCTCACCGTCCCACCCCACCACTTCATCTCTCGATCCACGCTGCTCATTGGCGCTGGCCCCGGGGCCTGACCCCTCAATCTAAGGAGAAAAATCATGGAAACCCTCAAATTCGACGTCAAAGGCATGACCTGCGGCGGCTGCACCGGCAGCGTGCAGCGCGTGCTCAGCAAGATCGATGGCGTCAGTCACGTCGACGTGTCGCTGAACCCGGGCTCTGCCACCCTCGAGGCCGATCCCACCCGCGTGACACCCGACCAGATCGAGGCCGCTATCAGCAGTCTTGGCTACCACGCGAAGCTGCTTCCGGCACAGCCCAGGTCAACGTCATGAGTACGCCGGGCAGCCCCAAGTGCGAAGGTTCCCGCTCAGTGGGATCTCGCGTAGCGCGTAGGGGGCGCCAATGAGCAAGAAGGAGCGCAAGGACAAGCACCACGGTGCGTCCGGTGACAGCGAGGCGATGTCTGCCGCGCTAGCCACAGCCACGATGGACGAGAACGCGTCGATCTCGGCCGAAGACTACCAGGCGCAGCTCCACCTTCTGCAGGTCGAGTTGGTGAAGTTGCAGCGGCACTTCATCGGTTGCGGCGACAAGATTCTGGTGCTGCTGGAGGGCCGGGACGCAGCCGGCAAGGACGGCAGCATCAAGCGCATCGTTGAATACCTGAGCCCACGCGATACCAGAGTGGTCGCGCTCGGCAAGCCTTCCGACCGGGAACAGCGGGGCTGGTACTTCCAGCGCTACATCTCCCAGCTCCCGGTAGCCGAGGAGTTCGTCCTGTTCAACCGCAGTTGGTACAACCGC
>JBBRPV010000139.1:0-7537 GCA_038227445.1 Burkholderiales bacterium | reverse complement strand
GCACGCTGGGTGAGGGCGCGCGGGCTGGCGTCGGCCACGCTGTGGGGCGTGGCGCTGGGCGCGCTGGGGTTGCTGGGCTTGGTGCTGTGGCCGGCGCAGCCCTCCGGCGCTACCGTGCCCTGGCTGGTGGCGACCTTGGCGATGCAGGGCCTGGGTGTGGGGGTGTTCCAGGTGGCCTATGCCGACCAGGTGGTGGCCGCACTGCCCGCCCACCAGCGCGGCGTGGCCGGCAGCCTGACGATGGTGACGCGCACCGGCGGCGTGGTGCTGGGCGCGTTGGTCTGGGCCGAAGTGCTGCAGCGAGCGGGCGAGGGCGATTTCATGCGCGGGCACCGGGCGGTGTTCGGGTCGGCCGCGCTGCTCGCCGCGGGCTTGGCGGCGACGCTTTGGCGCGCCGGTCGGCGGCCTGCGGCAGTGCAGGCTTGAGGCGGCCTGGCGATTGGTTCACCCCGTGCATGTCCTTTCCCACCTCCGGACGCCTCGCCGTGCCTTCAGCCTCCGATCCTGATGCTGCAGCGGCCCAGGTGCCGCATGTCATCACCCGCGACAAGCTGCTCGACGGCTCGCTGGCTGAGCACTTTCGGGCCAACGCGCCGCCGGGTTATCACGTGCGCAGCCAGGCCGAGCTGGATGCCTCGCTGGACGAGGTGCTGACCGGACATGTGCAGGGCGAGCCGGTGTGGGTGTTCGGCTACGGCTCGCTGATCTGGAACCCCGCGCTGGCGCACGATGCCGCCGAGAAGGCGCATGTGTTCGGCTGGTGCCGGCGCTTTTGCATCAAGATGATGATGGGCCGGGGCAGCGTGGAGCAGCCGGGGCTGATGTTGGGGCTGGACCGCGGCGGCTCCTGCTGGGGCGTCGCATTGCGGGTTCCCGCCGAACACACACGCGACGAACTGGCGCTGCTGTGGCGCCGAGAGATGCTCAGTGGCGCGTACCAGGCGCGCTGGGTGGCCGCCAGCATCCACGGCCGCCGGCAGCCTGCGCTGAGCTTCGTGGCCAACCGCTACAGCCCGCGCTACCTGGGCGCGTTGTCGCTGCAGGAGCAGGCCCAGATGCTGCGCGCCGGCACCGGACACCTGGGCAGTTGCCGTGATTACTTCGACAACACCCTCGCCAGCCTGCAGCGGCTGGGGCTGAAGGATGCCAGCTTGCAACGGCTGGCGCGTGAGCTGGGGACCACGCCTGCAGTTCGGACCCGGGGGCGAAACAGGGTGTCGGGTGAGGGCGGCAGCTGACGGCGGCGGGTGTTGCTGGTGGACTGGGGCGGCGGCGACCTGCGCCGGGCCAGCCTTGCGAAGTCTGGCCCAGCACCGGCAGTCACAATGAGCTGACACTTTTATTGCTGCGCCATGCGTTCCTCCAAGACCCCCTACGACCTGTTGCCCGGCGCGACCCCGCTCGTCGTCAAGGAAGAACACGTCGAGTACGGTTTTATCGGCAAGCTTCAAAACCTCAAATACGACTACCGCGCCGATATCCGAGACCGTGCCGCCCTAGAGCGCAACTTCCGTGAGAAGTTTCAAGCGCTCAACCGCGTGCACCTGTCCGATGGGGAATTCGCCCGCTTGCTTGACGGCATCGTTACCCCCGATGTGTTCACCGCCGCCCGAACCCTGCGCGAGCGCAATGCCTTCACCCGGGACGACGGCACGCCGCTGAACTACACCCTGGTCAACATCAAGGACTGGTGCAAGAACACCTTTGAGGTCGTCAACCAGCTGCGCATCAACACCGACAACAGCCACCACCGCTACGACGTGTTGATCCTCATCAACGGCGTGCCGTGTGTGCAGATCGAGCTGAAGACCCTGGGTTTAAGCCCGCGCCGGGCCATGGAACAGATCGTTGACTACAAAAACGATACCGGCAACGGCTACAGCAAGACCCTGCTGTGCTTTCTGCAACTGTTCATCGTCAGCAACCGCACCGAAACCTGGTACTTCGCCAACAACAACGCCCGGCACTTCGCCTTCAACGCCGACGAGCGCTTTTTGCCCATCTACCAGTTTGCTGACGAGGCCAACAAGAAGATCACCCACCTCGACAGCTTTGCCGAGGCCTTTCTGGCCAAGTGCACGCTGGGTGAGGCCATCAGCCGCTACATGGTGCTGGTGGCCAGCGAGCAAAAGCTGCTGATGATGCGGCCGTACCAGGTGTATGCCGTCAAGGCCATCGTGGATTGCATCCACCAGAACTGCGGCAACGGCTACATCTGGCACACCACCGGCAGCGGCAAGACGCTCACGTCCTTCAAGGCCGCCACCCTGCTGAAGGACAACCCCGACATTGAAAAATGCCTCTTTGTGGTGGACCGCAAAGACCTGGACCGGCAGACCCGCGAAGAATTCAACCGCTTCCAGGAAGGCTGCGTCGAAGAAAACACCAACACCGGCGCGCTGGTGCGCCGCCTGCTGTCAGACGATTACGCCGACAAGGTGATCGTCACCACCATTCAGAAGCTGGGCCTGGCGCTGGACGAGACCAGCCAGCGCAACAAGCAGCGCAGCAAAAGCGGCCAAGCCACTTACAAGGCGCAGCTGGCCCCGCTGAGCGACAAGCGCATCGTCTTCATCTTCGACGAATGCCACCGCTCACAGTTTGGCGACAACCACGCAGCCATCAAAGCCTTCTTCCCCAAGGCTCAGCTCTTTGGCTTCACCGGCACCCCCATCTTCGAGAAAAACGCCACCGCCAAACGATTTGAAGGCGAAGAAGGCCAGTTCAAGACCACCGAAGACCTGTTCCAGAAGCAGCTACACGCCTACACCATCACCCACGCCATTGAAGACGCCAACGTGCTGCGCTTTCATGTGGACTTCTACAAGCCCGAGGGCAAGAACCCACCCAAGCCCGGCGAAGCCCTGGCCAAAAAGGCCGTGGTCGACGCCATCCTGGCCAAACACGACACCGCCACTGCCGGGCGGCGCTTCAACGCCGTGTTGGCCACCGCCAGCATCAACGACGCCATCGAGTACCACCGCCTGTTCGGCGACCTGCAAAAGGCCAGGAAAGAAGCCGACCCGAGCTCGCGCCCGCTGAACATCGCCTGCGTGTTTTCGCCCCCGGCCGAGGGCAACGCCGATGTGAACCAGTTGCAGCAAGACCTGCCGCAGGAAAGGGCCGACAACCAGGTCGAGCCCGACCTGAAGAAGCAAGCCCTCAAAGCCATCCTGGCCGACTACAACGCCCGCTACGGCAGCAACCACACGGTCAGCGAGTTCGACCTGTACTACCAGGACGTGCAAAAGCGCATCAAAGACCAGCAGTGGCCCAACGCCGACTACCCGGCCGCCCAGAAGATCGACATCACCATCGTTGTGGACATGCTGCTCACCGGCTTCGATTCCAAGTACCTGAACACGCTGTACGTGGACAAGAACCTGAAATTCCACGGGCTGATTCAGGCGTTTTCGCGCACCAACCGCGTGCTCAATGGCAGCAAGCCCTACGGCAACATCCTCGACTTCCGCCAGCAGCAGGCCAATGTGGACGACGCCATTGCGCTGTTCTCGGGCGAAAAGTCCGACCCCAAGGCCCGCGACATCTGGCTGGTGGAAAAGGCGCCCGTGGTCATCGAGAAGCTCGACGCCGCCGTGCAGAAGCTGGCCGACTTCATGCAGTCACAAGGGCTGGCCTGTGCGCCCGAGGCCGTGCCACAACTCAAGGGCGACGACGCCCGCGCCGCCTTCATCAAAACCTTCAAGGAAGTGCAGCGCCTGAAGACCCAGCTCGACCAATACACCGACCTGACGGCCGACAACGCCGCCGCCATTGAAGCCATCTTGCCGGGCGAAGACCTGCAGGCCTTTCGCGGTGTGTACCTGGACACGGCCAAGCGCCTGAAGGACCAGCAAGGCAAAGGCGGCGCCGGCGGGGACGGCGCTGGCGGGAGCGGCCACAGTGGCGATAGCGAGGTGGATCAACTCGACTTCGAGTTTGTGCTGTTTGCAAGCGCTGTGATCGACTACGACTACATCATGGGCCTGATGGCGCGCTACTCGCAGCAGGGCGCAGGCCCCAAGCAGAAGATGAGCCGTGAAGAACTCATCGGCCTGATCCAGGCCGACGCCAAGTTCATGAACGAGCGCGACGACATCGCCGCGTACATCTTCACCCTGAAGGCCGGCGAAGGCCTGAGTGCGGACGCCATCCGCGAGGGCTACACCCGTTTCAAGAAAGAGAAAGACGGCGCCGAGCTGGCTGCCATGGCCGCAAAACACGGCCTGGCTGCTGCTGCGCTGCAAGCCTTTGTGGACGGCATCCTGCGACGCCTGATCCTGGATGGCGACGCCTTGAGCGACCTCATGGCACCGCTGGAACTGGGCTGGAAGGCGCGGGCACAGGCCGAGACGGCGTTGATGGGCGAGCTGAGTCCGCTGTTGCAGAAGCGGGCGCACGGGCGAGAGATTTCGGGGTTGAGTGCGTATGAGCAATAGGAGCAATATTCCGCTGGTTCCCAAGCTGCGGTTTCCGGAGTTTAGAGGTGCTGAACCATGGAAACCAATCGCGCTTGGTGCGGCCGCTACGCCAGTGGCTGAACGGGTTGGCGAAAGAAAACTCACGCCCGTGAGTATTTCAGCTGGCATTGGTTTCGTGCCGCAAGCAGAGAAATTCGGCAGAGATATCTCAGGGTATCAATACGAGCGCTACACCTTCGTAAGGGATGGCGACTTTGTTTACAACAAAGGCAACTCGCTCAAGTTCCCTGAAGGCTGCATCTATCTCTTGCAGGGCTGGGGTCAGGTTGCAGCGCCTAACGTATTCATCTGCTTTCGCCTAAAGGATGGCTTCTCGAACGGCTTTTTTCAGAACTGCTTTGAGGCAAACGCACACGGGAAGCAACTTAAAAAACACATCACCAGCGGCGCGCGGAGCAACGGCTTATTGAACATCAGTAAAGAAGCTTTCTATGGCGTAGAAATTCCAACACCAAGCGCGGCGGAACAACAAAAAATCGCCGCCTGCCTGAGTTCGCTGGACGAGCTGATCGCCGCGCAAGCACGCAAAGTGGACGCACTCAAGACCCACAAAAAAGGGCTGATGCAGCAGCTTTTTCCCGGCGAAGGCGAAACCCAACCGCGTCTGCGGTTTCCAGAGTTTCGGAACGCAAGGGAATGGGAGAAAAAGGCAGCAGGATCACTCTTCACCAATCGCACCACGAAAGGTGAACACGGCCTTCCGATCTATTCGGTCACGATGAACGACGGAATGGTCAAGCGCAACTCGCTGGATCGTAAAGTCGATGACATCGAGGATGCTGCCGGCAATAAGAAGGTTTTCCGGAACGACATCGCCTACAACATGATGCGAATGTGGCAAGGCGCTATGGGCGTCGCTCCGGAGGATTGTCTGGTGAGCCCCGCCTACGTTGTGCTCGCGCCGAAGAAGGACACTGTTCCGCAGTTCTTTCAATACATGTTCAAGTTGCCGGCGATGCTGCTCCTGCTGACATCCCATTCCAGGGGACTGACGAAAGATCGTTTGCGACTGTATTACGACGACTTTGCCAAAATGACGATTCGATGCCCGGCCGCGAAGGAGCAAAAACGCGTCGCGGAATTCCTTGCCTCGCTTGATGACTGCATTGCCACGCAATCACTGGCGCTTGATGCACTCAAGACCCACAAGCAGGGCTTGATACAGCAGCTGTTCCCGCCGGCGGAGGCTGTGGCGGCATGAACGAGCTGATCCTCTACGCCCCGGACACCCAAAAGCCAGAAGCAAGCGAGTGGCGTTCGAAGATTCTCGGCAACCCAAACCGCAGGCATGGCTTCTTGGGGGTTTTGCCGAGCATTTCCAATTCGGAACGCACTGCGTTCCGAATTGAGCTGGACGTACTGCCGCCCACAGTAGCGGGTCGATAGCAAAGCGGCCACATGAGCAAAAAAATCATCATCATTGCCGGCCCCAACGGGGCAGGGAAAACGACTTTTGCCCGCTCGTTTTTGCCTCAAGAAGCGCAATGCCAGCGCTTCATCAATGCTGACCTGATTGCGGCGGGTTTGTCGCCTTTTGCGCCCGAGGCTGCGGCGCTCAAGGCCGGCCGGCTCATGTTGGCCGAGATCGACGATGGCGTCCGCAAGGGTGAAAGCTTCGCGTTCGAGACGACCCTGGCCGGGCTTGCTTACCTGGGCAGAATCCGGCAATGGCGCGCAGCGGGCTACCACGTCAGCCTGTTCTTCCTGCGTCTGCCCAATGCTGAAACGGCCGTTGCGCGGGTGGCAGAACGGGTGTTGCAAGGTGGGCACCACATCCCCGAGGTTGTGATTCGTCGCCGCTTTGCAGCAGGCTTGCGCAATTTTGAAAACGCCTACAAAACAGCGGTAGACGCTTGGGCGGATTTCGACAACGTGGGCGCAGAGCCAATGCTTATTCAATGGGGTGAAAACCAATGAACACCAACGATTTGGCCACGGCCAAAGACCCGGACCTGCGCGCCGCCTTGGGCGCACTGCGCCGCGCAGCGCTGTCGGCTCGCAAAACAGCCATACAAACCGGCACCCATCTCGTCATCGTTGAGGGCGGGCGTTTGCAGCGCATCTCTGCCGCCGAGCTGGCGCAGCAAGAGGCCGCCAAGCCAAATCAAGCATGACCGACGAAAAGCAGAAACAACTGGGCAAGACCCTTTGGGACATTGCCAATACGCTGCGCGGCGCGATGGACGCGGACGACTTCCGCGACTACATGCTGTCGTTCTTGTTTTTGCGCTACCTGTCGGACAACTACGAGGCCGCCGCCAAGAAGGAGCTGGGTATCGACTACCCAAAAACCGACGGTGAAGACCGCCGCGCGCCGCTGGCGCTCTGGTACGACAACAACCTGGACGACACCCCAGCGTTCGAAAAGCAAATGCGCCGCAAGGTGCACTACGTGATTCAACCGGAGTACCTGTGGAGCAGCATTGCCAACATGGCTCGAACGCAGGACGGTGAGTTGCTGGACACGCTGCAGGAGGGATTCAAGTACATCGAGACAGAGTCATTTGAAAGCACATTTCAAGGTCTGTTCTCAGAGATTGATCTGACATCGAATAAGTTGGGCAAGGGGCTGCCTGAACGCAACGCCAAGCTGTGCACCATCATTCAAAAGATCTCCCAAGGGCTCGCCGACTTTTCAACCGACATCGATGCACTTGGCGATGCCTATGAATACCTGATTGGCCAGTTTGCCGCTGGCTCGGGCAAGAAGGCGGGCGAGTTCTACACGCCGCAGCAAATCTCCGACATCCTCTCGACCATCGTCACGCTGGACAGCCAGGAGCCCAAGAGCGGCGCACGGCAGCGGCTTGAGAGCGTGATGGACTTTGCCTGCGGTTCAGGCTCACTGCTGCTGAACGTGCGCAAGCGCATGGGGCCGCACGGCATTGGCAAGATTTATGGGCAGGAGAAAAACGTCACCACCTACAACCTGGCGCGCATGAACATGCTGCTGCACGGGGTGAAGGACACCGAGTTCGAAATCTTCCACGGTGACACGTTGACCAACGACTGGGAGATGCTGCGCGAGCTGAACCCGGCAAAGCAGCCAAAGTTTG
>JBBRPV010000138.1:0-7682 GCA_038227445.1 Burkholderiales bacterium | reverse complement strand
TACATGGCTGCGAAACCAGCAAGCGCCAGAAGCCACGCCACGTTCGGGCTCGTGACGGCCGCGCCCCGGCCGCTGGCAGGCAGCACGCTGCTCACTTCTTCCTCGCCTTCACGGCAGGCACCTCGTTCAGCACCGAGCCCACCACCGAAACACCCGCGTTCATCAAGCCCTGAACCAGGTCGGTAAAGCCTGCGACCTTCGTTTGCGCGCTCCTGGCCACGGCCAGAGCCGCACCTGTGCGCACGGCGATCATGGCGGCGTCTTCACCGACCGACATGGCGGGCGTGTCGATAATCACCACGTCGAACGTGGACTTCACCTGGATCATGAACTCGTCGAAGTTCAGGCGGTTCAGCAGTTCGAGCGGGTTGGGCGGCACCGGGCCAGCGGGCAGCACGCACAGGCCCGCCAGGTCGGGGATGCGCACGATGGCTTCCTCGCGCGAGCGGCCCGACAGAACGGTCGAGAACCCGACCTTGTTTTCCAGGAAGAAAAGCTCGTGCTGGCGCGGGTTGCGCAGGTCGGCATCGACGAGCAAGGTGCGCTCGCCCAGTTGTGAAAATACGACCGCCAGATTGGCGGCCAGGTAGCTGCGCCCTTCGCCCCGCTCGGTGCCAACCACGGTCAGCAACTGGCGCTGGTCGGCCTTGTCGAACCAGCGCAACATGAGCTGGCTGCGAATGGCGCGCAGTTGCTCCACACGCGGGCTGAACGGTTCGTAGGCGGCCACCAGCTCTTCGCTGACGGGCTTCTTTTCGTCGGATGTCTTGCGCAGATACGCATAGGCGAACTGGCGCGACAAGGCGTACTGGATGTCGGCTTCGGTCAACAAGCCCAAGCGAATAGCCGCATCGCCGAAGCGCAGGTTGTGTTCCTTCTGCAGCAGCAGCACGCGTTCGGCGTCTTCGGGCTTGAGCAGACCGCTGTCTATCAGGATGCCACCGAGCGAGCGGCTGACGCGCGGAGCTCCGGCCAACATGGACGTGGTCATCTTCATGAACGAACTCCAGGCGCAGACAACATGGGCCTGCCGTGAGGCATGGGCGGTCCTTGCAAAAGACGCCTGAAGACCGGACGCTTGGAGCCCTCCGGACGAAGCACGCCGATGACCGGCACACCGGCCATGACCATCAGATCTTCTGGGTCGCGCACGCGGCGATCAAGCAGTTCCCAACCCATGGCAGCCAGCATGCCGACGACCAGCCCGCCGAAGATGGAAGCCATGATGCCGACGAGGATCTTAGGCCTGGAAGGTTCGAGTGGTTCCACTGCCGAACTCAGCAACCGGGTGTTGGCCTGGTTGTTCTGGCTTTCGATGGTGAACTGGCTGACACGTGATGTCACCACGTCATAGGCGCGCTGCGCTGTTTCGACATCACGAATGACGAACGCCACCTGGTCGCGGTCTGAGCGCAAAGCCATCAGCCTCTTCTTCTGTTCATCGACCTGCCCCTTCAATTCAGCGAGCTTCTGCGTCGAACCGCGGTTGATGGTGGAAGTGCCACCGGCAACGCGGCGCGTTTCCGCCGTGATCTGCTGCTTGATCTCACCAATCTGAGCCTCGAGTTGCACGCGCGCCGGGTGGTTCTTGCCGACGATGGCGCTGGCTTCGGTGAGCTTGGTTTCGGCCGCAGCCAATTGCGCCTTGAGGCTTTGAATGGCCGCATTGAACAGGATGTCGGGGGATGATTCGCCGCCTGAATTACGCAAGCGCGTGCTGGTTTCCACCAGATCGGCCTGTGCCACGTTCAGCTGGGTCGACAAGGCGATGTAGCGGGCGTTTTCCTGGTCGAATTTTTCGTCGGAGACCAGAATTCCCTTTTCCTGCTGCACCTTGGACAGCCGAACTTGAGCGGCTTCGAGGTTGTTGCGCAGCAGCTTGGTCTGGTCGTCGAGGAAAGCCGCCGACTGCCGCGCTGGCGCCACGCGCAGTTCGACGGATACGTCCATGTAGGCCTGGGCGAAGGCATTCGCGGCAGCCTGCGCAAAGATCGGGTCACGGGCCGAGAACGAGATGTTGATGACGTTACTGCCACGCGAGGGCTCGACCTGAAGCCCTCGTTGCAGCAGATTCGCAAAGTAGCGGTCGAGCGGGATCTTGGCGTCGGTTGCTTCACGCCATTGCGCCACCGCCGAGGGTGAGCGTTCGACGCCGAGTATCTTCACGACCCGACCCGCAACACGCTCGCTCTTGATGATGTCGATTTGCGTGGCCATGTAGCCCGGCGCCGCCAGCGCCGGGGCCAAAGCGCCGAGGACAGGGTCGATGCGCATTTCGACCACCATGGCGGTGTCGGCCGTGTACTGTTTCGGCAGCAGCAAGGTGGTGGCAATGCCGGCGGCCGAGACGACCACGAGCAGGGCCAGCGCGATCCACTTGCGCGCCCAGACGATTCGAAGGACTTGCTTGATGGACATGCTGCCCCCTCAGAAGAGAGATTCCTTGACGTAGATGACGTCGTCGCGCACGACCGGGTCGTTCATCTGGAGGTCGAGGATGGTTACCGTGCCGTTGGCGTCGCGGCGGTGCACTTTCATGCCGCGTGCAGTGCCGCGCTGGGTGAGGCCACCGCTCTGCGCCAGCACCTGCATCAGCGACATGCCGCGCTCCAGGCGCAACGCGCCAGGGCGCTGTACCTCGCCGTAGATGTAGGCGATGGGGGCACGGTCGACGTAAAGAATATCGCCGTTGTCGACCGGGATGTCGAGTTCGGCCTTGCCCGATTGCAGGATGGCCGGGAGGTCGATGTCGAGCTTGATCGAGCGGCCGTTGCGGGCCCCGACCAGCGTGACGATGTCGGCGCCACCGGGCAACACGCCGCCGGCAGCCGCGATCATCTCCGAAGCCTTCGAGCCCACGATTTCAATCGGGTAGCGGCCGGGCTTGGACACCTGGCCCAGGATCGAGATCACGGCGCTGCGAATCTGCCCGAGCTGGATGGTGACTTGCGGCCGAAGCACGAAGCCGCCGTCGCGCAGCATCTTGGCGATCTTCTGTTCGCTGGCGTTGATTGTTTCGCCGCCCAGCTTGACGTTGCCGATCAAAGGGAAGTTGATCTGGCCCACCTCGGAAATGCGGGCCGATTCGACCGTGAGGTCGGGGTTCTGGTAGACCGTGATGCGGATGATGTCACCCACCCCCAGAATCGCTTCCGGCTTCGGAATTTCTGGCCTGGGGCTGGACGCCGGGCTGGTTTGTGCGAACGCTGTGGCACACAGCGCCAGTGCGAGCAACACGATTCGGAAAAGGTAACCCATGGTGTGTCTCATGCTTGAAATATCGCGTGACTGGAGGCTTGGCGTGCGCCGACCTGGGGGCCGGGCGGCGCCATTGGCCGCGTGTATTACTTGAAGCCCTTGATGCCCTTTTCGAGCACGCCCGAAGTCGGCGCAGAGGCCGGCACGGTGTTGATCGGTTCGACCTCGATTTGCGGCGCGGCACTGGGCATGGACCCTGCCGGCTGCGCCGGGGCGACCGACATCAACGGCGGCGCTTCTGGGGCCGTTGGTGGCGCTGGTGTCACTTCCTTGGCGCCGCCCTTCGCGTATTCGCCCACGTACTCGATCTTGGCCGCAGCGCGCAAGGCCTTCAGGTCATCTTCGACCACCTTGCGTTTGCGCTCGTTCAGCAAGAACTGCTCGATTGCCGGCACGGAACGCTGCTCGTCGACCGGCTGGCTGCGCGAACCCGCCAGAAACAGGATCTGCACACCGCCTGGCCCCGCATTGAAAACCGATTGACCGTCTTTCATGGCGGCGAACTTGTCTACGCTGGCCATCGGCAACTGCTCCGCCGCGCGAATCACCTGGTTGGCAGCGAATTTGATGTCGCTGCTCTTCAGGTAATTGATGAACTCCGGAAAGTCTTTGGCAGCGGTGAGTTTGGCGCGCAACCCCTCGACTTCTTCGGGCTTGGCCTGGACGCTCAGTTCCTGCAGGCTGTAGACGCGGCGTTCCTTGAAGAGTGCCGGGTGCGCGTCGTAGTAGGCCTTGATCTCTGCCGGCGTGGGCTTGGGCGCCCCGCTCCCGATCTTTTCGACATAGGCGCGGGCGATGATTTCGCGGCGCGCCGCTTCGAGTTGCTGCACCACGCGGGGCTCGCGATCGAGCTTCTGGTCTTGTGCCTTCTGCAGCGCGAGTTCCTGGTCAACCAGACGTTCCAGAACCTGCTTGCTGGCCGACGCTGCCTGCTCGGGAGGCAAGCCACGCTGCTGCTGAAGCACGAAGTTGATCTGGTGGACAGTGATCTCTTCCTTGTTCACCTTGGCGGCGGTTTGCGAGGCGGGCTTGTCCTTGTCTTTCTTCTTGTCGCCACAACCGGCCAACAGCAGCACCACCGCAGCCATCGCAATGACCGCAACCCGGCCAGGAGCACGCCATTGCGCGGGCGAGTCAGATGCTTGAGCTCTTGAAATCATTCGAAAATCACTCCCAACAGGTCAAATGTGATGGTGGCCGCAAAGGCCCGCCAATGCTCGATTTCCGGGGGCTCGCAGGCGCCACACGCGGGTGCCGCGGTCGCCTGTTACGCGTTCGGAGTGTACTTGTGAAGCATGACAGGTCAGCAACCCCTGACTGGGGGGCGCAAGGCCATCAACCGACACCCAAGCGTGAACAAATCGCCGCCGACGGGCTGCAGGTCAGGTCAGCACTTGATGCCGACATGCAGGGCCACCACGCCTGCACTCAGGTTGTGCACATCCACATGGCCGAAGCCTGCCGATTTCATCATGGCCTTCAACTCGGCCTGCCCTGGGTGCACGCGGATCGATTCGGCCAGGTAGCGGTAGCTGTCGGCGTCACCCGCGACCCATTGCCCGATGCGCGGCAGGACCTTGAACGAATACCAGTCGTAGACCTTCGACAAGGGTGCGGCCACCTTCGAGAATTCGAGCACCAGCAGGCGACCGCCAGGCGCTAGAACACGGTTCATTTCGGCCAGCGCCTTGTCTTTGTGCGTCATGTTGCGAAGGCCGAAGGCCACGCTGACGAGGTCGAAGGTGCCGGTGGCGAAGGGCAAGGTTTCACCGTCGCAGATCAGCGTGGGCAACACTGTGCCCTCGTCCAGCAGCCGGTCGCGGCCCTGGCGCAGCATGGCCTCGTTGATGTCGGTATGCACCACCGTGCCGGTAGGTCCCACCTTCTTCGCGAATGCACGGGCCAAGTCACCGGTGCCGCCGGCGATGTCGAGCACGCGCTGCCCCTCACGCAGGTTCGCGACCGCCACGGTGTAGGCCTTCCACGCGCGGTGCAGGCCCATCGACATCAGATCGTTCATGACGTCGTACTTGGACGCCACCGAGTCGAACACGCCACGCACGCGGTTGGCCTTCTGCGATTCGTCGACCGATTGAAAGCCGAAATGGGTGTCGCTCATGGTGTTGAGGCAGTCTGCCAGATGGGCATCAATGGTGGTGGCCGCAACCGGCGCCGCCAGCCGCAACCATGGGCGCATCGCGGCCCATCCCGGCTTGCGTCAGCCGGTCTTCGTATTTGCGCCACAAGTCTTCCTGCTGCGAGCCGAGGAAGTAGAGGTAGTCCCAGGAGAAGATGCCGGTGTCGTGGCCATCCGAGAACGTGGGCTGAACCGCGTAATTGCCGACCGGCTCAAGCGCCGTGAGCCCCACCTCGCGCTTGCCGGTCTGCAACACTTCCTGCCCCGGTCCGTGGCCCTGCACTTCGGCCGACGGCGAGTACACGCGCATCAACTCGAATGGGATGCGGAACAAACTGCCGTTCGAGAACCCCACCTCCAGCACCCGCGTGGTCTGGTGCACGGTGATGGAAGAGGGTTGTGGGGTTTGCGGGGTGAGTCCAGCCATGGGTTCGGTCCAGGAATACGAGCCGCCGAAGTGTAGCCAAGCGCATGGCATACCCCTCGGCGCGGGTTGGGGCGGGTTGGCAGCCGAGCGAGGCTACACCAGCACCCTTTCGATGCCACCTTCGTTCGCGAGTTCCACATAGTCCGGCAGCCAGTCGGGCCCGAGGATCTGGTTCGCCATCTCGACGACGATGTAATCGGCTTCGAGCAGGCCGTTCTTCAGGTCACCGGTGTAGCGGCTCAGGCCCTGCAGGCAGCTCGGGCACGAGGTGAGGATCTTCATCGGGCCCTTTTCTGCGACCGAACCGGTGGCGCGCAGGGCGGTTTCATCTTTACGCAACTCTTCTTCCTTGCGGAATCGGATCTGCGTTGCGATGTCGGGCCGTGTGACGCCCAGCGTGCCGCTCTCGCCGCAGCAGCGCTTGCTCTCGATCACGTTCGGACCGACGAGGGCCTTCACCGTCTTCATCGGCTCCTGCAGCTTCATCGGCGAGTGGCAGGGGTCGTGGTACAAATAACCACCGGAATCGGCACCGGCCGAAGGCAGCGTGATGCCCTTTTCCAGCAGGAACTCGTGGATGTCGATGATGCGGCAGCCGGGGAAGATGTCTTCGAACTTGTAGCCCTGCAGCTGGTCGTAGCAGGTGCCGCAGCTGACCACGACGGTCTTGATGTCGAGATAATTCAGCGTGTTGGCCACGCGGTGGAAGAGCACCCGGTTGTCGGTGATCATCTTCTCGGCCTTGTCGAACTGGCCCGAGCCGCGCTGCGGGTAGCCGCAGCAAAGGTAGCCGGGCGGCAGCACGGTCTGCACGCCGGCATGCCACAGCATCGCCTGCGTCGCCAGGCCCACTTGCGAGAACAGCCTCTCCGAGCCGCAGCCAGGAAAGTAGAAGACGGCCTCGGTCTCGCCGGTCGTGGTCTTGGGGTTGCGGATGACGGGGACGTAGTCTTTGTCTTCGATGTCGAGCAAGGCCCGCGCCGTCTTTTTCGGCAGGCCACCCGGCATCTTCTTGTTGATGAAGTGGATGACCTGTTCCTTGATCGGCGCAGCGCCCACCGTGGAACGCGGCGCTGCCGTCTGCTTGTTGGCCAGGCCACGCAGCAGGTCGTTCGCGATGCGCTGCACCTTGAAGCCGATGCCGACCATGCCGACGCGCATCAGCTTAATGGTCTCGGGGCTGGTGGCGTTGAGGAACATCATCGCCATCTTGTTGCCGGGGCGGAAGCTCTTCTTGCCCATCTTGGTCAACAGGTTGCGCATGTTCATCGACACTTCGCCGAAGTCGATGTTCACCGGGCACGGGCTCAGGCATTTGTGGCACACGGTGCAGTGATCGGCCACGTCCTCGAACTCTTCCCAGTGCTTGATGCTGACGCCGCGGCGCGTCTGCTCTTCGTACAGGAAGGCCTCGACCAGCAGCGAGGTGGCGAGGATCTTGTTGCGCGGGCTGTACAGCAGGTTCGCGCGCGGCACGTGCGTGGCGCACACCGGCTTGCACTTGCCGCAGCGCATGCAGTCTTTCAGCGACGCGGCGATCTCGCCGATGTCGCTGCGCTGCATGATGAGCGATTCGTGCCCCATCAGGCCGAAGCTCGGCGTATACGCGTTGGTCAGGTCGGCCGGGATCGGGCCGGACGCAGCGCCGGCGCCGGCCACGAACGAGGCGCCGCGCAGCAGCTTGCCCTTGTTGAAGCGCCCCTCCGGATCGATGCGCTGCTTGTAGGCGGCGAAGCCGGCCAGCTCGGCATCGGTGACGAACTCGAGCTTGGTGATGCCGATGCCGTGCTCGCCCGAAATGACGCCATCGAGCGAGCGGGCCAGGGCCATGATGCGCACCACGGCGTCGTGCGCCGTCTG
>JBBRPV010000137.1:0-7776 GCA_038227445.1 Burkholderiales bacterium | reverse complement strand
CCATAGCCGCCAGACCGCTACTGCTAGAATTCTTTTTGTTCGTGGGGGCGTAGCTCAGCTGGGAGAGCGCTGCGTTCGCAATGCAGAGGTCAGGAGTTCGATCCTCCTCGTCTCCACCAGTCTTACCCAAGGGGTTGCACCGAAAGGTTGCAACCCCTTGTCGTTTCAGGACATTGTTGCCTGACAGCGCTTGCTGCAACTGGACCGGCCGACCAATGGCCGACGAGCACAGCGCGATGAAGCTGGCCAGCGTCGATACGTCCGGTGAGCCGCTGTTCTGCAGCTCGACCAGGTGCAAGTGAAAGTGCCGCTCGGTCGGGTGGATCGCCGCACTCACCCGCGAGGCGTCGGCCTTGAAGCAGTCGAACGCCACCCGCACCGGCTCACGCGACAGCGGGCCTGACACCGACAGCTTGCCGCCGCCGGCAATCGGCTGGATCTCGATCGGGTAGACCTGTGCAGCAAGCCCGGCAGCGGGTCCCGCAGCGAGATCGGCACCGTGCGCGGCAGCACCCGCTCCGACACCGCCTCGGTCTGGATGAACTCAAAGCGCTGGCTGTTGGTGAGCACCATGTTGAGTGCACCCAGCAGGCTGATGTCGACCTGCCGGGTCTTGGCCTTGTCGGTCTCGATTTTGCGCACGGTGATCAGCGGCACGAAATTCGATGGCGACCAAGCAATTCAAACCCCGGTGGAAGAACAGCAAGTCCAGCGCAAAGTCCAGCCCGCCCACCTGCAAGGGGAATTCCGATTGCACGTAGCAGAAGTCCCGCTGTAGCTCGATGAGGAAAGCCCGCAACTGGCTCAGCAGGCCGCGGTGCAGGTCGACCTCGCTGTGGTCAGTCGGCAGGTTCAGGAACTCCACCGCGTAGGCGTCCTTGAACGCCACGGTTGCTGCGTCGCCATGCATTTCTCTCAGCGCTGCCGAGAGTTTTGGTGGGGCAAGCACCGCGCGCTCGAAGGCGCCAAGCCGGAACTGGCGCTCCAGCTCGCGCTTGCTCCACCGTTCCTGGCGGGCCCTGCGAAGATACAACTCGCGCGCTTCCGGTCGCTGTGCCTGGCTGAGCACAATGAGGTTGTGGGTCCACGGCAGTTGTGTCACCAGTGGTGTCACTTTTGGCTCGTCACGGTAGGCCTCGAAGAACTGCCGCATGCGGAACAGGTTCCGGCGTGTAAAGCCTCGCTGGCCGGGTACCGTGCGCGCCAAGTGTGCCGCCAGGCTGTCGACCACGCCCTCGCCCCAATCGGCCGCGGCCAGCTTGCCGCTGATGTACTCACCGATCTGCCAGTACAGGCCGACCAGCTCGGTGTTGATCGCCTGGTGAGCGCGTTGCGCTTGCTCTCGAAAAAAGCCCGCAGTGTCCAGTCCTTGCTGTTGTCCTGGCGCCAGAAGATGCCGCGGTACTGCAGCTCGGCGCTGGGCCCAAATTGCGGATCGTCGCGGGCTTCACGCAAGTCGGTGCGCAGGCTGCCATTGGCCACCCCGGGCATATAAATCAGCGGCACCTGGCCGTGCGGCAAAGCGCCAGCCTGGCCGTCGGCCACCATGCGCAGCCAGGCGCCCGGCCCAGCGCGCTTGGCCGGCTTGTACTCACCCAGCGAGAACAACTCGGGCAGCGCTGACTTCAGGTTCGGCAGCACCGCCTCCCAGTCCCCACGCTCGTCGGTCCACAGCACAGCCACAGGTGCCGATTCCAAGGCCGGGTTGAAGCGCTTGGTTTGATCGCGCACCCGGCCCGCCAAGGTTTCGAGCACGGTCTGCGGTAAATTTTTCATGGCGACTCGATGGACATGGCGATCAGGCCTCACGCCGTTTGGCAGCATCGAAGTGTGGGTTCCAGGCACCCAGCCGCTTGCGCACGGTGGTGGGCAAGGCCTTGTCCACCCGCTCGCGGAACAGCGGGTTCTGGGTTTGTTCGAAGGTGACGTCCTTGAACACCAGCGTGAGCGTGGGCACCTCACCTTTGGCGCGTTCAAGCCCGGCAAGCAGTTCTTCGCGTAGCGATTCCTTGTCCAACTTCGCCACTTGCTTGTCCTGCGCGTGTCCGCTCGCGTGCCGAGCAACGACCAGGTCCATCGCGTCATCGACGATCTGTTTGGCCTGTTGATCCAGCGTGGTCCGCACGCCCTTGGCATGGGCCAGCAACTGGGTCTTGTAGGCCGCCAGCAAGCGCTGGAATTCGTCCTTGCGGTCTTTCTCGATCAGGCGTCCGAAGTCCTTGATGTCATAGATAAAGCGCTTTTCGATGCCGTGCCGATCGCGCTCCAGGCTGGCCTCGCTGACTTGCACCAGCAAGGGCTTGCCATCGGCTTCGGCTGCCAGCCCGTTGACAAAAGCCGGTACGTCAATCTCGACATCGCGCATCTCGCCAAACGCGCTCAGCTTGGACTCGATCAGCCCTTTCAACTCGCCCTTGGCGTCAGCGTTGAGCAGACCTCCAGCAATGCTCAGCTTCATCTTTGACAGCTTGGCGCGCGTGACCTTGTATTCCACAAACTGCGGCTTGGTGCTAAAGACGCGGGTCACCCGGGCCAGATCCACCGGGATGGCCGGGTTCTTCTGCAGCGCGACAGCGGTCGCTGTGACTTCATCCTGAGTGATGGCCTTGCGCCCGATCTCGCCGGCTTGCGGTGCCGTGTTGGTGCCCTCGGCAGCCACCGCCCTGGCCAATTGCACTGCCGGGTTGGCACCCAGCATCAAGCCATTGGGCGCCACAGCAGCTGGCAGCACTGCGGCCTGGGCAGCGGCAGACGCCGTGGCGGGCTTTGCCAAGCTGGCGCTGGCTGCGGCCGGCTGCGACTCGGGCGGCGCCTCGACCGAGCGCGGCGTGGGCGACCAAATCATGGTTTCGTCGTCCGACAGCAACACGCCCACCCGCAGGCCGGGCTGGGCCCGCAGGTAGTAGCCTTTGCGCCCCGCCAGCGCATGCAAATGCTGCAGCGCTGGCAGTTCACCGTAGCCGATGCGGCAGACCTCCTCGTCGGGGTCCAGCACCACGGTCAGTTCGAGCGTGTCGATCTCGTCGAGCCGCTGGCCCAGGGCTTGGGCCACCGCGACCGACAGCCCAGGCGATACAAACACGATCCTGCGCCGCGCCGCGCGAATCAGGCCGATCAGGGCGGTGTCATCGACCGCAATGAAGGTGCTCATGAACGCGCCGTCCCGCTGCTTCGAGCGCAACTGTTCAGCACGGTTGCAAGTGTCGTGTTCATGGGTTTCACAGCGCCAGATGTCCGCCGGCAAAGCGCAGGCCTTGCAGCGCCAGCGCCTTGACTTTGGGGTCGCGGCCGGTGAAGGCCGACTTGCCGGACGCCACCCACACCAGCTGGCGCGGGTAGGCGTTCAAGGCCGTACCAGCCAGCCAGCGCCTGAGCCAGGTCAGCTTGTTCTGCATCTCTTGGAGGCTGGCTTCGCCACTGACGGGATGCACCACGATCCAGTGCACCTGCTCGCCCCCACTCACCCCACCACCCACCTTCCGGGCCACGCCATAGTCCCATCGCGCGTCGTTGGGCAAGCTGGCGCTCAAGGCCCCGTCCACGTCGATACCGTGGGTCAGTTTCGTGCCGGGCCCAGGGCTGACACGGCCGCGGTCAGCCGCGTTGAGTGCCTGAAGCCCGGGCTTGGCAGCGCCGGCCAGGCCGGGCGTGGCGTCGCAATCGCGCTTGAAGCTCATGGCTTGAAACCTTGGTGCAATGTCGCGTGCGTTCGTGCCGGCGTTCGTGCCGGCGTTCGTGCCGGCGTTCGTGCCGGCGTTCGTGCCGGCGTTCGTGCCGGCGTTCGTGCCGGCGTTCGTGCCGGCGTTCGTGCCGGCGTTCGTGCCGGCGTTCGTGCGGGCGTTCGTGCGGGCGTTCGTTCCGGCGTTCGTGCGGGATTTCGTGCGGGGAGCTTGACCGTCATTTCGCCCCCTCGAACAAGTCGCCCGTCGTGAAGTCGGACGCATTGGCGACAGCCATCGCCACCGCAGCGTTGGCGCGGGCGCTGAAGTCCAGCAAGCCGCCCCAGCTGGCCTCTTGCGCCAGTTTCGACGACGGGTCGAGCTGGGTAATATCCTGCACCGGCCCGGCCGGGTCGAAGTAATAGACCTTGGTGGTTTTGGTCAGCGCCTTGTTGGCCATGGCCCGCAACGGCGCGCGGTGTTTGGCCTCGAACAGGTCGAGCAGCGCATCAGGCTCGGCCTTGTGGCGGCGCAGCGCCTCCAGTGCCCACACCAGCTCCAGCACCTGGGGCGAGTGGGTGGAGATGCACACCTTGTAGCCGCGGGTCATCAGCTCCAGCACGATCAGCAACACGGCCGAGATGGCGCGTGGGTGCAAGCCCATCTCGGGCTCTTCGATCACCACCCATTCGGTGTCGCCCCGGCGCGCCACCGCGCTGGGCGGCATCAGCCAGTACAGGCCCAGCAGCAGGGGCACAAATTCACGCTGGCCGGCCGACCAGACCATGAAGGGCAATTTGCCGCCGCCGTCCTTGCCCGCACCCACACCACCCTCCAGCACCAGGCGCTTTTGCGACTGCACCTTGTCCACCGCGAGTTTGAAATCGGCAAACACGCTTTGCTGCAGCAGGTCGCGGTAGTCGCTCTTGAGACGGTTGTTCTTGGGGAACAGCGGCCCGGTACCGGTGAACTCGCGGTCCATCAGCGTGCGAAGTTGCTCGCTGAAGGCGCGCACCGCGTAGGGGTCACCCGCTTTGTAGGCCTGAAACGGCTGGGGCCAGCCATTGGGCAGGGCCAGCACCCGCTGTGCCGGGATCATGAAGGCGGTGTGCTTTTTGCCCGGCTGCTGGCGGCTGATGCGCTTGGCCACGTCCACCGGCTTGCCGTCCACCTCCACTGTGCTGGCGTCGCGCCAGATGGCCTGCATGCCCTCGCCGAAATACGCGCTCAAAAACGCCGGCAATTCGCCACCCGGGTCCAGCCCGTAAGCGGCCAGCTGCGACTGGATCAGGCCGGTGTCGGCCAGCAGCTTGAGCCACTGCAGCGTGATGGTCTTGCCGCTGGCCTGGGGGCCGACCAGCACGGTCAGGTCGCCAAACTGCAGGTGGGCGTCGGTGATCTGGCCAATGTTGCGCAGTCGCAGTCGCTTCATGCTTGTCCTTTCGCTGCCAGCTGGGCGCGTGCTGCGTGTTTGTCAGCCAGGCTCAAGTGGTGGTCGTTGATACGGGTGCCCTCGGGCTCGCCGTCGCTGAGCCCCAGGGTGTACCAGGGCGCCGAAGGCACGTCTTTGCCGCGGTCGGCGTCCCATTTGATGCAGAGCTTGGCGCGTGCGATGCGCAGCACGCCAGCCTCAACAAGCGGCCGGATTTTCATGCGCACGCTGTCGTTGAGGTCGGACTCCCAGCCTATGGGCTGCAGGTGCAGCGGCTTCCAGCGCACAAAGATGTCGTAGGGCGCCTCGCCTTCCAGAATAGTTTCCAGCTCTTCGTTCAAGGCTTGGGCGCGGGACCCTGCATCGCGCCCAACGCAAACGATGCGGCCTGTCATCGCCAAGTGGTCAGCCACGATGAGTAGACGCCCTCGCTGCACATGATCGCGCCGGTCTCGCCGGGCTTGTTGCAGCGGTCGACGGCCACCAGAATGCGGCGCTTGTCGGCGTTGAAACACTGCCGGCGCCGGGCTTGCGGCACCACCTCAGAGGCGGTGCCGGATGGCGCACCCGGCTCGGTCGAGTTCTTGACTTCTTGCATCACTGCCTTGGGTTGATTGTTGGCTGTCATACCTACCTCGTTGCTCACTGATCTCTCGGGGGTAGGTGGCGCAGGTCATATTGGCACGGGGGGCTTGTTCACTACCTTGCATTGACTTCATCCGACGATCAGACTGTGTTTTCACTTTTCGGTTTCTATCCTGGCTCTTGCCAGGCACGCTACGCGAAAGGCTTCGAAAACTCACTCGCGAGCGCCAACATCGCTGCCGACGCGGCGCCGTAGCTGACGATGCGCACGTCCAATGCCTGCCCACGGCAGCACAACAAAGCCCTGCGCATGGCCGCCTCGATCCAGCGGCTGTCGTTGCCAAACGCCCCGCCGCCCAGGCGGGTGAGCAGCACGGAGTTGGGCCCATCGCACCCGGGCATCAGCAACGCAGCCAGCAGCGTCGCCTCGTACGCAGCCTCCAGCACGAGCTGGGCAAACGGCTGCCAAAGTTCGGCTCGAACCTGTGAATAGGCCACCGGCAGCGCCGAGCAGAAGGCCTGCGACACCCTTTGCCGCGGCACGGCATCGCCGTCAGTTACCGCCACGTCGCTGTGCAGCCCAATGCGCAGCGTGGCGCGCAGCGCGTCGCGCCCGTCCTCGTCAAGGCTGTGCAGGTGCTTGCCGATGGCGGGCAGCCCGGCCTCGGTGCCCAGCGCATAGCCGTTGCGCATCGCCCAAAGCGCGGAGACCGACATCCCCAGCGCCGAGCCAAGCGCCACACCCATGTCGGCCAAGCCGTCCAGCTGCCGGTCCCGGGTTTGGCCCGCCTCACCCGCCACTAGCGCAAAGTAGTTGCGGTAGATCGTGGCTGCGCCTGCCGCCATGGCACAGGCCGGGCCCTGGGTACTGTCGTGTTGGTAGCGGGTGACGCCTTGCTCGGGCGTGACCTCGGGCCCCACCATTTCCAGCAGGTTGAACTGCGAGGCCACCTGGAACAGCGCGCCGGCAAATTCGGGATCGACATGAAGCGCGCGCACGTCACCACTGATATTGCGCACCGACAGCGCGCCTGGTGTCGCATTGCCCGCCCGCACCCGGTCACGCAGGGTCTGCAACGAGACCAGTTCCAGGTCACCTATGGCGTAGCGCTGGCCATTGACCTTCGACACCAGTTGCCGGCCTTCGACCGCCAGCCGGGCCCGAGTGTCGGCATAGCCGGTCTCCCGGAAGCCGGTCAGCCTCTCGAACCAGTCCATCGACGCCCTCCTTCGGACAGGCACGACAGACCCCCATCGCCGATGGACATCAACTCTCCCAGGATTCTTTTTGTTACACCAAGCCTACCTGACGGCGGGCCGGTTTCGATCAGGGCTTTCAGCATGCGTAGACCTTGAGCGCTTCGCGCAGACGCTGCTCGACCAAAGTTCGCAACGACACCGGGCTGACCACCTCGACCTGCCCGCCCTGGCGCAGCACGTCCATCAGCAGTTCGGTCTGGTCGGTGAACGGCAGCTTCAACTCATAGCGGCCATCGTCCAGCCAGCGCCCCTGCTGCTCAGGGTGCCATTGCTCGCGGCTGACCCAGGCGGCCGCACTGGCCGAAAACACCAGGGTGGCCCAGTGCACCTTGTTGCCGGCGAATATGCCGAAGCCGCCGTCCATCTCGGCCTGCACTGTCTTGAGCGACACCTCCTTGGCGCGCTGGGTCAAGACCTCGGCGTGGTCCACCGCGTCGAGTGCAAACCGCAACAGGCCATCGCGTTTGTGACACCAGGCGTCCAGGTACCACGTGCTGCGGTAGTGCACCAGGCGCTGCGGCGACACCTCGCGCTCGGTCATCACATTGCGCCCCCGGGTCTGGTAGCGCATCTGCACCCGCAGCCGCTTCATCAGCGCATCGCCGAACAGCTCGAACCACTTGACGGGCACCGGCCGGCTGGCCGCGTTGACTATTCTGACCCGCTTCATCAACTGGTCGGGGTCCGCCTCGCTGGCGCCCAGCATGCCGTGCAGCTTGTCGAGCAGCGGGTGCAGGTGGCGGGCCAGCACACCGCCGGCGTCCAGTCCCTGGATCAGCTGGTGCATCGTCAGCATGGCGTGGATCTCGCGTTCACTGAACCAAACGCCCGGTAGTTGGT
>JBBRPV010000136.1:0-7808 GCA_038227445.1 Burkholderiales bacterium | reverse complement strand
TGCATGAGCTCACCCCTACGCTGGGCGCGGTCGCGGCTTGCCGCCCCCTGGGCCTGCCACGCGGCATCCCCGCCCGAGCGAAAGCCCATGCGCGTCGTGCCGACTGGGTCGGCCCGCCCCTGCAGCCTGCTGCCCCACGGCCGCGTCCACCGCTGGCTCTGGACCCAGTGGAGAGCCAAGCGCTGCTCGACACCCTCAACAGCGAACGCTTCGCCGACACCGCCCCGGCGGCCGTGCACGCCACGCTGCTCGACGAGGGCCGCTACCTCGGATCGGTGCGCACCATGTACCGGCTGCTGGCGGCCAACGGCGGTGTGCACGAGCGGCGCAACCAGCTTACCCATCCGGCTTACGTCAAACCCGAGCTGCTGGCGCTCAAGCCCAACCAGGTGTGGTCCTGGGATATCACCAAGCTCAAGGGCCCGGCAAAGTGGACTTGCTTCCACCTCTACGTGATTCTCGACATCTTCAGCCGCCATGTCGTGGGTTGGCTGATCGCTGACCACGAGAGCGCCGAGCTGGCCCAGCAACTCATCGCCGACAGCGTGGCCCGCCACGACATTGAGCCCGCCACGCTAACCCTGCACGCCGACCGCGGTGCGGCCATGCGCTCCAAACCGGTGGCCGCCTTGCTGGTCGATCTGGACATCGCCAGGAGCCACAGCCGGCCCTACGTTTCCGATGACAACCCCTATTCGGAGTCGCAGTTCAAGACCATGAAGTACCGACCCGACTTCCCCGCGCGCTTCGGCTGCATCGAGGACGCCCGCGCCCACTGTCAAGCCTTCTTCGATTGGTACAACAACCACCACCGCCACTCGGGCATCGGCTTCATGACACCCCACAGCGTGCACTACGGCCACGCGCAGGCGCTGCGCGAGGTGCGCCAGGCCGCGCTCGATGCCGCATTCCTGGCCTCTCCAAAGCGATTCAAGGGCCGCCGCCCTCAACCCCCAGTGCTGCCCACTGCCGCCTGGATCAACCCGCCACCATCGGAGACCGCCACACCACCAACAACAACACAGCCCGGCGCAGTAAATTCATGATCCCAGGTGCAGAAAAGTCATTGACACGTTCCGCGCGCTGTGCGTGAGGCATTTACAAAAGCGTGAATTAACGCGTTCGTCCCTGCTGGAGTTGGCTTACGAGTTGGCTCACGCCTAGCGAAACGCCGAACACCTAGGAAAAGTGAGCTGCTACCGGCCTGGCAGGCCCTGGAAAAGGTCAGGTCGCAAGCCAAAGGGGTAGGGGTCAGCCCCCAGGCTTTTTGTCGAGCGGTTGGCACCGACTACGCACCGGCGCTGGACTACACCGTCACGGCGGACGACGAGGCGCTGGTGAATGCGCTGGTGGCCCCGGGCCACCCGTCCACCCCCGGCTACAACGACCCGGCGTACCCGCTGATAGCGCGACGTTGATGGCGCGCCGCTGATTGCGCGCCGTTGATAACGCGTCGTTCATGGCGCGGCGTTCATGGCGCGACATTGACAGCGCGCCGCAGCGCGGTCACGCCGGCCTGACGGGCGGTCAAGGCGGGCGCGGCCCGCAGGCGCAGGGCAACAGCGCCTTGGCCGCTTCGATGCGCAGTGCCAGCGCGACGCTGTGATCGTTCATCACCGACAGCAGGAACCGTCGGGCATCCGTGCCCACCGCCAAGGGCGGCTGGCCCGGGCCGGCGGGATCGCAAACGGCGCTGGCGCTGCGCGAGTCGGCACCCGGCTGTTGGGCCACCGGCAGCAACAGCGCGCAGGCCGTCGCCCACCCGGCCGGCGTGATGCTGCGCAGGCCCCGCAGCAGGTTGGCCTGGCCGTCGTCGCCGGGCGGGCTGTCCAGCCAGGGGGTGTCGGCAAACACCGGCGCCAGATCGGGCGCCACAAACACCGACCAGTGGCCGGTGGGCACCTGCTGGGCCGGCACCGGCCGGGCGTGCAGCACCGCCCCGGTGGGCGATGAGGCGTCCGGCGCGGGCATCAGGGCCACCCGATGGGGCGCGACATCGGGCAGGTAGTGCAAGCGCAGGGCCGCCAGAAAGGCCTGGGCCTGCGTGGCGCTGACCGCCTCGGCCAGCGAAAACCACAGCTGGACGCCATCCACCCCCGACACCGCAATGGCCGGCGCCGGCAGCCCCAGATCGAGCTGGGCGCCCTGCCAGACCTTGGCCAGCACCTCCCAGTCGGCCGGCCGGGCCAGCTCCAGCACCAGGGCACGCACCTTGCCTTGGGCATCGACCAGGCCCGACGGCGCGGCGCCATGGCCAGAGTCAGGGGTGTAGAGGCGTTGAAACTCGGCCTGCAATCGGTTCATGGTGGGGCGGGGACAGGCCGGTTGGCGACGGCGCGACTCTACTTGACCGCAGCCGCCAGCGCAGACCCCTCAACCGCCCGGGCGCGGCCGGCGGATCAGGTGCGCAGCGTCAAGCCACCATCGGCCACCAGACCATGGCCTCCGCTCTGCAACTGTCATATTTCAGTAGATGCTGATGGGTGCCGATAAACCCGGTGACTGCGAAGGCAGTCTTTCCATTGGAGATACATTTGAGCGCTATTTCACCCGCACTCGCCGCTATGCGCCGCAGCGTTGACGAAGCCATCCGGCTTCAAACAGTTGGCCAGATCCTCGCGCGACGTTCGCTGCAGGCCCACTACCAGCCGATTGTCCAATTGAAGGACGGCGCCGTGATGGGCCATGAGAGCCTGATTCGCGGACCGCTGGACACGCCCCTTCGCTCGCCTGATGCCCTGTTTCAGGCTGCAAAAGGCGAAGGGCTCAGCATCGAGCTGGAAGAGGCCTGTTTGCACCAGGGTCTGCGGTCCTGGATTGCGGGCCGACATGACAAACGCCTGTTTCTCAACCTCAGTGCCCATGCCATCGTGCAGCTGATGGAACGTGTGTCGGTGGCTGATTTCTTGAAATCACTCGTGGCGGTGGCCGTGGCACCGTCTGCCCTGGTGGTCGAAATCACCGAGCACGAGCGTGTGACCGATCTTCCGCGTCTGATTGCCGCGGCGGCAAGCCTGCGCGCGCTCGGTCTGCGCTTCGCCCTGGACGACTTCGGTGACGGGAGGTCCAGTTTGCGCCTATGGGCCGAATTGAGACCTGAGTTTGTGAAGATCGACAAGTTTTTTGTCCACGACTTGCAGGCTCACGCCGTCAAGGTGCAGACGCTCAAGGGCCTGTCGCGTTTTGCGGAAACCTTTGGTACCGTGCTGATTGCAGAGGGCATCGAAACCGAAGATGAACTGCAAATAGTTCGTGATCTCGGCATCGAACTCGGTCAGGGCTATTTCTTGGGGCGCCCAGCGCCTGTACCCGCATTGACGGTGCTGGCCGGCGCGGCCGCAGTCATCGCGAGTTCGGAAATCGCTGTTCTGCCCGAAATAACGCGGGCGGCGGGTGCCGACTTCACGATCGAGCGACTGGCCGTCAATGTGCGCACCCTGGGTCCTGAAACGCTGATCGACGAAGTGGCCCAAGTCTTTGCGGCGGATCCTGGCTTGCGTGCGCTGGCCTTATTGCAAGACAGCCGACCGGTCGGCCTGCTGAATCGCCAAAGCTTTATTGACAGGTACGCGCGCCCATTTTTCAAAGAGTTGTATGGCCGCAAGCCCTGCCTGTTATTCGCCAATACGACGCCGCTGATTTTGGACAAGCACATCGGCATGGAGGCGATGACGGCGGTGTTGACATCGTCAGACCAGCGCTACCTGACCGAGGGCTTCATCGTGACCGAAGGCGGGCGGTACCTGGGTCTTGGCACGGGTGAGCAGTTGGTGCGCGTGGTGACTGAGGTCCGCAGCGAAGCCGCGCGGCATGCCAATCCGCTCACTTTCCTGCCAGGCAACATCCCGATCAGTGAACATATCGAGCGCTTGCTGGTCGGTGGGGGAGAGTTTGTCGCCTGCTACGGCGATCTCAACGACTTCAAGCCCTTCAACGATCACTACGGCTATTGGCGAGGCGACGAGATGATCCGCCTGGTCGCGCTGACGATGGTGGCCCAGTGCGATCCGCGCCGCGACTTTGTCGGACACGTAGGTGGCGACGATTTTGTCGTCCTGTTTCAGAGTGATGACTGGCTTGATCGCTGTGAGCGCATCGTGTCGATCTTCAACGAGAAGGCGCGCGCGCTCTTTGACGCCGACGCACTGGCCAAGGGCGGGATCGACGCTGAAGACCGGCATGGCGTGTGGCGCTTTTTCAAGTGCACGACCTTGTCGATCGGCGTTGTTCCCGTTCGACCTGGGCAATTCAGCCGTCCCGAGCATGTCGCGTCTGCCGCGGCCGCAGCAAAGCACAAAGCCAAGGTCTCGAATCTTGGCATCGTGATAGACAGCTAACGGCCGCACAACCGGCGATTGGGGGGGTTCGGGCTTCGTCGCATACCCAGCCGGCGCCACGCCACCCGGCGCCCGGCGCTACCCGCCCGCCCAAACCGCCGTGGCCAAAAATCGCTGCGCGGGGCACTGCACCGCATTCCACGGCCGATCCAGCGGCCCAACCCAAAAACCAGGGCGCCCGTTGAGGCGCCATCACCGAAGGGACATCGGCATGTTTTCGCACATCATGATCGGCACCAATGATCTGGACAGGGCCAAGACGTTTTACGACGCGGTGCTGGGCACGCTGGGCGTAGCGCCGGCAACCGTCGATCGCCACCGTATCTTCTACCGCACGCCAACGGGGGTGTTTTCAGTCAGCATGCCCATCAACGGCCAGCCGGCGACCGCGCCCAACGGCGGCACCATCGGCTTTGCCTGCAACTCGGCCGAGCAGGCCGATGCCTGGCACGCCGCCGGTCTGACCCACGGCGGGACAAGCTGTGAAGACCCGCCCGGCGTGCGCGACGGTGCTGTCGGCAAGCTCTACCTGGCCTACCTGCGGGACCCCGACGGCAACAAGATCTGCGCGTTGCAGCGCATGGGTTGAGGCCGGGCTCATCAGCGGCATGGCGCAAAGGGTGGGCACAGCGCTTGTGGTCAGCCGCGATGGTGTGCTGTACCACCTGAACCCGGCATCGCTGGAGCCGGAGCCGGAGCCGGCCTAACCCGGCCGGGCCCAACCCGACCCGACCCCCCCGCTCACTCCTTGACCGACCCCGTCATGCCCGAGACGTAATGCTCGACAAAAAACGAGTAGATGAACGCCACCGGCAGCGAGCCCAGCAGCGCGCCCGCCATCAACGAGCCCCAGTGGTAGACGTCGCCCTCGACCAGCTCGGTGACCACACCGACCGGCACGGTCTTGTTCTCGCTTGAAGAGATGGGTTCTTCCGGACTATCTGTGGGCGGTTTGGGGCGATCCTGAGCATCCGAGACGAGTTGTCCACCGTGTCGATCTGTCGGTCGGTCGGTTCGTCGCAAGCGCCGACCGCCCGCCGCCGTGGGCAACTCTGCGCTGCAGACCGCGACGCGCTCGCGGGCGCCAGTCGTTACGTCAGTCGGATCGGTCGGCTGCAGCCCATTCGCGCATGAATCGATTCAGCTTTCGACAAGTGGCATCCAGTGAGGCCTGTTCCGCTTCGGTGATGCGCGGCCACATCAGTGGTCCGCTGTCGTCTTGGGTGAGTTGTCGCAGGGCGTCCTTGACGTGCCTCTTGGCGAGCTCATCGTCGTCGTAACGGCGGCGGATGAGTTCGCCGCCGAGCGTCCAGAGGTTGTCGCGATACCGTCTGATGGTTGCCTTGGCCAGACGCTGTTCCAGCAGATGGAGCATGAACGGCGTGATCGCCTGAACGATCTGTTGGCCCACGGCGATATCTGCGGGCTCGACGTGCCAGGATCGGGGCCAGTCGTCGAGGTCGGGGATTGCTTGGCGCAGGCGCTGCGCGAGCTGCGGCTCGAGACTGAACGCGCCCTGAAGTCTGTCACGGGAGTTGGCCATGTTGCTCGCCCGGTTGCTCAATGCCTGCCACCACTTTCCAGGCTTCGTCTACGCCGCTGTGCGGCTGAATGAGGCCACCAGCACCATCGAGGTCGACGTGCGCCCGCGCCGCGGCTCCAAGCCGCACTGCTCGTGCTGCGGCAAAGCCGCGCCCGGATACGACTTGCTGCCCACGCGGCGCTTTGAGTTCATCCCGGTCTGGGGCTATGCCGTGATGTTGCTGTATGCCATGCGGCGGGTGCAGTGTCGCGACTGCGGCGTGAAGGTGGAGTCGGTGCCCTGGGCCATGGGTAAACACAGTCTGACGAAGGCCTACATGCTGTACCTGGCGCACTGGGCACGCAAGCTGTCGTGGAAGGAGACGGCGTTGAGCTTCGGCACGACCTGGGACCAGGTCTGCCATGCGGTGGAGTACGTCGTGCAGTGGGGGCTGGAGCATCGCGAGATCGGCACCTTACGCGCCATCGGCGTCGACGAAATCCACATCGGCAAGAGTCGCAAGTTCCTGACGCTGGTCTATCAGATCGAGGCCGACTGCGTGCGGCTGCTGTGGGTGGGCAAGGACCGCACGAAGCTCAGCTTCGAGAAGTTCTTCACCCTCATCGGTCAGCAGGTGGCCGGCAAGGTCGAGTTCGTCTGCTCGGACATGTGGCGGCCCTACCTGGAGATCATCGCCAAGCATTGCCCGCAAGCGCTCAACATCCTGGACCGCTTCCACATGGTGGCCAAGCTCAACAAGGCGCTGGACGAGGTACGCGCCGGCGAGGCACGACGCATGGTTCGGGAGGGCTATGAGCCCATGCTCAAGAACAAACGCTGGTGTTTGCTCAAGCGGCCGGAGAACTTGACGGCCAAGCAGCGCCTGAGTCTGAGCGGGCTGCTGGCGTACAACCTGAAGAGCGTACGGGCCTACTTGCTCAAGGAAGAGTTCCAGCTGTTCTGGGCGTACAACTCACCGGCCTGGGCGGCCAAATACCTCGATGCATGGTGCAAACGGGCGATGCGTTCGCGCATCGAGCCGGTCAAGAAGTTCGTCCGCACCGTGCGCGCGCACCGGGAGCTGCTGCTCAACTACTTCAGGGCCAAGAAGCAGTTCTCCAGCGGCGTCATCGAGGGTCTGAACAACAAAGCCAAAGTCACACTGAGAAAAGCATACGGCTATCGGACGTTCAGGATCGCCGAACTCTCTCTGTATCACGTGCTCGGCAAGCTTCCAGAGCCAAAACTTGCCCACAAATTCTTCTGACGAACCAAATTTCCTATCCCCGGCAAGCGACTGCGGCGCCCTTGTGGCCAGAGGGACCCGGTGACGCCGATACGGCGACCGTGCGGCGACTGTGCGGCAAAGGATTGCGGTCCCCGCTGGCGAGGTCTTGCCTTGTGTCTGAAAGGGTGCCGGTGATGAGCCCGCGGAGCGTGTCGATGACTCTGCGCCACCGACCGCTGTGCTATGGCTTCGCTGAGACCTCCACCGCTTTCACGAGCGTCACCTCGCCATCGAGAAGCGCTGCGGCGATGCCGTAAAAGCGCGCCACGGTCTCGGAGTCGTTGTGGCGGTCCATCGCGGCTGCGTCGGAAAAGCGCTCGTAAGTGGTGAACAGGCAGGGGTCGTCCGCATCTTGCGAGATGAAGAAGCCGATCGTCTGCGGCTCGTTCAAACGGACGTGGTCGGCAACGGTGAGCAGCGCGTCACGCATCGCCTGCTCGGTACCGGTCTTGACACGGATGATCGCGGTGATGGTCAGCAGGGTCGACTCCCCGGCGCCTCAGATCGGCGGCGCCTTGCGATGAAAATCGGTCAGCGCCTGGTAGGCTGCGCCGACCCTGAACAACGTGGCCTCGTCGAAGGGCTTGCCGATCAACTGCATGCCCACGGGCAGGCCGTCGGCATCGAAGCCGCAGGGCACGGCCAGGGCCGGCAGGCCGGT
>JBBRPV010000135.1:0-8135 GCA_038227445.1 Burkholderiales bacterium | reverse complement strand
TGCGGGTCCGCACAGGGCGGTTCGAGAAGTTGAGGTCAGGAGAATCGCGGTACCCCCAAGCGGTCAAAGTAGGCAATCGTGAGCACACGGTTCAGCGCCAAGGCACTGTTGTGCCACCAGCGTCGTGCATTGCCAGCGATGCTGGCCGCATCGTCCGCGCTGGCGCCCAGTCGGCGCAGTTCGCGCAAGATCGTGGGGCCGCTTCGCCACTGCTTGAGCTGCAAGGCCCGCAGCCGGTGTCGCAGCCATTGATCCAGTTCGCGCATGGTCTTGGGCGTCTGCGCTAGCCGGAAGTACGACTTCCAGCCGGGCACGTAGTCGCGCAAGTCCGTGGCGATCTGTTCGAGGCTGCGGCCCCGTGTGCGGCGTGTCAGTTGGCGCAGTCGCTCGCGCAGCTTGTCCTGCGCCGGTTTGGCCACCGCCCTTTTTGCTTCGCCTTTGTACGCCCAGAAGCAATAGCCCAGGAACTTGCGTCCCCAGGCCGACGCCACCGCCGTTTTGGACTCGTTGACCCTCAGCGCGAGCTTCGCGTAGCAGCCGCGCAGCGCTTGCAGGACCCGCTCACCCGCCCGCTGGCTCCTGACGTAGACGTTGCAATCGTCGGCATAGCGCACGAACTTGTGGCCCCTGCGCTCCAACTCCCGATCCACTTCGTCCAACAGCACGTTTGCCAGCAGCGGGCTCAGCGGCCCGCCTTGTGGCGTGCCCTCGAATCGTTCGCTGAACACCCCGTGCGCCAGGACGCCCGCTTGCAGGTAGCAGCGGATCAGCCGCAGCACCCGCTTGTCCGCGATACGCTTGGCCAGCCGGTCCATCAGGATGTCGTGGTTGACGCGGTCGAAGAATTTCTCCAAGTCCACGTCCACCACCACGTGATGGCCCGCCTGCACGTACTGCTGCGCCTCCAACACCGCGCCATGTGCGCTTCGCCCCGGCCGAAAGCCGTGGCTGTGCGCGCTGAACGTTGGGTCGATGAGCGGCTGCGGCACTTGCAGCAGCGCCTGCTGAATTAGCCTGTCCACCACGGTCGGTATCCCCAGTTCGCGCGTCCCGCCTCCCGGCTTCGGAATGCTCACGCGGCGCACCGGCTCAGGCCGGTAGCTGCCGTCCAGCAATCCGGCCCGGATGTCGGGCCACGCTTGCTTGAGGTACTCGCCCTGTCTTCAGCACCGTGCGTCCGTCAACGCCGGCACTGCCCTTGTTGGCCTTCACACGCTTCCACGCGCGGACCATGTTCTCTCTGGCCAGCGCCTGCCCAAGCAGGTCACCGGCCCCCGGGCTCGTCTGTTCGCGCCGCGCCGTCGATGCCTGCTCATGCCCGGGTTCGGGCATTGGCTTCACCGCCGCCCTCGGCCTAGCACCCGCTGTTTGCGGCTTCTGAGTTCCGACCTCTTCAAGCGACACGACTCGTCACCCTCCTTCTCGTTCAGCCCTTTGCCCGTTGCCGGGCTACTACGGCTTGTGCTGACTTCTCGCTCCGGCTCGTCACCGTCGCCCTTTCAGGCATGAGGCGAGATCTCCCCAGGTAAGAACGCGATCCTTCCCCGCACAACTGCCGCATTTACGTCGCCTGACCCTTGGCCACAAGAGCTTTGCAGATCGTTGCCTGCTCGCCCTGGTCGGCGCCGCCTCGGATGCGGTTTGTGTACCTCAGCTCGCGGTTTACGCTCCTCGCTTCCTCCCCACGCTCGGTCACCCTCACGCAGTTGCGATTCACTTGCCTTGCTGTGGCCAGCTCGGCCGGGGACTTACACCCCGAAGATCGCGCCCATGCTGGGCGCACAACGGAAAGGCCGCCCGGAGGCGGCCTTCTTGCAGAAACAAGCGCGTGAAATCAGCGCTTGCTGAACTGCTTCCTGCGACGTGCACCGTGCAGACCAACCTTCTTGCGCTCGACTTCGCGCGCATCACGCGTCACGAATCCGGCATGCTTGAGCGGCGGCTTGAGCGCTTCGTCATAGTCGATCAGCGCACGGGTAATGCCGTGGCGCACCGCACCGGCTTGGCCCGATTCACCACCGCCACGCACATTGACCTTGACGTCAAACGCTGCGTCGTTAGCGGTCAGCACCAACGGCTGACGGACCACCATGATTGAGGTCTGACGGCCAAAGTACTCGTCTACGGTCTTGCCGTTGACAATGATCAGGCCAGTGCCCTTCTTGATAAAGACGCGCGCCACCGACGATTTGCGGCGGCCGGTTCCATAGTTCCAAATTCCGATCATGGCCGCTCCTTAAAGCTCAAGCACTTTGGGCTGCTGGGCAGTGTGTGGGTGCGTGGCACCGGCGTACACCTTCAGCTTCTTGACCATGGCGTAACCCAGCGGGCCCTTCGGGAGCATGCCTTTGACGGCCTTCTCGATGGCGCGGGTCGGATGCTTGGCCTGCATATCCTTGAACTTGGTGGCATGAATGCCGCCCGGGTAACCCGAGTGGCGGTAGTACACCTTGTCGTTGGCTTTGTTTCCCGTAACGCGAATCTTCTCGGCGTTGACGATGACGATGAAATCACTGGTGTCGACGTGAGGCGTGTAAATGGTCTTGTGTTTGCCGCGCAAGCGGAGGGCGACTTCACTGGCCACCCTTCCGAGAACCTTATCGGTCGCGTCAATCACAAACCACTCATGCGTCACTTCGGCCGGCTTGGCACTGAAGGTTTTCATGGGAATCGGCTTGAGTTGGTTTGTCAGCCCCACAGCTTTCACTGGGTTTGGTCACCAAGCTCGGCTCTGCTTCTTTTAACCGGCAGACTCTCGCAAGGCGCAAACCAAGCGGAACGTTGCCGCATGGTCCACCTTCCCGGGGGCGTACTTCGGGAAAGCCTTCCAGTATATCAAAGCTGCGCAAGTAGGAGGCGGATCCGTTCCAATGGTTTTAGCGTCAGCCTCTAACACGATCACATAGACTGGGGTTAACCCTAAACAGAGGAGGACTCAGCAATGAGCATCCCCGTCGAAGCCGGCATGCAGTTGCCTCAGTCTATTCACCCGTCGGCAGATGCGCCAAAGCCAGCCCAGCGCCCGCCTGTCGACCGTACATGGGTTCCGATACGCTCACTCGGGCCGCGCCACCGCGAACGCATCTCAGCTCACTTGATGGCCTTAGATGTGAGCGACCGCCATCTTCGTTTTGGATACGCGGCAACTGACGTTCAAATATCAAAGTATGTCGACATGCTCGACTTCGAGCAGGACGAAGTGTTGGGGATCTTCAGCCGCCGCCTCGAACTGATCGCTATGGCGCATCTAGCGCACACCGCAGCGGCGCCGGTGGCGGGCCGGTCGGCCGTATCGGAATTCGGCGTTTCGGTTCTGCCCAAGGCGCGCTCGCGTGGCTTTGGCCAGCGCCTCTTTGAACACGCGATGCTTCATGCGCGCAATCGGGGCGTCGAGATGCTGTTCATTCACGCCCTGAGCGAGAACGTTGCGATGCTCAAGATCGCCCGGCGCGCTGGTGCGACGGTGGAACGGGACGGCTCGGAATCCGACGCTTGGTTGAAGCTACCGCCTGACAGCCTTGCGTCACATGTTGGCGAGATGGTCGAACATCAAGCTGCCGGACTGGACTACCAGCTAAAGCTGCGTACGCTACAGGTCGGTGAAATTCTTGGTGTGTTGTCCGAAGTGAAGGCATCAATGGGCAAAGTTGCACATATCGCGGAAGAGTGACTAAACAGACGCAAGTTAGTCTCGCGCCTGTTATGCAGACTCCCACCTTGGCGACCTGAAACGCAGTGGGCGGCGGTTGATATCCGCTACAGTTTGTGAGCCAACTTCTGACACTCCCCGCGGTTTTCACGAGCCGCCTTGTTCAACATGCAAACATACTTGTGGCTAGCAGCGCTTGCCGCTCTGATCGTGTTGTCACTCACGTTCGCAGCGTGGCTGATCAATTCACGTCAGCCAAAGGCTCGGGCTGAATTGCCGACCGAGTGGCCCCTCACAGCAAGGCCGGTTTTTTCGATCGAGGAACGGCGCGCCTACCGCTTATTGCGCGAAGCGCTGCCTCACCACATCGTGTTGTCCAAACTGCCGCTCGTGCGCTTTTGCCAGCCTAATGATCCGAACGAAGTGCGCTACTGGTTCGATCTGCTGGGCACGAGCCACGTTGCATTCGCGATTTGCAGCGCCAATGGCCGCGTTCTCGCGGCCATTGACCTCGACACCGATCATGCCGCATCGAGGCGCACGATCCAGATCAAGCAGTCGGTGCTCAGCGCCTGCCGCGTACGCTACCTGCACTGTGCGATCGACAACCTGCCGTCGGCTGCCGAGCTGCAGTTATTGGTGCCAAACATGGGGGCAAATTCGCGCGCGCCGCAGCCGGCGTCTCCGTCATCCGTGAATCTTCACCAGGCGCGTGACTCGCTCGCCAACACCGTAGCCACCCGACGCGCAGAGCGTTCGTCTCTCTGGCAAGACTCTACTTTGTTCCAGGACTCTTTCTTCGCCCCCGACCGCGAGCGTGACTCGTCGGGCAGCAGCGAACTCTCGCTGCTCTCCGGACCAGAGATGCGAGGCACGGCATCCGCCGAACCGGCGCACTCTGCGCCAGGATCCGTTGGCCGGGTTGGCTTGTCGTCAAGTACCGCGGCGGACGACGATGCGATTGTTGGCACTGTCGTCGACCTGCTTCGCCCCGCCGACAACAAGCAGCGCTGATTCGTACTCGCGGTCATGGTCACGGCGCGTACGATGCGCGCCATGACCTCACCCGACCCCGCGCGCGCATCGCTCGACGCGCCTTACGCTGACCTGCACCCCGACACTGTTCTCGATGCGCTCGACGCCGTTGGCCTGCGTGGCGACGGCCGGCTGATCCAACTCAACTCGTATGAGAACCGCGTCTTTCAGGTCTTCCTCGAAGACGGCCGCATCGTGGTCGCCAAGTTCTACCGCCCCGGCCGCTGGAGCGACGAACAGATCCTGGAAGAACACAGCTTTGCGGCTGAACTCGCGGCGAACGAAATCCCCGTGGCCGCGGCCTGGCCACTCGAACTCGCAAGCGGGCCTAGCCGGTTGACCGACATCACGCTCGCTGGGCCGACGCTGGCGCAGTTCGGCACTGATCTCGGAGCCTACCGGTTCAGCATCACGCAGCGCCTGGCCGGCCGCGCGCCCGAACTGGAAGACGTCAGCACGCTGGAGTGGATCGGCCGCTTCATCGGCCGCATGCATGCCGTCGGCGCCGTCAAGCCTTTTGCGTTTCGCCAGTCACTGAACCCGCAGACCGTGGGCTTCGACAACCGCGACTGGCTGCTCTCGCATGACATGATTCCGCCCGACGCACTGCCTGCGTGGCGACATACGGTCGATGTGGCACTCGCCGCCGTGCAAGCAGCGTTCGACACCAGCGACCCACCGCGCCTGCTGCGCCTTCACGGCGACTGCCACCTGGGCAACGTGCTGTGGGCGACCGACGGCCCGCACTTCGTTGATCTAGACGACGCCGTGATGGGCCCGGCGACCCAAGATCTGTGGATGCTGCTTTCGGGCGACCGCGCAGCCATGAATCGCCAGCTTGCGGTCGTGCTCGAGGGCTACGAAAGTTTCATGGACTTCGACTGGCGCGAACTGCGCCTTGTCGAACCACTGCGCACCTTGCGCATCATTCATCACGGCGCGTGGATCGCCCGGCGCTGGAACGACCCCGCGTTCCCGATCGCCTTCCCTTGGTTCGCGAGCCCTGCCTACTGGGCGGAGCAGACCACACGCCTGCGCGAGCAGATCGAGGCGATGGCCCAGCCTGCGCTGGGCGGCATGCGGTGAGCCCAGCTCAAGCCACAAGCAAGGCGTTGACGCGCTTCACGTAACCGGCGGGGTCTTCGAGCTGCCCGCCTTCGGCGAGTAGCGCCTGGTCAAACAGGATATTGGCCAGATCGGAGAAGTGCGCGCTGCTGTCGAGTAATTTCACGAGCGCATGCTCTGCATTGACTTCGAGCGTTGGCAAAGACTGAGGCGCGGCCTGGCCGGCCTGCTTCAGCAAACGCGCCAAGTGCCCGCTCATGTCGCCCTCTTCCACCACCAGACAGGCCGGCGAGTCGACCAGGCGGGTCGTCACGCGCACATCTTTCGCGCGCAGCTTCAACGCGTCTTTCAATCGGTCGAGCACGGGCTTGAAGGCGGTTGCGGCTTCTTCGGCCTGCTTCTTCTCGGCTTCGTCTTGTAGCGTGCCAAGGTCAACGGCGCCCTTGGCAACGCTCTGCATCGCCTTGCCGTCGAACTCGTGCAGATGGCTCAGCAGCCACTCGTCGACGCGGTCGATCAGCAGCAGCACCTCTATGCCCTTCTTGCGGAAGATCTCAATCTGCGGGCTGTTTTTTGCCGCTGCCAGGCTGTCGGCAGTGATGTAGTAGATGGCCTCCTGGCCTTCTTTCATGCGCGCGGCGTAATCGGTGAGCGACACACCCTCTTCGGCGTGCGTTGACGCGAACCGCAACAGCTTGGTCAAGCGTTCGTGGTTCGCATGGTCTTCGCCAATGCCCTCTTTCAGTACCACGCCGAAGTCTTTCCAGAACGCCGCGTAGCGCGCTTTCTCGGCAGCATCTTCGTTGTCGGCCAGGCCTTCGAGCATCGAGAGCACGCGCTTGGTCGAACCTTCGCGAATCGCTTTCACGTCGCGGCTTTCTTGCAGAAGCTCGCGCGACACGTTCAGCGGCAGGTCCGCGCTGTCGATCACGCCTTTCACGAAGCGCAGGTAGACCGGCATCAGCGCTTCGGCGTCGTCCATGATGAAGACACGCTTCACGTAGAGCTTCACCCCACCGCGCTTGTCGCGGTTCCAAAGGTCGAACGGCGCCTTCGCAGGGATGTACAACAACTGCGTGTACTCGCTGCGGCCTTCAACACGGTTGTGCGTGTAGGCCAGCGGCGCTTCCGTGTCGTAGCTGATCTGCTTGTAGAAGGCGGTGTATTCGTCGGCAGTGATCTCGCTCTTGGCGCGAGCCCACAACGCCGAAGCCTTGTTGACCGGCGACCACTCTTCGCTAACAGCCTGTTTTTGGGCCTCGGCGTCCCACTCTTCCTTCTGCATCAGGATTGGCAGCGAGATGTGGTCGGAATATTTGCCTATCACCGAGCGCAGCTTCCAGCCTGTCAGGAACTCTTCTTCGCCTTCGCGCAGGTGCAGCGTCACGCTCGTGCCACGCTGCGCGCGTGTGATCGTCTCGACCTCGAAATCGCCGCTGCCTTCCGAACTCCAGCGCACGCCCTGCTCGGCCGGCAAACCGGCGCGGCGCGACTCCACGCTGATGCGGTCGGCCACGATGAAGCCGCTGTAGAAGCCCACACCGAACTGGCCGATGAGCTGCGCGTCTTTCTTCTTGTCGCCATCAAGCGCAGCCATGAATTCCCGCGTGCCGCTCTTAGCGATGGTGCCCAGGTTGGCCACCGCCTCGTCGAGCGACAGGCCGATGCCGTTGTCGGCGATCGTGAGGGTCTTCGCTTCGGCATCGAAGCTCACCCGCACTTCCAAGTTCGGGGCGTCTTCGAACAACGCGGCGCTGTTGATCGCCTCGAAGCGCAGCTTGTCGCAAGCGTCAGATGCGTTCGAGACCAGCTCGCGCAGGAAAATCTCCTTGTTCGAGTAGAGCGAGTGCGTGACGAGGTGCAGGATCTGCTTGACCTCGGCTTGGAATGAAAGCGTTTGTTTTTCCATGATCGTCTTGTGTCGTTCAGTCTTGTGTCGAGCAGGGGTGCCGGAACGATTTCCGACGGGTCAAGTGTGAGGGCGGCAGCGGCCGATTCAAGAGTCAGGCCTACCTGGCTTTGGGTCCAGCCGACGATTATCACGGCCCTGCCAGACCGCGGGTCAAGGCGGCGTCATGCTCGCATCAAAACAAGGGCGACCGCATGCCACGCCACTCAAGCAGTCAGACCGTCCCACGCCCAGAAGCGGCCAAGCGACCCCTCGAACGCGGGTTCGGCCAACCGAAAGGTGACGGCGCGCGGCAGTTGCCCCTGAAAATTCCCCCTCCAAAAACCAGCGCTCAAGGTGAGCGTCAAGGGAGTCGGGTTGTGGCAAGCGAATCATTGGTGCTGGCGTTGCCGCCAGAGGGGGCCGGGCACCCCGAAGCAGTTTCCCCGGCGCCGCGAGCTTCGCTTGCCGCACTCTGCGTGGTCGCCCGCATTCACC
>JBBRPV010000134.1:0-8238 GCA_038227445.1 Burkholderiales bacterium | reverse complement strand
CGCAGAGGTACCCGTAATTCTTCAGGGTACTCGTGATTCAGACCTGCAGAGTCCAGGCCGATGCATTCATCGCATCGAGTGAGTGCGAGCCCGCGAGCAAGGCGGGAGCCGTGGTCATCGTTTCGATCTGGGCCCGTGCTGCATGGGTCGCGTGGACGCGGGGGGCGCGGACAGTCACCTCATTTCGGAGAGGTGGCTCCGCTTGTCCGAACACCAAAGTAGCTTCGATAAGTGGAGCCCTGCGGGTCTGGCATCGGTGCAGAGTTGTCCACGGCGGCGGGCGTGCGGCGCTTGCGACGCAAAGCACGACCGACGCGGTGGGCAACTCGTGTTCACCGCTCAAGCTGCCCGTTTGATCGCCGGCAGCGTCGCGAAGTAGAACTCGTCCGGTGTCTTCTTGTCCAGCGACGAGTGCGGCCGCACGGTGTTGTAGAAGCTGATGTATCGCGCGATGCCCGTCTTGGCCTGGCCGACAGAGTCGTAGGCATGAAGGTAGACCTCTTCGTACTTGATCGAGCGCCACAGCCGCTCGACGAAGACGTTGTCGCGCCATGCCCCCCTGCCATCCATGCTGATCGCCACCCCACGGACCTTCAGCGCGTCGGTAAAGGCCTCGCTGGTGAACTGGCTGCCCTGGTCGGTGTTGAAGATCTCGGGCTGCCCGTACTTGGCGAAGGCTTCCTCCAGCGCCTCCAGGCAGAACGAGGTATCCATGCTGATCGACACGCGGTGCGACAACACCTTGCGGCTCGCCCAGTCGACGATGGCGCACAGGTAAACCCAGCCGCATGCCATCGGGATGTAGGTGATGTCGGTCGCCCAGACCTGATTCGCACGCTCGATCTTCAGCCCACGCAGAAGGTACGGATAGATCTTGTGGTCCGGGTGCTTCTTGCTCGTGTTGGGCTTGCGGTACAGCGCCTCGATCCCCATGCGCTGCATGAGCTTGGCCACATGTCGGCGCCCGACTTCGAAGCCTTCGCGATTGAGCATGTCGCGCAGCATGCGGCTGCCCATGAAGGGATGCGCGAGGTTGAGTGCGTCGATGCGCTTCATCAGCCGCTGGTCGGCCTCTGACGTGGCGCGCGACAGGTAGTACACGTTGCCTCGGCTGATACCCACCAGCTCGGCCTGCCGCGTGATCGGCAGTGCGTGGTTGCGGTCGATCATCGCTTTGCGCTCAGCATGCCCGCCTTGCTGAGCGCGCCGGCCAAAAAATCATTCTCCAATGCGAGCTGTCCGATCTTGGCATGCAGCTCCTTCAAGTCCACCGTCGGCGCCGCCGCCGACTCGGCGCCGAAAACGCTGGCCGCGCGTTCGAGCAACTGGTTCTTCCAATCGACGATCTGGTTGGCGTGCACGTCGTGCAGCTTGGCCAATTCGGCCAGTGTCCTTTCGCCTCTGATGGCGTCCACCGCCACCTTGGCCTTGAACAGCGGTGAGTGGTTCCTGCGTGGTCTCTTGCTCATGGTCATCCTGCTTTCTCGGGCCTCAGGCCCGGGTTGTTTTCGCAGAGTTTCCACTTGTCGCGGTGTTCGAATTTGCGGCGCCACCTCTGTTCTCGCGAATGCTGCGCACGCACAAGCGCAGGTACTCGAGGTTGTTCCAGGTGGGGATGAGGATGGAGAACACGGAATTCAGCGCATGAACGGGTGATGGATTGTCAACGCCTCGACGTGCCGGCCATGCTGCAGGTCTGCGCTGAGAAGTTGGCTGCAACTGGCCGTCAATGCCGCAGCGACGATGAGCGAGTCTGAGAAACTGAAGCGCCAGCCGGCCAAGATGCCGAGCGCGCTGTGGCAAAGCGCCGGGCGCGCAGGGACCAGCAACAGCAGGGTCAACACGGTGTACACGAAGCTCCGCATCGACTCGATGTCCTGCGCGACTTGAGCCTTGCGCAGTGCTGTGTTCAGGCACTCAAGCACCAACTGGAAGCTGATGCAAGCTTCGCCATTCGCCAAAAGGGCGTGGGCAACGGGCGCCGCTACCGCGCGTCTGCGCGCATCCGTCGTGTTGAGATCACGGAAGAAGTTGTTGGTGTCGACCACGACTTCAGCGCTCATTCATCTCGTCTCGCGAGAGCTTGCGCACGACCTTCAGCTGGCCACGCAGCTTGGCCATCACGGCGTGGTGTTGCGGCATTCGTTCGCGGCTGTGGCCGTGTATTCGCCGAGCCATTGGCGGAACTCTTCGTTCAAAGTGATGCGCTCAATCCGAACACCTACACTCGCCGCCTCCATGAGACTCTCGTCGGTGGTCAGGGTGATGTCTTTCATAGTGGCCTGCGCAGGCAGTGACAAGAGGTTTGTAGAACCTATCTTAGTGCGATCTCCGGCTCACGCGCCTCATATCAACACGATGCGATACCCACTTTTTTCCCCTTCTGTGATCGCGGCTGCCATCTCGACGGGTGCCGCGGGGTTGAACTCGAGACTGTCGATACCAGGCGCTGCCAGAACGTGGTGGCCAGCCAGCAACTGCACTAGTCAGCTATCGAAGGTAGCGCTCTCGCTCGCGCGATGCTTCGCGTGAGAGATCGTCGTCGATTGCCCGGGCAGGAGGCGCGGCTCCAGCTTGCGCAGCGCGCCCCTTCCGATCCAAGTCAGTTCAAGTCAGTTCAAGTCGTTGTTTCTTGGTCCTGCTGCAAATCGCCAACTCAATGCACCACCGCGAGGCAATCGGCCCAAATCTGCGGATGTTGATCGCGCAGTTCGCTGAACGGCATGAAAGACTGGCCTGCGCCGTTGAGGCACCACGGCAGCAGCCCATGGTCGTCAGCGTGCCTCATGGCAGCCAACAGATTCGCCGACGTCATCGACCCATCCGCCATCGACGCCAATGATGTTTGTACTATGCCTGCAAGGCGCCGAAATGTGCTCGCGTAACCGGCCGCCATCGCCTCACGGCGGTCGAGTCGCAAGACCGCGACCGTCATCGCGCCCTTGGCTGACCAATCGTTTGCGTCAAGGTCGAATCGCGCGGTCAAGTTTCCCGTGTCTGGATCGAAGTCAAGGTGCTGCCACGGGTCTTCGGCCGTTGGATCAATCAGCATCGGTCTGCGGTTCGTCATCGGAAACTGGCTGCCCTTGAAGCGACCACACTCCGTGCAACACAACAACATGTTGGACCACTGGAAGGCATGCGCCGGATGTCGCGCCTTCGGTCGAAAGTGTTCAATGTCGCTGCCATGTGAATCAACGCAGTACATGCATCGCTCACGCGCACCCATCATCAGCCGCAGCGACCTCAGCACGGTCGCCATGGCTTGGGTCTGACGAGCAATTTTCCAGTCGCGTTCGATGGCCGGCGTGCCAAGTCTTGAGTGATTGTTCAACGCTGCTTGACGTTTGTTGAGATAGGTCTGTGCTGCCTTCGGTAAGGGCACGCGGATTACTCGCCGCATGGGTCAGGGCTCCTCGCCGGTGACGGCAAACATCTCAAGCTGGTCTGCCGTACCTTGCTCCTCCTTGGTCAGCTTCGCACCGGCTCTTTTCTTGGCCATAAGCTTTGCGTACTCCGCTCGCCCCTCCACCGCGCGGGGCGAGCGCGTGTTTTGAAGGCCGAAGGCCGGCGTCAGCAGAATGGTGTCCGGCCTTGAACTGATGACCGTCTTGTACTCGCCTGCCGTCAGCGAGCGTGGCGCTGCACCACTGCCAGGCTCAGGAAGTACGAACAAGCCATTCTCGTCGGCCGCTTGACAGATGATCGGGCTATGCGTGGTAACAAGGAACTGGATCTTTGGGAAGTGCCGCTTGAGCCAAAAGCCGATTTCCCGCTGCCACTCCGGGTGCAGGTGCGCATCGATCTCGTCGATCATGACAACACCACTGCGCACGATCCGAATCTTGCCGTCTTGACCGCGCTCCGCGAGCCCGTCGATGCCGTAGGCTGCGATCAAATGACGAAGAATGTCGGCCAGCAAAGCCAACGCCGCGCGATAGCCGTCGCTCATTTCTCCCCAGGCCAGTTGCAGTCCGTTGCGATCCTTCAGCCACAGCCCGTCCGAGTCAACGCGGTCGACCGTGATTTGGTTTGGCATCAAGTCGTCACGCAGGATTTCGAGCAGCAGGTCCAATTGTTGCCCGCTCTCAGGCGAGCGCCCTTCGAGCTGCTTGTGGCTCAGGTTACGCAACCATTGATCTACTTCATAGAGCGATGCCGCTTCCTGGAACATGGTGACGAACCGCTCCGTCGTGGGGCTGACCATCAGTCGAGTCGCTTCCTGCGAGGCTCCGAACACTCGCCTGAACGGACCGTAGCCGCATGAAAACCAGCCGCGCGCAACGGGTGACCAAAGACCTCGCTGAACAAGAGTCGTCTTGCTTCCCGCAGCCGTCGGCAGTTCCACAGCCGCTTCCTTGCCGCTGTGCTTCAAGATCACCGACGCAGGAAATCTCTTGTACGCTGTATTCCCCTTTTCGGAGAATTCATCGACGCCCTTCTCCGGCAGGATCATCAGCTCGATCTTGGCTTCTTGCTCCCCCGCCCCTTCACGAATCCACCGATGAAAGCTGGGCTGAAGTGAGCGCGCTACGTCTCTGCCGATCAGGGCCACCGCTATGGCTTTCAGCAGCGTGCTCTTCCCGGCGCCGTTGTCTCCGGTAAACACAGTCCAGCCTGCGTATTTGCCGTCGCCTCGGCACAAGTCAAACTCCAGGCTTTCAAAACCTCTGACGTTTTTCAAAGTGATTTTGTCGATGTACATCGTTCAGTCCTTTGGCTCGGAGATCGGTGGCACGGCCAGCTCGAGAACTCATTGGCGAATCATGACAGCGTCCACCGGCAACGAAGCACGTGGGGTAAGACACTGTGAAACGGCTACATCAAAACAATGTCGTACTGCTCCGGCGAGCCCGTGCTCTCGGCCTGCAGCGAGATCGGCTTGCCGATGAAGTCGCTCAGGCCCGCCAGGTGCTGGCTCTCTTCGTCGAGCAGCATTTCCACCACCGTCGCGGAAGCGATGATGCGGAATTCCTTCGGGTCGAACTGGCGCGCTTCGCGCAGGATCTCGCGCAGGATGTCGTAGCACACGCTGCGCGGCGTCTTGACCTGGCCGCGGCCTTCGCAGGTGGGGCACACCTCGCACAGCATGTGGGCCAGCGATTCGCGCGTGCGCTTGCGCGTCATCTCCACCAGCCCGAGTTGCGTGAAGCCGCTCACCGTGACCTTGGTGCGGTCGCGGCCGAGTTGCTTGCGCAGCTCGTTCAGCACCGCGGTCTGGTGGTCTTCACGCGTCATGTCGATGAAGTCGATGATGATGATGCCGCCAAGGTTGCGCAGCCGCAGCTGGCGCGCGATGGCCTGACCGGCTTCGAGGTTGGTCTTGAAGATCGTGTCATCGAAGTTGCGTGCGCCGACGAAGCCGCCGGTGTTCACGTCGACCGTCGTCAGCGCCTCGGTCTGGTCGATGATCAGGTAACCGCCCGATTTCAGGTCGACCCGCCGAGTCAACGCGCGCGCGATCTCGTCGTCGATGTTGAACAGGTCGAAGATCGGCCGCTCGCCGCCGTAGAGCACGAGCTTCTTGACCGAGCTCGGCGTGAATTCCTGGCCGAACTTCGCGAGCTGCTCGTACTGCAGGCGCGAGTCGATCCGGATGGCCTGCGTGGCCTCGTGCGACAAGTCGCGCAGCACGCGTTCCACCAGACTCAGGTCTTGGTGCAGCAGGGTGCCGGGCGGCCGCTTGAAGCTGCGCTCGCGTACCGCACCCCAGGTCTTGCGCAGGTAGCGGATGTCTTCAGTCAGCTCGTCGTCGCTCGCTTCTTCGGCGTTGGTGCGCAGGATGAAGCCGCCCGCCGGGCCGGCGTCTTCAGGGACCTGGGCCAGCACCGCCATGCGCTTGCGCAGCTGCTCGCGCAACTCGCTCGAACCGATCTTCTGCGAGATGCCGATGTGGTCGTCCTGCGGCAGGAACACGAGCATCCGGCCGGCAATGCTGATCTGCGTGGACAAGCGCGCGCCCTTGGTGCCGATCGGGTCCTTGATGACCTGCACGGTCAGCGTCTGGCCTTCGAACACCAGCCGTTCGATCGGCGTCTGCGACGCGCCGCCGCTCGCGCCATCGCCGCGTGCACCGCCCGCTGCGCCGCGCGGCACGACACCGTTCACCTGCACATCGGCCACATGCAGGAAGGCGGCACGCTCCAGGCCGATGTCGATGAAGGCCGACTGCATGCCGGGCAGCACACGCACCACCCTGCCCGCGTAGATGTTGCCGACCAGGCCGCGTTCGAGGGTGCGCTCGACGTGCAGTTCCTGCACCGCGCCGTTTTCGACGACCGCAACGCGGGTCTCCTGCGGGGTCCAGTTGATGAGGATGTCTTGCATCGCAGTGGGTCGCTCGTTCAGGTGGCGCAGGGTCTCGTCGCGCGATGCGATGGGGCTCAGGCCATCATAGCGGAGGGCTTCTTCGCCACGACCCGCACGAGGGGCGGCCAGCTCAAAGCCGCCGGCCCACCTGCGCCAGCAGTTGCGCGGTCTCGAACAAGGGCAGGCCCATGATCCCTGAATAGCTGCCCTCGATGCGTTCGATGTGGGCCGCCATCGCGCTCTGGATCGCATAAGCACCGGCCTTGCCGAAGGGCTCGCCGCTCGCGATATAAGCCGCGATGACAGCCGGGCTCAGCAGCGCGAAGCGCACCTTCGACACGCTCAGTGCCGCCAGCGTGCGACGGCCAGCGCCGACTGCCACGGCGGTCAGCACACGGTGGCTGCGGCCCGACAAGCCGCCCAGCATGTCGGCCGCCTCGCCAGCGTCGGCCGGCTTGCCCAGAATGCGCCGGCCCAACGCCACCGTGGTGTCGGAACACAGGATGGGCGCAGGCGGCAGGCCGCGCCGCTTCAGGCGTGCACGCGCAACTTGGAGCTTCAGGGCGGTGACGCGCTGCACATACTCGGCCGGCAACTCGCCCGGCAGCACCGCCTCCAGGGCCTCCGCGTCTTCGTCGGCATCGGGCCACAGCAACTCGTGGCGCACGCCGAGCTGGTCGAGCAACTGGCGGCGGCGCGGGCTTTGCGAGGCCAGGTAGATCCAGGCCTGGGCTTCGGTGCCTGCTTTCACGACGATTTACTCACGGCGACTCTCTCACGGGGGTTCATTCACGGCGGTTCATTCGCGGTGATACGGGTGGTTCACCATCACCGTCCAGGCGCGGTACAGCGCCTCTGCGAGCAACACGCGCACGAAGGCATGCGGCAGGGTCAGCTCGGACAGGCGCAGCGTTTCGTCCGCGCCGGCCTTCACGGACGCCGCCAGTCCGTCGGGGCCGCCGACGATCAGCGCCGCGTCGCGGCCATCGCGCATCCAGACCTCCATGCGGGCCGCGAGCTGCACGGTGGTGCGGCGTTCGCCGTGCTCGTCGAGCACGATGCGGCGCACGCCACGTGGAATGGCCGCCTCGATGCGCAAGGCTTCGGCGGCCATCAGTTGCTCGGCGGTCTTCGCACCACGTGGCTCGGCCTTCACGGCCTTCAGTTCGAGCCGCATCTCGGGCGGGAAGCGCTTCGCGAAGTCGGCGTAGGCGGATACCGCCTACGCCGGCTGGCGCTGGCCCACCGCGACCAGCAACAGCTTCATGCGCGCGAGGCGGTCTTCCTCGCAGGTGCCTTCTTTGCAGGGGCCTTCCTCGCAGGGGCTGCGGCCGGCTTCGGTGTCGCAGGCCTGCGCACCGGGGCCGCGCGTGAAGCGACCTTGCTGACCGCGCCCTTCTTGGCCACCGGCTTCTTCACGCCCACCACGCGCGTCACCATCGAGCGGGGCGCCGAGACCCGCTTCGCAGCTGCCTTCTTGCTCGCCGGCACCGCCTTGCCTGCCGCGGCGTTGCGCGCAGGTCTCGCCTTCACTGCAACCGCCTTCTTGGCCGGAGCACGCTGGGCCGGTGCACGCTGGACCGGGGCCTTCGCGGCCACCGCTTTCACGGCGGTACGGGTGGCTTTGCCCGGCGCCGTCTTCGCGCCTGCCGCCCGCTTCGCTGCCGCTGCGGTGATGGGCTCGGAGGCCTTCACCAGCTTCGGCTTCGAGCTGTCGATCTTCATGTTGACCGACTTGCCACCCCAGATTTCTTCGAGGTGGTAGTAGTCGCGGATGGCCGGCTGCATGACGTGGACGACGGCGGCGCCGCAGTCGACGATGATCCATTCGCCATTCGACTCGCCCTCGGTTCGGGGAGACGGCGCGCCCGCGGCCTTGACCGCATCGCGCACGCTGGCTGCCAGCGACTTCGTCTGCCGGTTGCTCGT
>JBBRPV010000133.1:0-8270 GCA_038227445.1 Burkholderiales bacterium | reverse complement strand
GTGGAGGAAGGCACCCCGGCCCTTGCCGAGAAGTTGCGGCGGGCAACCCCGCACTGGACGAGGCACACACACGCCACCCACCTGCTCGAAGGCGGCGCCGAGCTGACCACGGTGCGCGACAACCTGCGGCACGCCTCGCTCGCCACGACCTCGATGTACTTGCACACCGACGATGCCCGTCGGGCCAGGCAGGTGGCCTATCGGTTCGCAGCGACGCGTCCGTAGCCTACAGTCACCTCGCCCTCACACATCGAGCCGCTTATGCAGCCCATCACCTGCGACGCCTGCCATCAGCCCACGCTCGCCCACGATGTCGTGAACTACGGGTCGATGGAGGGTGGCTACCGGCAGCTCTGCGGCCGATGTTTCAACGAAGCCGCCGCCAGCCGACTCGGTCTGCAGGGGTTCGAGCACGTGAGCTTCGAACCCGTCAGCATGGTCGACGCGCGGGGCGCCAAACACGAGTTCCAGTTTCGCACTCGGCTGTTCGGGCCCGGCATGGCGATCGACGCGCTCGAGCTGCGAAATGGCTGCCCGGCCGGATATCGGTTTCAGGTGATCGGGGAGGCGCAGGACGACGCACTGGCGTTGCTGGGCAGGCTGATCAGCAAGATGCGCCGGGCTTTGGCACTCACCCATCTGGACGACTCTGACCACGGGCCGCACGTGAACGATCGCCTGATCCTGCGCGGCACCGTCGACAGCGATCCCGACGAGGAACATCGAGTGCCCATGGTCGTCATCGATGGTCGCGAGATCTCGTGGGACGAACTTGGTCGCATGGTCGCGACTCTCGAAGGCTGGCAGTTCAAGCTAGAGTTCAGCGACCTGAGCGAAGAGATCTGACCTGCGTCTGCCCAGGCGCCTCGCGGCGTGGGGCGGGCCACCGAAGCAGGAGCGCACCAATTTGCACGGAAAGCACGAAGCGGGCATAAGTGGCGAAATCCTAAGTGCTTGTTGCGCAACGTCTTTTTAGGCGGAAGCGCACCAATCTGCACGAAAAGTACGACTACCCCATGTAGGTCGGAACGCCGGCCTCCACGGCATCGAAGAGGGTCACACCAGGCGAGACCATGACGCGGCTGACGAGATCGTGGAAGGTCCGTCGCCAATCTTTCACGCTGACGTTCTGGCGCTTCGCGCCCAGTGCCCAGAACGTCCGCGGATCGCCGCGCGCAACGCGGCCAGCCACCGAGCTGGAGCGACTTTTCCTGTGCATGACTGATCGTTGCGAGGTTAGACGCCGGTCACGTCGGCGCTGGCCAACTCTTCGATGCGGCTCGGCGGGGTGCCTGATTTCAGCGCCTGCAAAACGGTCTGTTGATTGAAAGCGCCGTGCTCACGCATCAAGAACACAAGCTTCGCCGATGCCGTCAGTCCCCCAAGCGTTTGGCACACCATCGCCGTCGCCTCAACCCCCAACGCGATGAAGGCCGCTGGGCAGTAGGGCACCTTGTCAACCCATACTTCGAAAAGATCGCCACGCTGCACCGCAGCTTGGACGGCTTGAAGGTCATGACCCCAAGCCTTGGCCAACTGATGTGGCTCGATCAGCGTGCCATCCTGAGTCCAGCGAGTCAGCTTGCTCGCGCCTCGTTCGAGCGCGGCTTCAATCGATCGTTGTTGTGCCACGCCGTTGTCCCCATTCACGAGTACGAGCCGCTCTGCGTGCGGGCGACGATGTTGTGGACAAGGGCCCGCCCGTCAAGCGTGCCCATCAGTTCCACCGGCTTTTGTCCGCCCAGCGCCGGCAGGGGCCTGTCAATCCACCGAGCGACCCACTTCGCGGCATCGAAACCTTCTGGGTTGCCGGACTCTTCGATCATGGTCTGGACTTGCGCGGTCAAACTGGCCATCCCCAGCACGCGAGATTCTTCAGCGGCGGACACTGGTTTGTCCTCGCGTGCTTTGCTACTTTCTTCCATCCGGTCATCATGCACTGTGAGCACGCGCTCTTTTTGGTCGTACCATGATCATTGCTGCGCCGCCTGCAGCACTCGCAGCAGCTCGACGATATCGCCTGTTCGCTGCGCGCGCCAGGTAGATCGATCCAAGTAGGGGCAGCGCTGCGTAAAGAGATTCCCACCCATCGAAGTGATGTAGAAATATGTTATGACCGCCGTCCACTGCACCATTGAGACCGACCCAGAAACCGGTACCTTTGCTGGCTGGGTGGTTGGATTCAGGCACTTCAGCGTGACCGGCACAACGCCCGACGAGGTCGAAGCCAGGCTCCGACGTCAGGTGCTGTGCATGCACCAGTCTGGCAGCCTGGTGCTCGAGAGCGAGCTAGTTCGGACCTTCAGCATCGAACTGCCGCAGGCTTAGAACAAACTTCGCCGGGTATACCTTTTGATGGTCCGCTGGGTATACTTTTCGTCGAAGCGTCAGGCGCGAGATACATTGCTGACGCTTCGAGCGCTCCCCAATCGCGCATCGACGTCCTCGAGCCGATCGTCATCGACGTCGGTGTACCGTCCTGCGGAGACGTCCGCACAGCCTTCGTCGGCAGCTTGCTTCAAGGCCTGCAGCTTGGCTTCTTCGATGCGCCCAGCCTGCTCGGTGAGCCGAGGCCGGTTGGACCGTTTTGTCATGGCCAGTGCTGCGCCGCGCGCAGCACCTCGACGACATCGCCGATGGTTCTGCAAATCATTACGTAGTTGGGTCGCACCACGATCTCGCATGTGCCCTTGACCCTGCCATCCTTGTACAGCTTCCGCCTCATCCGGGCGTTCTCCGCTTTGGCCTCGAACTCGAGGTCCAGGTCAATGGCCGCAACCGGGTTGTGCTGCGCGATGTAGACCATGACGTCGTCGCGATCGGCGAGCGCCATCGGCCGCCAGATCAGACGGTTCAATCTGCTGCCTTCTTCGCTGCGCCTGCGCGCTTGACCAAGGCAGCGCGCCTGGCCGCGAACTCCCTTTTGGCCTCTGCGTCTTCAACGCTCGGGCGCGGGTCGTCGATCGAGGCCTGAACCTGCACGCGGAACCAGGTGTCGTGGGCGGCCGCCTGATGGGCCCGCTTCATGCGCTCGGACGCTGTGGCGCTGCGCCTATCGTCGGGCTTACCCGCCGCCGCACCTGGCACGAACTCGGCCGCGTTGACGCGGTACTCGACGATGCCGAGCTCCTTCAGGCAGCCCGCCAGCGTCTCGAACTGGCGCCAGGTCCGCGGGGCGCCACGGGTGGCGGCCAGCGTCTGGCTGACGCGGCCGTAGCTGATGACCACGCCCCAGCCGCCGGCGCCGCCGACCACTTCGGCGCCCACGTGTGCGCCGGCGTCCACCAGGCGATTTATTGGATTTCCATAAACTCACATAAATCGCCAGCGACCAAGCGTGCGCTCGTCAGCTCGGTTTCTTCTTGTGACTGGCGCTCGGTGCCTTCTTGGCAGATGAAGACAGCTGGCGCACCGCGTCTGGGGAAGCTGACGGCGATCCGGCGCACCGCTTGACGTTCAGGCTGACCGCCTTGGCAATGTCTTGCGCAGTCGCTGCGCGGACAGGTGCATCCTTGAGCGCTTGAGACAGTTTGGAGGCCTGCGCGCAAGTGCGCTCGATGATCGCTTCGGCTCCCTTGCGGTCCACACCACCATCAGCGGCCAAGCGCAGCAAGTCTGAACGCGTCGGGACACCCGCACCCGCGACCGATGTTTGATGATGCCCGCGGTGACCCCGCGCAAACGTCAGATCGTAGGCGGGTGACAAGCGCCAACGCATGTGCTCGTCCATCCGGAAAGCGAAGTTCTTGGCGTGGTCGTCCTGGTTGTTGAACACGACGTTGAAGACTCCCTGCTGGTACGCCTTGAGCACCTCACGCTCGTCGCGGGTGAAGAGCCGTGTCAGGCGCAGCACGGTGACGTAGTCGATGCTCGGCTCGCGAAAGTCCGCGTGCAAGGCTCCTGCGATGGACTGGACCGGCACGCGCAGGCCACGCTCACGGTCGAAACGCTGAACGCCGAACGCGGCCATGCCCTTGCCGAGGTCAAACTGCCGTGATCCTGGCATGTCGATGCCGCTGGCGCGCGCCATGTCGGCGTACACCTGCTCGATCGCGCACACCTCCTTGTGTTCGTTGGCTGCATTGAATTTCACAAGCCACGGCTCGCCCGGAGCCTCTTCTTGGGAGCTGATCCGCCCCGACAACGCGTCGTACTTCACGAGTGCCTTGGGGCGAGCGCCATGAGGAGAGCCGCCCACCATCGCGAGTGTCTTGAGCGCCGACAGGTCGTGGTCCTCGACGAAATCCCGAGAGGCTTGGGCGAGCTCGAGTAGCGTGAGATCTTCGTGTGTCGATTCGAAGTCAGCGCTTGGCCTGAAAGCGATCGCGCCCATGGCGCGTTCGCCGATGAAGCTCAGGCGATCCAACGCGGAGACGGTGGCTGGATCCCGGCCCGCCTGCCTGAACATGCGGTCCATCAGCAATATGCCCCAGCCATCGGGCAAGGCGTCACTGATGAAACCCGGCAGGCCGTTGAGGTGTCGCGGGAAGTCCGTTTGCGTGCCTGGCGCAAGCTTGAGCTTGTGCGGCGAGTGCTCGATGCATCGCTCGATCGCGTCGGCCGAGTAGGCAAAGTGGACCTTGCCGTCGACGTCGGCCAGAACCCCAAGGACGAAGTTCTGCCCCCAACCGCGGAAGATGACGTCCAGCTTCTTCATGTCGATTTCCTGCGCGGCGCACGCTGACGCTGTTGCGCTCGTTCGATGCGTTCAAGGTCTTCGATGCTGGACACATCTTTCGGGACGAACAACTGCGCAAAGTCAGCCTGCAGGCCCAAGGCGCCAGCCACGCGCATGAGCGTCTCTACGGTGCTCTTGCCCGTGGACTCCAGCGTCTTCAGCGCGCTCGCGGACACGCCTGCCCGCGCCGCCAGTTCGTCCTGCGCGAATGACTGCTGCAGGCGCTGAACACGCAACCGAGCCCCGATCTCGCGGGCGATTTCCTGAGGCGTCGCCAGGTCAAATTCCATCCGTCTCATGAGGTGGAATTCTACCTTTTATGTACGTCAATTCTTGATGAGAGGTTGATTTCAGACTCTTATGCAGCCGCGCTTACACCCTTCCTAGTCGCGAAACTTCTTGGCCCAGTACGGAGCGATTGCCTTTGCTCCGTTTGGTCATCAGCAGAGCTTCTCGTTCAGCAGGTACTTGTTCGAGATCGCCTTGTGGTAAGCGTCCAGCCCCGGCACCTTGAATAGCGAGTTTCTCGCGCTGATGATCGTGTCCATCAAGGAAATAGGTGGACACGATGGAACAAGAGAGTCCTGTTGTGCGCCGGCGGCACAGCGCGCAGCTGAAGGCGTTGGTGGTAGCACAGTGCGCAGCGCCGGGGGCGTCAGTGGCCAAGGTGGCGATGGCCCACAAGCTGAACGCGAACATGGTGCACGGTTGGCGCAAGCTGGTGGACCAGGGTGGCGGCTTGGTGCGCCCGCCCGGCCGTCTGACTCTTTCCGCCAAGGCCGCGCCGCATGCGCCGCAGTTCATGCCCGTGTCGATGGCGCAGAGCACGTTGGTGCCCGCGCCGGCTGACATCCAGATCGAGCTGCGGCGAGGCGCTACGGCCGTGAAGATCAGCTGGCCGAGCGCGGCCAGTGCTGACTGCGCGGCCTGGATGCGGGAGTTGTTGCGGTGATCCGGATAGACGCTCTCTGGCTGGCCGTGGGCCCCGTGGACATGCGCGCAGGCGCCGATAGGCTACTGGCCAGCGTAGTGCAGGTCTTTGGCAGCGCGCAGGCCCACCACGGCTACCTGTTTGCCAACGCCCGGGCCACCCGCGTCAAGCTGCTCGTGCACGACGGCTTTGGCGTGTGGTGCGCAGCGCGGCGCCTGAACGCCGGGCGCTTCATCTGGCCGCGCGAGCTGAGTGACCAGGCGGCACCAATGACCTTGACGCAGGCGCAGTTCGACGCCCTGGTGCTGGGCCTGCCTTGGCAGCGACTGACGCAAATGCAGACCATCACCCACATGTGATGTGAGGCCTGGCGCCCTGGCGGGCAGACGACATGAAGCTACCCTCAAAGGGCAATTGGCGCATCTCCGAATGGCAGCATCACTGGGGTCACGGCACAGTGTGGTCATGCTCGATATGCACTCCCTCCAAGCCCAGGACCTGCAAGGTCTGAGCTCCCAGGAGTTGGCTGCTGCGGCCGAGCAAATGCTGGTCCACATCGCTGAGCAAAGCAAGCACATCGGCGAGCAGAGCAAGCGCATCGACTCCCAGGCCCAGGACATCAAGTGGCGTGACGCCAAGATCCAGAGCATCACCTTCCAGCTTGCGCGCTTCAAGGCCTGGAAGTTCGGCGCCAAGACCGAAGCCATGAACGCCGAGCAGCGCGCGCTGTTCGAGGAGACCTGCGCTGCCGACCAGGCCAGCCTGGAGGCCCAGCTCGCCGCCTTGCAGGGCGCTGCCGTGGGCGCCGGCGCACCAGAACAGCAGACCCACCGCCAACCCAAGCGCGAAGCCCTCCCAGCGCATTTGCCCCGCGTAGACCAGCTGGTTGAGCCTGAGAACACGAACTGCCCGACGCCAGACTGCGGCAAGCCCATGGTGCGGGTGGGTGAGGACATCAGCGAACGCCTGGACATCATCCCGGCGCAGTTCTTCGTCCAGCGCCAGATTCGCGGCAAGTGGGCTTGCAAGTGCTGCCAGGTCTTGGTGCAAGAGAGCGCAGCCCCCCAAGTCTTCGACAACGCCTTGCCCACCCCGGGGCTGCAGGCCCACACGGTGGTCAGCCGCTTCATTGACCACCTGCCCTACTACCGCCAAGAGCAGATCAACGCCCGCTCCGGGGTGCACACGCCGCGCTCGACGCTGGCGGGCTGGGCCGGCCAGACCGGGGCGCAGTTGGCGCCGCTGTATCAGGCCCAACGGTCCTTCGTGCTGGGCAGCGCGGTGGTGCACGCTGACGAGACACCCATCGGGCTGCTGGACCCAGGTGGGGGCAAGACCAAGAAGGCGTACATGTGGGCCTACGCGCGAGGCGCCTTCGAGGCCACGCCCGGCGTGGTCTATGACTTCTGCGCTGGGCGCGGGGGCAAGTACCCGCATACCTTCCTTGAGGGATGGTCGGGCACCCTGGTGGTGGACGCCTACGCCGGCTACGACGCCACGCTGAAGCTGGACGGACGCAGCGCGGCCTATTGCCTGGCCCACGCCAGGCGCAAGTTCGATGAGTTGGTCAAGGCCAACGCCAGCCCGGTGGCCCAGCAGGCGATCCAGCGTATCGCTGGGCTGTACCGGGTTGAAGCCGACGCGCGGGGCCTGACACCCGAGCAGCGGCTGCAACTGCGCCAGGAACGATCCCAGCCCCTGTGGCAGGAGCTGCACGTCTGGCTGCAGCTTGAGCGCACCCGCGTGCCCGAGGGCAGCGCCATTGCCAAGGCCGTCGACTACAGCCTGAAGCACTGGGCGGGACTGTCGCAGTTCCTGAGCAACGCAGACGTGCCCATCGACAACAACCACATCGAGAACCAGATTCGGCCCTGGGCCCTGGGGCGGCGCAACTGGTTGTTCATCGGCAGCCTGCTCGCCGGCGAGCGCGCGGCCATCGTGATGAGCTTGCTGCAATCGGCAAAACTCCACGGCCACGATCCCTGGGCCTACTTGAAGGACGTGCTCACCCGGCTGCCCACGCAGTTGAACAGCCGGATCGAGGAGTTGCTGCCGCACCGCTGGCAGCGCCAAGGCTGAGGGTCGACAAGCGGCGACACCGCGCCGTGCCAACAATGCGACCCAGCGCAGGACGACGTGCTGTACGACGCAGGCGATCAAAGACGCAGCACGTCGCCAGCACACAAGCCGCACCATCGCTGCCCTGCAAGTCATCGCCACCACGTTTGTCATGCTCGCGATGGTCGGGCACTGATCCCCTCATCTCAAGATGCCATGGCTGGACGCTTACGCCTTGTGTCGTTACGCGCATGTTGAAAAACTCGCGCCACGGGCCTGAACGAGGTCAGCAGCGCTTAGCCGGCACGCCCATTACGGCCGAATCAATGCAGGCCCTGACATCGGGGCCGGCCGAGAGCGGGCGCCTCTTGGCTTGCAAGCCATTCCCTGCGCAGTTGCTGGGGGGGAAGGGGGCTGGCAAGGCGCTCGATCCTGGCGATGGACGGCTGCACTTTCAACGATCTGCGGGCGCCGGCACGAACATGCTGGTTTTTGGCCGGTTTGAAAATGCCGCCAGATTTGCGGCGGCAAAGGCGTGATTCGCTGGCCGGCGTCGGTTGGGCGGCGGCGCCTCAGACCTCGACCTGGGCGTTGGCGCGGTAG
>JBBRPV010000132.1:0-8377 GCA_038227445.1 Burkholderiales bacterium | reverse complement strand
CCTGTTCATCGCCCTGGACCAGGGCCCCTTGTCGCTTGCGTCTCGATTCACCCATCGGGTGAGTCTGCCAAACAAGCGCAACTCCCCGCCAGTGCTGGATTTCCTTAGTGTTGGCGCCGGGGAACTGCCGTTTCTAGGCTAAATCGGCGACTGAAGCCGGCCCGCCGCTCCAGAGCGCAGCGTGTTGGATGGCGCTTCGCCAAAGTGCTGCCGATAGTTTTGCGTCAGCGTGGAGCGGCTGTTCAAGCCCCAGCGAGTGGCCACGTCCAGAACGGTGTGGCGGCCATCGCCCTCGACCAACTCTGTCCGTATGGCCTCCATGCGTCGGCGGCGGATGAACTCGGCGGGCGCCATTCCCAGGTGAAACCTGAAGGCCAGCTGCAGCGCCCGCGCCGAGACGTCGATGTGAGCTGCCGCATCGTTGACCGACAACGAGCGTAGCCCCAAGTTGTCCAGGATGTAGCGGTACGCGCTGCGGTAGCGGATCGGCAGTTTCAGCTCGACCGGGTCTACCTGACCCACGTCATGGCTACCCTCCAGGAAGTGCGGGTGCGGCAACGAGGTCAGCTCGGACCTCAGTCGCAACACGGTCTGCTGTGTGTACTGCCGATACTTGCACATTGCTTCCGCATGAAGACCCTGCGCGGTAAGAAGTTGCGACTGGCACCACATCAGCTCCACGGCGTCTACATGGTGATGCAGTCGGGCCTCGTCGGCCAAAAGTGTACCCAACCATTCCTGGGCGCAGGCGTGATGGTCGATTGAAATGAAGGCAATCGCGGCATCTATGCGTGTGGCCTCTTCCAGCGCGCGCAGCTGCCCGTCCTGCATTCCGGCCAAAGCCTGCCGCACGCAATCGCGCGCCTGACCAACGGCCGCCTTCTGCAATTTTTCTGGGTTGAGCACGGCCAGCAGTCGCAAGCGCTGTTGACACAGCGGCACTGCAGCCAGCGCGTCAGCCGCAGCAGCCAGCTCTGCTGAAATCGGAAACGGACTGGTCGCAGACCTTGCCTCGTTGTGCCCCCAGTGGAACGAACGCAGCGCCTGGGTGGCTTGCAGCTCCAGTTGCACAAACAAAAGAATGAGCGTGACGAGCGGATCTTTTAATGTGGCTGCAAGCGTGTCGGCCAGCCGAAGTGCCCCCTGAGCGTGACGAAATTCCCCTAGGCTGTTAAAGGCCAGCGCGAGGCCCACCAGGGCCTCGAGGCGCAAACACACCGGAGCCGCGCCGTCGTCAGCCACTTCGTTAAAGTGTGTCGCAGCACGAGCCATGCGACGCAAATGAATGTTCATGGCACCGCGGTCCAGGGAAGTCAGCCAGCGGGCCTGTTCGCGCGGCATGCTTGAATAGCGTTGCAACTGGCGCTGGAACAACTCCTCGGCCTCTTCCGCGCGGCCCATTACTAGCAGCATCCGCCCGAGCAATTGGCCGAGTGGCGCATCCTCAGCATTCTCCATCGTCGGGCAAGACTCAAACATCGCTTGGCCCAAGCGCAAACACTGGCGCAAATCGCCGCGAAACATTGCTTCTACAAAGGATGGATTGCCACCGCGGACGCGCAGACCTGTCATCAGCATTTGCATCATGTCTGGCTACTTTCCGTTGATGATCGATAAGGTACCGCGGCAAGAGCCTCGATGTTCTCAAGTCACCAGTGAAACGGATTCATCACCTCACGAAGGAATCCTCACCAATCCTCATCGACGATGTAACGAAGCGTTCGAGCCAAGGTTTGCAAAAGGCTCGTTCGCTGCTTCGCACGTCGGCGAACAACTTCGCTGATCCGACCCACCGCGGCATTGTGTCGGCCACAATACAAGGGCAAGTTTCGTTTACCAAACCGGCCAAGCGGGCTTGCAGTGGCGGCGCACCTCATGTCAGAAGAAAAGACTGAAAAACCCACCGAACACAAGCTCCGAGAAGCCAGGCGCAAGGGCCAGGCGGCAAAGAGCAAGGATGCGAATGCTGCCGCTGGACTAGTGGCCATAGTGCTTTGCTTGCTAATTTCTTCCTCGGTGTCGATCGGCCACTTTTCTCGGCTCTTCAACACGGCCTTCGAAGTCGGTATGGCAACAAAGGATTCCAGCAACTTAATTGCCTTGGTTTACGACTTGGCGTTTGAAGGGCTGTGGATCACGCTGCCCTTTGTCCTCGCGGTGGTGATCGCCTGTTTGGTGGTGTCATTCGCGCAGGTCGGCATTAAGCTGAGTTTCGAACCCGTCGTTCCTAAGCTGGAGAAGCTAAACCCGGGCGAGGGCATCAAAAAACTGGTGTCTATCAAGAGCGTTTTAGAGCTTGGCAAGTCCGTGGTGAAAGCCCTGCTGGTGGGCACAGTTATCTATCTGGTCACGCTCGACCTATTGCCGCTGCTGGTGGGTGCCAGCACACAAACGACTCTGGGGGTGGCGCAAATCGCGTGGTCTGCGCTGCTGAAATTGCTGATCGCCGTGGTGGTGGTATTTCTTGTCATCGCGCCGGCCGACTGGGCGCTGCAACGATGGCAGTTCATGCGCGATCAGCGCATGAGCAAGCAGGACATGAAGCGGGAATACAAAAATCAGGAAGGCGACCCACAGATCAAGGGCAAGCAGCGGCAGCTGGCCCGCGAAGGTGCAAACGGCTCACCCAAAAGTCGCGTGCCCAAGGCTGCCGTGGTGGTGACCAATCCAACGCACTACGCCGTAGCGCTGATGTACGTTCCAGGCGTAACGCCACTTCCGCTTGTGGTAGCCAAGGGCGCAGACGCTGACGCGGCCGAAATCCGCCGCATCGCCATAGAAAGTGGTGTGCCCATCGTAGGCAATCCGCCGCTTGCACGCGCCCTGTTTAAAGTGCCGGTCGACGCTAATGTGCCCGAGGACCTGTTCAACGCCGTAGCCTCGGTACTGCGCTGGGTCGCCACGCTGGATCGAGTGCGCACCGATACTCAGTCGTTGAGCTGAAAAGTCGCACGATCATGTCCAGCACCAATCTAAATTCTGGTTCCATCACCAACGACCTAGCGATGGCCATATTGGTCGTGGCCATCGTCGGACTCATGATCCTGCCGTTGCCGGTGATGGCCATTGACGCGCTGTTGGCAGTGAACCTGTCGGTGAGCGTCTTGTTGCTGATCACTACGCTGTTCATCCCCAATGCTGTGGCACTTTCTTCGTTTCCCTCGTTGCTCCTGTTCACCACGCTGTTCCGCTTGTCGTTGAACATAGCGTCCACCAAATCCATCTTGCTGTATGCCGACGCCGGCCACCTGATCGAGAGTTTCGGCGAGCTTGTTATCGGCGGTAATTTGGTCGTTGGCATCGTAGTGTTTCTTATCATTACCGTAGTGCAGTTCATCGTCATCTCAAAGGGCGCCGAGCGAGTGGCCGAGGTGGGTGCGCGTTTTACGCTCGACGCCATGCCGGGCAAGCAGATGAGCATCGATGCCGATATGCGCAACGGCCACATCACGGCTGACGAAGCCCAATACAAGCGCGCCCACCTGGCCATGGAAAGCCAAATGCACGGCGGCATGGACGGGGCGATGAAGTTCGTGAAGGGCGACGCCATCGCGGGCTTGCTCATCACCATGGTGAACTTGCTGGCGGGCCTTGCGGTGGGGGTGATGTATCACGGCATGACGGCGGCTGAGGCAGCCAATCGCTTCGCGATCCTCTCGATTGGCGACGCCATGGTGTCGTCCATCCCCTCGCTGTTCATCTGCGTCGCCGCGGGCGTGCTCATAACGCGCGTGGCCGACGACACCCAGACGAAACCGCGATCCCTGGGGCAAGAGATCATGTCTCAGCTCACTGCAAACACCCGGGCGATGTACCTTGCCTCGTCACTGGTGCTCGCATTTGCTGCCATTCCTGGTTTCCCGATCACTCCGTTCGTGCTGCTGTCTGTCGCGCTGGCGCTGGCGGCCCGTACGCTGGACCGGAAGCGTCGCGTCGAGGCTGCTACCTCCGTGCCCATCCATGCGCTTCAGGGCGAAGGCGCCAAAGGCCTCGCGCCCTCGATCCTGCGCGGCCCGCCGCCGTTTTCGCGGCCGCTGGCAGTGCGGCTGTCAGCGCGCTTGGCCGCGGAACTCAACACCCTCCAATTTGATACTGGTCTGGCCGCGCAGCGCTTGGCGTTGCAGGCGCGGCTGGGGTTGCCCTTTCCGGGTGTCACCATGTGGGTGAGTGAGGAGTTGCCCGAGGTGTCCTTCGAGGTGCTTCTCAATGACGTGCCATTGCGCCGCGTGGTGGTGCCAGCGGGCCGCTGTTGGCTCAGCGATGCCAACTCACCACTCGCCGCGCGCGCCGAAAAGCATGGCCCTTTGCTGCACCAGGCCCAATCACTGTGGCTTGCACATGAGCTTGTGCCTGCAGACCAAAAGCTGCTGTGCCTGGGCGTAGAGGAAGTGATGGCTCGTCAAGTCATGGCCCTGCTGAGCCAACACGCGCACGTTTTTATCGGCATCCAGGAAGTGCAAAGAATTCTTGAGGCCTTAGCGCCCGACTACCCGGGCCTAGCAAGCGAGGTGCAGAAGATTCTCCCCCTGCCGCGCATAGCTGAAGTGTTGCGTCGGCTGTTGGAAGAGCAAGTGCCCATTCGCAACCTGCGCAGCATCTTTGAAAGCCTCATCACCTGGGGGCCGAAAGAAAAAGACATGTTGATGCTGACCGAGTATGTGCGCGGGGATCTTGGCAGCTACCTGGCCTTTGAAGCTGGCAACGGACAGCCTTTCATGAAGGCAATCATTCTGGATCCCGCCGTGGAGCAGTCGATTCGCCAGTGCGTCAAGACCACGCCCAACGGCAACTTCCTGGCGATGCCGCCGGATAAAGCCGAGTCGATCACGACGAAGGTCCAAAAAATCTACGCTGCTCAGCCCGACCAGGGTGCGGCGTTGGTCACCGCCATCGACATCCGCCGTTACGTGAAGAAGATGGTGGAGTCACGGCTGGCGGGGTTGCGCGTGTATTCCTATCAAGAGTTGGGCGGCCTGATTGAAATGCGGCCCATCGGGCGTGTGGTCCCTTGAGCGGGTGAGGTCAAAACGTGAGCATCGACGGCACAGAATCTCGCAGACCGCGGCGCGTCGTGGTCGCCGGGCCCGCGAATGTGGCACCGACGTTGCGAGCTGTGCCATTGGTGTTGGGTGCACGTTTTCAGCGCGAATTGGGCACGACGAATCAAGCGCCCCAACACAAAGCAGCAGCAACCGACGCGAAGGCGGGCGGCGACACCGGGAGCGGGCCGCGGGCAGAATCCGACTCCATCCAGCAGCCGAAGCCGTCTGAGACGAGCACCGAAGTGGCGACAGGCGCTGTTCTACTCATACCGCCGGCGAACGAGTCGCCCCCACTCTGGGTACATGAGACGCCCGCGGCGGCCCGCCGGGAATGGGAGCAATCTTTGGCTCGGGTGCTGCACAGGTTGTGCAGCAGCGCAGACCTGGCGATCACCCACTGGACTATCCAGGTTCCCCTTGACCCCGCTGCGCTGCCTGAAACTACGTTGCACCTGTCGCTTTCGCCGCAGCGCCTGCAGCTTCGTTTCAACACCCAGTCTGCATGGTCCTTGCGACTACTCTCAATCCGCAAGAACGCCCTCGTGCAATTGCTGCACGAGACACTGCCAGATCTGCGCGACATCGACGTCGAGCTCACATGACACCGCACCTTCCAGTCACGACATCGAACGGCCTTCGCAACCGCCTCCCCAACATAAGCGTGCATCAGGCTGCGGCATCGCGTTTGGTTTTCGATTCGCGCTTCGAGGGATGGCTAGGGCTGGCCTGGGTTGGGCAGGGTCTGAGCGTTCATGCGTCGGGCAGGTCGGCAGGGCTTGCGCTCGAGCTTCATTCACGGCAGGGCATTCTGCACTTGGCCGTAGATATCTCGGCCTGGCCTGCGCTGCAGGTGGCAGCGAGCCTGTCAGACAGCGCTACCGGCGACGCCGTCCTCACGGCCTTGCTGCAACCGGTTCTTGAGCCGCTGCAGGAGTTGCTCGGTGCGATCCGGGTTCAGCGCGCAAACGACGCCACGACCGCATCCATAGCCATGGTCCACGGAAAAAAAAACGTGGTCGTGGCCCTGTCGGCTTGCAGCCCTGAGTTGGCCGCGCAAATTCGTCTGGCTTTTCCCGCAATGACACGCCCGCAGCTGTCGAGCCTGGGGCCCCTGTGTATGCGAGGGCGACTGCTACTCATGACCCACAAGTGGAGCACTAAGGTGCTGTCTACGCTGGAGTGCGGCGACTTGGTGTTACCGCCCGATGGTTCGGGCGCGATGGCCCGTTGGCAGCTGGGCGTGGGACAGGGGCCGAACTGGCCAGTTCGAATCAACATAAAGGAGTTCACTGTGCAGATAGACACCCCGCAGCAACCGCCAGCCGCGGCTTCGGCCCCTGGCGATAAATCAGCTTCTCCAGCCGAACCCGGAAAGCCAGGGGTGCGGGCTGAAGTTTCCCCCCCAGGGATCGTTGAAGGCCCGCCGTCCGCTTGGTCTACGCTGGAGCTTCCTGTGAACTTCGAGCTAGACACCGCTCGAATTTCGCTCTCGGAGCTGGCCGCGCTGCGTCCCGGCAGTGCCATAGAGCTCGACCAGCCGCTCGACGAGGCTGTCGTGCGGCTGGTGTGCCAGGGGCAGACCCTGGGCGAGGGGCAATTGGTAGCCATTGGCGAGCGCCTCGGCGTGCGCATCACACGCATGGGCCTGGTGAATGCTGCCGCTCGGCCTTGAACCATCTTCGCTGCTGCTGCTGGGCCTTGGCCTGGCAGTGTTGCCGTTCGCGGCAATCATCGTCACGTCGTACACCAAGATCGTCATCGTGCTGGGCCTATTGCGAAATGCCCTTGGCGTGCAGCAAGTTCCGCCCAACATGGTGCTCAACGGTGTCGCCATCATTCTGAGCTGCTACATCATGGCGCCGGTTCTTATGGAGGCGAACGACGCCATCGAACGTGGCAGCCGAGGCACCAGCGCTAATTCGACCGAGCGTCTTCTCGACGGTGCTACGGCGGCGCGTGAGCCCTTTCGCAACTTTCTGAAAAAGCACGCGTCCGAGCGCGAGGTGCAGTTCTTTCTGCGATCAGCCACGCAGGTGTGGGCGCCAGAGCATGCGGCCAAGCTTGGCAAAGACGACCTTATTGTTTTGGCTCCGGCCTTCATGCTCAGCGAACTGACGTCCGCCTTCCGTATTGGCTTCTTGTTGTATCTGGCATTCATCGTTGTGGACCTGGTCATTGCCAACGTGCTGTTGGCCATGGGGCTGTCGCAAGTGACACCCGCCAACGTGGCCATTCCGTTCAAGTTGCTGCTGTTTATCACGCTCGATGGTTGGTCCCGCCTGGTGCACGGGTTAGTTCTCACCTACAAGTGAAGCAGGCACAACATGGGCTTCGATGTCATTTTGCGGTTGGCCAGCGAGGCCCTGATGCTGTGCGTGGTGCTTTCCTTGCCCGCCGTGGCGGCGTCCGCGCTGGTGGGTTTGCTGGTGTCCTTTTTCCAGGCCATCACGTCGCTTCAGGATCAGAGCATTTCGCAGGGCATCAAGTTACTAGTGGTAGCGCTAGTGGTGATTTTGTCCGCCCCCTGGGCCGCTAGCACCCTGATGCGATTTTCCGAGAGCCTGTTCATTGCCATTTTCACCACATGAGCCAAGACGATTTGGTCCAGTGAGGGTCCGCAAGCGCGGCTGACATGTCAAAGGTAAGCGTCTGGGCGCGGCATCTTAAGCTGACACGAACTGCGCCCGACCATCGCGTGCATGAAGAACGTGATGGCGATGAACTGCATGGCAGCGATGACGTGGCTCGCTCGCGGTCTGCGCGTGTGCGCCTTGGTGGCGTGCATCGGCCAGTGCATGGCTGCGTTGTTCACACGGCGCGTCTGCGCGGCCTGGTGGACCTCAGTCGGCTTGGTGCCACGATGAGGCAGCAACTCCCCGATCCGGCTGTTCAACTGCGTGGTCAGCTTTGTCAACACGTCCTTCCAGTAGGCCCAGGGGTCGTGCCCGTTGAGCTTGGCCGATTACGCCGATCACCGAACTATGCCGAATGGGCTCTTCTTCTCCGGTAGCCGGCCTGCGATCGGTTCGGCATAGTTCAGTCTGCCTCCGTCCTCAACAACGGAGAGCACGATGCTGATCGCGGAAGAGTATTTGAAGAGGAGCCGGCTGTTCCGGCGCCTCAAGAAGGGCACCCACGGGCAACTTGTCGAGCTTTATGCAGCAAGCCTCGTTGAAGCTGGCCTGTCGCGTCCAGGCACTTGGCGCAGCCTCAATGTGGTCGGTGAACTCTTGGATTGGATGGCGCGGCGGCGAACCAAGCTGATCAGCCTTGATGAACGCATGACGGAGCGCTACCTTCGGCACCAAGGTGCGAAGAAGGTAAGCAATGGGATG
>JBBRPV010000131.1:0-8478 GCA_038227445.1 Burkholderiales bacterium | reverse complement strand
TACAACCGGGCCCGGTTGCACTCGACGCTGGCATACGTCAGCCCGATGAAGTTCGAGCAAGACTGGCTTGCCAATCAACCAAGGCAAGTCAATTCGTGACTCGGTTATGGGGTACGGATTCCAGGGGCAAGGTCAGTCGGAATGGTTCGCCCCCGATCAGGCCGATGCAAGCGCTGGGGCACGCGCGATCTGAGACACAGCGGCCGGGTTGTAGGCCTTGTAGCGGTGGTCAGACCACACCTGGCGCCAGTGGCGCGCACCAGGCAGGCCGTTTCGTAGACCCAGCATATGGCGCGAGACATGCGACCACGGCTCACCACGTTGCATCACAGTTTGCATGTAGCCCACCATCGCTGCTTCGACGGCATCACGCTCATGGGCCGCCGCCTTGTGCCCAAAAAAGCGTGCATCCCAGTCGGCCATCAGCCACGGGTGGTGGTAGGCCTCGCGGCCAAGCATGACCCCGTCGACAAGGGCGAGTTGCTCTTCAATTTGAGCATTCGTTTTCAAGCCGCCGTTCAGCACGATGGTCAGCCCAGGGAAGTCACGTTTGAGTCGGTGCACAGTTTCAAAGCGCAGTGGGGGCAACTCGCGGTTCTCTTTCGGGCTGATGCCCTTGAGCCAGGCACTGCGCGCATGCACTATGAACACTTCGCAGCCGGCCTGCGCCACCGAGCCGACAAAGTCGCGCACGAATTCGTAGCTCTCCATGCGGTCGATGCCGATTCGGTGTTTCACCGTCACTGGCAACGAGACCGCATCACGCATTGCTTTCACGCCATCGGCCACAAGTTGCGGCTCGGCCATCAGGCAGGCTCCGAAAGCCCCTCGCTGCACTCGTTCGCTAGGGCAGCCGCAGTTCAGGTTGACCTCGTCGTAGCCCCACTGCTGGGCGAGCTTGGCACACCGCGCCAAATCGGCCGGCTCGCTGCCACCGAGCTGCAAGGCCACGGGGTGTTCTTCTGCGCTGAAGTCGAGGTGGCGCGGCACGTTGCCATGCAGCAAGGCGCCTGTCGTCACCATCTCGGTGTAGAGGCGCGTGCTGCTCGTGAGCAAGCGATGGAAAAAGCGGCAATGCCGATCAGTCCAGTCCATCATCGGGGCGACGCTCAGACGCCAGGGGCGAAGTGGTTGATTTGCTTGCACTGACCTTCTCTTTGAACTTGAAGTTGCCGCGATCTGGCGAACACCATGATTCTCATGGAGGAAGAAGTTCGACACACTGATCACCAAATCCAGCTATGCGGCACTCCCCCCGCGTCAGCGAGGGTCGATCTGGCGCGAGCGGGGCCAGCGACCAGACGAGGCAAACCTCGTACAACGGCAGCTTGCTTACCCAACGGGAAGCCGTCGCGATGCGAGCCCGAAAATTTAGACAGAGAGAGTCTGTAAAAGCTGGCAATGGCCGCAACAACGTACGTCGCCCGCGTTTTTCGCGTCAGTTCAAGTTGGGTTGAGGTCGGCAGGTTTTTGCGCTGGCTTTTGCGTAAATGCCATGCCCTGAAATCTGCAAGAGTCGCCACCGGCTCCTTCTGCGGAAGTTCCTGCCCAAGCCAACCAACTTCGAGTGGCGAAACTTTCATGAACAAAAAAGCATTCTTTAAGCTTGGACTGGTCGCGACCGTACTATTTTGGGTGGGCTTGGCTGACGCACAGAGCAGCGCAGTTCTGACCTACGACGCAACCCAGCCAGTGCTCAAATTCGCCGCAGCCGACTTGCAAGCTGTGCTGGTGCAAAAGCTGTTCGCCGCCACAACAGCGGCACTATCACAACCCAAGCCGTATTCAAGTGCAGGCGCCACCGGCACGGCAGGGCCTGGCGCTGGTCAACGCCAGCACCGGCGCTGTCATTCGCACGCTATCGGCAAACGACACGATCATTCAGGCAGAGCATTGACTGTCTCGATCAGCGTGGTTCCTTGATGGGGCTTGGCGGGGCAGCTTGTCCAGGCGCCCGCCAAAGCAAACGCACTTGGTAGACTTTTTTGACGACCAGCACGATCATTCGTCATCGGCAATTTTTTCGAAAGTAAAAAACATGAAGCGGGGTTTGACTGACTTTGGCGCGCAGCGAAGAGTGATTGTTTTTGCAGCAACCGCTGTAGCCATCGGCCAGGCACGGGCCCAAGCTTGGCCCACGCGCCCGATTCGGCTGGTGGTTCCTTTTCCGCCGGGCGGCCTCAACGACAACATGGCTCGCTTGATGGCTCCGCGCCTGCAGCGCGAGCTTGGGCAACCCGTGGTCATCGAAAACAAATCCGGCGCGGGCGGCACGGTAGGCGCCAACGAGGTTGCCCACGCTGCACCCGATGGCTACACCCTGCTTATCGCAACGCCGCCGCTGACCATTGCTCCGGTGCTCTACCCCAAGTTGCCCTATGACCCCAAGCTGATCGAGCCCGTGGCCTTTTTGGGCCGGGTTCCTAATGTGCTATTGGTCAACGCGGCCAGTGGCATCAGCAGCGTGGCCGATTTGATCGCCCGCGCCAAGAAGTCTCCGGGAAAACTCACCTACGCCTCGGCGGGCAATGGCACCTCACCGCACTTGAGTGCCGAGTTGATGAAGGCCGTATCAGGAACGTTCATCACGCACATTCCGTATCGCGGCTCGGCGCCGGCCATCAACGCTCTGCTTGCCGGTGACGTCGACCTGTCTTTTGACAATCTGTCGGCCGTGATTGGCCAGCTCGCCGGGGGGCGCATCAAAGCGTTGGCAGTGACGACGCGCAGGCGCAGCAAAATCATTCCGCAGGTGCCAACGCTGGCCGAGTCCGGCATGCCTGAATTTGATGTGAGCGCCTAGTTCGGCCTGGCCGCCCCCGCGGGTTTGCCTGCCGATGTGAAAGCGCGCCTTGAGGCAGCCATGGAGAAGGTCTCTCGCGACCCCGAGGTGGTGAGCGTGATGGAGAAGACCGGAGCCGAAGTTCTGTTCTTTGGCGGCGCAATCATGGGCAGCTTCATGGCTGCCGATAAGGCCAAGTGGAGTCGTTTGACGATCTCGCGCCACATCTCGATTGAGTGAACTTGGAAACAGCCTCTCGGCGCGGTGCATTTGCTCACGGTGCTTAACTCGCCAGGGGACAACAGCGATTCGAGGTTGCGATAGCGGTCGTGCCGCATCGGCCTGTTGGCGACCATGCGCTCAGTGGGATCACTCGGTCATGGACCGGGCGCACGCCACGTGCCATCACTTCAGCCACCATGGCATTCGTGTAGACAGTCGCGCCGAGACCGCGCAGCAGGCCGCTGGGCGTTTTCTAGCGCCCTCCGGCAGCGCAGGCAACACCGCGCCCGTCGCTTGGATCAGGGTCACATTTGGGCGCCAACGCTCCACTCGTCACCGATTTTCGAGCGCCTGGGGTGGGCAGCCCCGAGCTTGCAATAATCGCCCCGATGATCAAAAGCAGCACGTTGACCGTGGCAGCACAGGTGTTGCGACCGCACAAGCCACTGCCGGCCTACTACGGCAACGAAGCCAGTCACGAGCAGTACCTTCGCCGTTTCTTTGACAGCACAGCCGGCGACTACGACCGCATCGTAAAGGTGCTCGCGTTTGGCTCGGGTCGCTGGTACCTGCACCAGGCACTTAAGCGCGCGCAGTTACCCGCCGGTGCCGACCTGCTCGACGTGGGCATCGGTACCGGGCCGGTAGCGCGAGAAGCGCTCGCGCTGATCGGTGCGCAAAAGCGGCTGGTCGGCGTCGACCCCCGCTCCGGCATGACGGCCGAAGCGGCGCTGCCCGGCGTCGAGCTGATCTGCGGCCGGGCCGAAAAATTGCCACGCGACAACGCCAGCATCGACTTCGTCAGCATGGGCTACGCATTGCGCCGTATCACCGCCGTGCGCATGGCGTTTTCCGATTTCCACCATGTGCTGCGGCCAGGTGGCCTCCCGCTCGTGCTCGAGATTGCCAAACCCGCCGGGCGCGTGGGCCCTGCACTGCTCAAGACCTGCATGTGCACTGCCGTGCCGACGATCACCGCGCTCGTGGCACGCCTGCGTGACACCGCCGAGCTGTGGCGTGATTACTGGGACACGATCAAAAGCTGCATCCCGCCCCATGTGGTGCTGGCTGCACTGCGCGCCGCGGGTTTCGAGAACGTCCAGCGCCACGTCGAACTCGGACTATTCTCAGAGCACACCGCCCTCAAACCCGGCTGATTGCCCCGACCGCCATGACAACTCCAACACCTTCTTCCAGCGAATCCCCTGAAGAGACCTGCGACGTGCTTGTGATCGGTGGCGGCCCTGCAGGCTCCACCATCGCAGCACTGTTGGCCACGCAAGGGCGGCGGGTGGTTCTACTCGAAAAAGCCCAGCACCCGCGCTTTCACATTGGCGAGTCGCTGCTGCCTTGCAACGTTGAGTTGTTCGAGCGTCTGGGCGTGAAAGAGCTGGTCGACAAGATCGGCATGCCGAAGTTCGGTATTGAGTTTGTCTCGCCCGACCACGATCACCGCAGTGCGGTCGAATGTGCCGAAGCCTGGGACAAGAGCAAACCGTCGGCCTGGCAGGTTCGGCGCTCCGAACTAGACGAGATGCTGTTCCGCAATGCTGCGACTCGTGGTGCCCAAACGATCGAAGGCTGCAGGGTTCGAGAGGTCGAATTCGACACCGATGGCGCCACCGTGCAAGCCGATCTGGACGGAGGGACACGTCGCCGCTGGCGCGCGCGCTTTGTTGTCGATGCTTCGGGACGCGACACCTTCATGGCCAACAAGCTGCGCTGCAAGCAAAAGAACCCAAAGCACAACAGCTCGGCGCTGTTCGGTCACTACACTAACGCGCGTCGCCTCCCGGGAAAGCAGGAGGGCAACATCAGCATCATGTGGTTCCAGCACGGTTGGTTCTGGTTCATTCCGCTGGCCGACGGCACCACCAGCGTCGGCGCTGTGTGCTGGCCTTACTACCTGAAATCGCGAACCAAGCCGCTGCCGGAGTTCTTTGACGACACGGTCGCACTTTGCCCCGAGCTGGCTGACCGGCTCAAAGCCGCGACGCTCGTTAATGACGCAGTGCACGCAACCGGCAACTACTCGTACAACGCCTCCCACTCCAGCGGCGAACGCTACCTGCTGCTCGGTGACGCCTTCACGTTCATCGACCCGATGTTCTCGTCGGGCGTGTACCTCGCCATGGCAAGCGCTTTCGAAGGTGTCAATGTGGTGGCGTCCGCACTCGACCGCCCAACTCAGGCGCAGCGAGCCCGCAAGCGCTTTGACGCGATGATGAAGAAGGGTCCGAAGGAATACTCATGGTTCATCACCCGCGTGACCAACCCGACGATCCGCCAGCTGTTCATGTACCCGATCAACCCGCTGCGGGTGAAAGAAGCGCTGATGTCGCTGCTGGCCGGGGACCTCTACGGCAAGAGCCCGATACAGCCTTCGCTGTGGGCGTTGAAAGGCATCTACTACATGATCTCAATCGCTAACCTGCGCCGCAGCTTCCGCGGCTGGCGTGCGCGTACTGAGAACATCCGCGACATGGGGTTGCTGGCGGAAGAAAACATTCAGTCTGTCAAGTAGTACGTGGCGACGGCAGGAGTGCCGCGTGCTGCGTCAGGCGCGCGCCGCTGCGCCGGCAATGCCGGACACGAAGCGCGGCCACAGTTCAATCGGCATGTCGTGGCCCATGCCTTCAATGAGAGCGAACTTCGCACCTGCAATTTTTTGCGCCAGGTCGTGACCAGCGGCCACCGGAACGAGCGGGTCGTCTTGACCATGAATCACCTGCGTGGGCAGCTTGATCTGCGTGAGCAGTTCCGAGCGATTGCCGTCGGCCGCAATCGCGACCATCTGGCGCGCCGCGCCCTGCGGCCGGTAAGAGCGGCGCAGCGCCATGCCCAGGCGCGCGTGCAGGTAGGCCTCGTTGGTCGGGTAACGTGGGCTGCCGATCAGTCCGTAAAGGCGCACGTAATGAGCGATCACGCTGTCGATGTTGTCAGCGTTTTTGGGCCGCGAGATCAGCGCACGAATCACCTTCAGCGAGGGCCCGGGCAGGCGGCGCGCGCCGCTACTGGTCATCATCAACGTCAGGCTCTTCACGCGCCTCGGGTGCCGCGCGGCGAGCTGCTGCGCGATCATGCCGCCCATCGAAGCGCCGCACACGTGTGCGCTCTGGATGCCAAGTGCGTCGAGCAGGCCGGCCGTGTCGTCGGCCATGTCGGCCACGGTGTAGGGGCCAATCACTTTCAAACGAACCGCATACTTGATCGAGTTGATTGCAAGGTTGGGCACGCCGAGATGGTCGTAGCGTTGGCTCAGACCGATGTCGCGGTTGTCGAAGCGGATCACGCGAAAGCCACGCGCCACTAGGCTGGCTACGAACTCGCTCTGCCAGGCAACGAGTTGCATTCCCAGTCCCATGATGAGCACCAGCGGTTCGCCTGTAACCGAGCCGTGGTCCTCGACCTCGAGCTGCACGCCGTTGGCTGAGATTTGCATGGGTCAGTTGCTTGCGTTCGAGATTGGGGTGGAAACGTCTGGGTGACCAGTACGAAAGAAGTGGCGCCGACCACCGTGTGGTTCGAACGGCTTCCACTGTCCTGGCGTTTGCGCGAGGCGGTCGGCCACTGCGTAGAGTGCTAGCGGGTTCATTCCCATGCCGACATGGCTGGCATGCACTTCGATGTTTTCCGTCAGCTCGCCCTTCGGGTTAAGGCTGCAGCGCCACGACACGATGCCGTCGGTGCGCGAATAGATCGATGTGGTGGGCACTGGGGGCGGCGTGCGCAGGCGCGCGGTCATCGCAGCGTCATGCGACTTCTGGCCGCTCAGCAGCTCAAAGATGCGCCACGCATTGGTGGCGTGCGGGTGGCCGCCGAAGGGCGTACCGAGCGTGATCACGCAGCGGGTGTGTTCTGGCAGCTCCTTAGCCGTCTCGCGTGCGTAAAGCCCGCCCAGGCTCCAGCCGATCAGGCTCACCGGCCGGCCGTGCTGTTCCGAGAGTGCCCGCACATCGGATGCGCACTTCTTCAGCACCCCATCGCGCGGGCCAAAGTTGAAACCCTGGCCCCAGGCCTTACTGACGTAGCCCAGGTTGTCGAGAAACTTGCGCAGTGGAATCGTAGTCAGGTCGTTGGCGGCCATGCCGGGGAACACCAGCACCGGGTGCCCGTCGCCGCGGGGCACCCGGCGCAGCCAGGGCGTGGCAGCGAACAGCGCAGCCAACTCCCAAGGTGCCCTGCCCTCAAGCATCATCAAAAATGCACTGGGGGGGCGCAGATCGTTGTCGTTGTGAGGCGCTGGAACTGCTTTGCGTGGTCTCGGCATGCGTGAAAAAAACTGATTCGGTATTCGAATGTTAGCGGCGGACAGGCGCATTCTTTGGAGCGCTTGCCCTAAGGGTTCGGGGCGCGTAAGAGGTATGCCAGCGGCGTTCTTTCCAGGCTTGGCCGACTTTCCACAATCGCCGTATCGAGGCAATCGGCGTGGCAACGAGCCGCGTCTTGCCGGCGTACCTCCGGCGCGCATCGTGCCCATGCTCGCCGACGAGGGGGTGTACCGGGCCCCTGCGGCAACCCGCACCACTGGGCTCGCAAGCTGGAGGGATTCGGCCACACGCCGTTGTCAGCGTGCAGAACCGGCTTGATAGGCATGGTTGCGATGCCCTCGGCCAGTGCGGTGCGGCGCACCAGTTGCGCGGCATGGTCAGAGTCATCCGTGTCGTGCACCTCCCAACCGACGATCTTGCGACTGTACAGGTCCAGGATCAGGTACAGATGGAACCAGCGCCCGAGCACGGCTGCGGCCAGATAGGTCATGTCCCAGCACCACACCTGGCGCGGCGCGGTGGCGATGTGTGTGTTGGGCGGGCGCACGGCCCTGGGCTTCTTGGCGCGCCCACGGTGAGCGGTCTGCCGCTGGGCGCGCAGCACGCGACTGAAGGTGGACTCGCTGGCCAGGTACAGCCCCTCATCGGCCAGCATGGGCACGATACGCGCCGGAGGTACGTCGGCAAAGCGCAGCTCGTTGGCCACGCGCAGCAGCCCGGCACGTTCGGCTTCGCTCAAGGCACGCCCCGGCACCGGCCGCACGGCCTGCGGCCTGCCATCGCTCGACACGAGGCCTTCATGGGCCTGCACTACGTCTTCGACCTGTGGGTGCAACGCTGGAGGCGTCATGACGCCAACGGCGACGTGATCGTCGTGCGGTATGCCGACGACAGCGTTGCCGGGTTTGAGCGCAAGGCCGATGTCCACCGATTCCTTGAGGCGTTCAAGGAGCGACTCGCGAAGTTCGGGTTGGCGCTGAACGAGGAAAAGACGCGTGTGCTGGAATTCGGTCGCTTCGCGATCCAACACAGCGCACAACGCGGCCTGCGAAGGCCGCAGACGTTCGACTTCTTGGGGTTCACGCACATCTGTGCATCCAAGTGGGCGAACGGTCGATTCACCGTGAAGCGACTGACCATAGCCCGAGCGAATGCGCGCCACCCTCAAGGCGCTGCGACAGACGCTGAACCGCCGAAAGCACG
>JBBRPV010000130.1:0-8623 GCA_038227445.1 Burkholderiales bacterium | reverse complement strand
CGAGCGCGAAGAAGCCATCCCACGATTCGGGTCGCCGCGACAAGATCACGTCCCCCGTTTCAGGATCGCGCCGGATGTAGACCTCCTTCTCGTCGAAGCGGTATTCCAGCGGCAGGCGCACGGCCTGACTGCGCCCGGTGGTGAAGATCTTTGCCGTCTGCATGCGAAGCTCCTTCGGTTTGATATGTACCAGAAGATATACCAATCGACGGTAGATATCAAGCCGTATATCGAACAAATTGCACTACTGGCGGCGCCATATCGAGGGGTCAATGCCTGCATCCTGCCTGGACCGCAGTGATGCGGCAGGAAGCGGGCAGTCCATCTGGCGCAACTGATCCACGCTGTGCGAAGGCTTCCTTCTCGGCAACGCCTGGGTCGACAAGGGTGGTTCATCGCCTTTATTTCCATGATTACCATAATTTTGATTACAGTAATTATCGTAAAATCTAGTTTTTGGAGGCCAACATGGCAAAGTCTGTGGTCACGCAAGAGCGCGTTTTCGAGGTTGCCGACGAGCTCACCGAGCGCGGCGAAGAACCGAGCATCCTGTCCGTGCAAGCCGCCATCGGCGGCGGCAGTTATTCGACCGTCAAGCGCTACCTTGATGTCTGGAAAGAGATGGGCCGGCAAAGTCGCGCCCAGATCACCCTTCCCGATGCCGCCGTAGAACGGCTCATGGGTTTGGGCCGCGACTTCTGGGCGCTGCTTGAAGAGCGCACTGCACGTGAGGTTGACCAAATCCGTGCCAGCGCGAAGGACGAAGTCGCCATCTTCGAAGCACAGGTGCGCCAAGCCGAGCAGGCGATCGCCAAGCTCGAGCACGACAAAGAGCAGCTCGAACAGCTCGCCGGCGAACGCGAGGCGGCAAACCTTGCGCTCCAAGCCGAGATCCACGTTCAGCGCGAGCGCGCGACGGCCGCCGAATCCAAAGCCACGCAGCTCGAAGCCAGGATCGTCGACCTCAAGGCCGAACTCGACCGTGCGCTCCAGCAGTTAGAGGCCGAGCGACAAGCGGCATCGGGCGCACGAAAGGAGGCGCAGGCCGCCGCGCTCGAAGGCGCCTCACTCAAGGGGGAGCTCGCCGCCCTGCGCGGGGCGAAGAAGTAACCGGCGCGGGTCTACTTCCAGCTTCACCATTGTGAATTACAATGTCATTCACAACTGGAGCAACTTATGGCTGCAAATCAACTGGTACAGGCCCGCATCGATGGGGCGATCAAAACGGAAGCGGCAGCTGTGCTGGCCGCCATGGGCTTGACCGTCTCCGATGCAGTCAGACTCATGTTGACCAAGGTCGCCAAAGAACATGCCTTGCCGTTTGACCCACTGATTCCGAATGCTACGACCATCGCTGCAATCAAGGAGGCGCGCGCGGGGAAACTTCCGCGGGTCAAGAGCATTGCTGATCTGAAGGCCGCGTTGCATGCGGGAGATTGACTGGACGGGTCTGTTCAAACGCGACTACAAGCGCGAGGGAAAAGGCCAACACCGGCTCACTTTGGATGATGAATTGTTTGCTGTGGTCGAAAACTTGGCCAATGACGTGGTGCTAGAAGCAAAGTTTCGTGACCATGCACTGACTGGTGATTGGAAAGATAGCCGGGACTGCCACGTCAAACCTGATCTGGTACTGATCTATCAGAAGCCAGATGCTTCAACGCTACGCTTGGTGCGATTGGGGTCGCACAGTGAGCTAGGGATCTAGACTGCGGGAACAGGATGCCGGGCGTTGCGCCGCGCATCCGGGAGACCCAATGACTAACCAACCACACCGAGCATCCGACACACCGTTTGCAGTCAACGTGGAGCAGGGCAAGGACTACTGGTGGTGCGCCTGCGGCCAGAGCAAGAACCAGCCGTTTTGCGATGGTACGCACAAGGGAGGCAGCTTCACACCGGGGAAATACAGCGCCACAGAAAGCGTGCAGGTCTATTTTTGTGGCTGCAAATCCAGTGGTAACAAGCCGCTGTGCGACGGGAGCCACAAGAAGCCGGTCTGAGGTTCCGCATCCTCGCCAAGCGGTGGGTAAGCGTCTGGCCGAGGCATATTGAATCTGCCGGCGTGGCGTGTGAGGATGGTGTCCACCAACAACGGAGGTGGACACCATGGAAGAAGTCAAACGCGCACCACGACGCGCGCACAGCGCCGAGCTCAGGACCCAGGTATTGGTTGAATGTGCGCTGCCTGGCGCGTCGGTGGCTGCGGTTGCGATGGCGCACGGGCTCAACGCCAACCTGGTGCGCAAATGGCGCCACAAGGCTTCGAGTGGCTCGACGGCGGGGGTGCTGGCACGAGTGAACAAGAGCTCGGGCGAATTTGTCGCGTTGGCACTACCGCCGCAAAGTGTTGGGGTGTCAGTGGGCGACATCCGCATCGAACTGCGCCGTGGTGCCACGACGATGGCGATCACCTGGCCAGCTGCTGCGGCAATTGAATGCGCGGCGTGGATGCGAGAGCTGTTGCGATGATCCGCATCGATTCGTTGTGGCTGGCCGTCGAGCCCATGGATATGCGCGCGGGCGCCGAGCGTTTGCTCGCCCGTGTCGTGCAGGTGTTCGGCGGTGCGCAGGCGCATCACGGTTACCTGTTTGCCAATGAGCGCGCCACGCGCATTAAGCTGCTGGTGCACGACGGATTCGGTGTTTGGTGCGCAGCGCGGCGCCTGAACTCAGGGCGCTTTGCGTGGCCACGCCAGGGTGATGCCGGCACCGCGCCGGTGACGCTGACCAAGGATCAGTTCGACGCTTTGGTGCTTGGACTTTCCTGGCAGCGGCTGGAGCAAATGCGCCTGATTACACGCATGTAATTCAGGGCAAATATGCTCGTCAATGCAATTGGAATATCCACCAATAGACTGAAGGATTGAGCTGTTGCATAGTCAGGGCATGCTCAATGTGCATGCGATAAAAACCCAGGACCTTGCAGGTCTGAATCCGAGCCAATTGTTTGAGGTCGCTGCACAACTGCTCAGCCATATTGGGGAGCAGAGTAAACACATCGGCGAGCAGCGCAAGCAGATCGACTCGCAAGCGCATGCGATCAAGTGGCGCGACGCAAAGATCCAGAGCGTCACCTTCGAACTTGCGCGGCTCAAGGCTTGGAAGTTCGGCGCCAAGACCGAAGCCATGAACGCTGAGCAACGCGCGCTCTTCGAGGAGACCTGCGCCGCCGACCAGGCCGACCTTGAAGCCCGGCTCGCCGAGTTGCAGCGCCAAGCCGCCGCCGAACGCGGCAGTGCACCACACAAGCAGCCCCGCCGCCAACCCAAACGCGAAGCATTGCCGCCACACCTGCCCCGTGTGGATCAACGCGTCGAGCCCGAGAACACGATGTGCCCGACGCCCGAATGCGGCCAGCCGATGGTGCGCGTGGGTGAGGACATCAGCGAGCGGCTGGACGTCGTTCCGGCTCAGTTCTTTGTGCAGCGCCAGATCCGGGGCAAGTGGGCCTGCAAGTGCTGCCAGTTGATGGTGCAGGAGCCGGCCGCCTCCCAAGTCTTCGACAACGCGCTGCCAACACCGGGCCTGCAGGCTCATACGGTGGTCAGCCGCTTCGTCGATCACATCCCGTACTACCGCCAGGAGCTGATGAACGCGCGAGGCGGAGTTCACACGCCGCGTTCGACGCTGGCCGGTTGGGGTGGGCAAACGGGCGCGCAGATGATGCCGTTGTTCGATGCGCACCGCCACTTCGTGCTGGGCTCGCGAGTGGTTCATGCCGACGAGACACCCATTGCGATGCTCGATCCCGGCGCGGGTAAGACCAAGAAAGGTTACATGTGGGCCTACGCGCGAGGGGGCTTCGATGCCGACCCCGGCGTCGTGTACGACTTCTGCCTTGGGCGCGGGGGCAAATACCCCCACGAGTTCCTCAAGGGCTGGTCGGGCACATTGGTCGTCGACGCCTATGGCGGCTACGCCGCGACGCTGTCGCTTGAGGGGCGCGTCACCGCGAACTGCCTGGCGCACGCGAGAAGAAAGTTCGATGAATTGTTCAAGGCCAACGCCAGTCCCGTGGCTGCGCAGGCCATCCAACGCATCGCCTTGCTGTACCGGATCGAGGCCGACGCCAGGCACCTGAGCAGCGCGCAACGGCTGCAGATGCGCCAGCAGCGGTCCAAGCCGCTGTGGGAGGAGTTGCACGTCTGGCTGCAGCTCGAGCGCTTGCGTGTGCCCACTGGCACGCCCATCGCAAAGGCGATCGACTACAGCCTCAAAATCTGGGACGGGCTGTCCAGGTTCCTGGCCGACGGCGATGTGCCGCTGGACAACAACCACATCGAGAACCAAATGCGGCCCTGGGCCCTTGGACGCCGAAACTGGCTCTTCATAGGTAGCCAGCTGGCCGGCGAGCGAGCCGCCGTCGTGATGAGCCTGCTGCAGTCGGCCAAGCTGAGCGGGCACGACCCATTCGCTTACTTGAAGGACGTACTCACGCGGCTGCCTACACAGTTGAATAGCCGGATCGAGGAGCTGCTGCCCCATCGCTGGAAGCCGCCCGCCCACTGACATCGGCCGGCTCGACCAAACATCCTTGGTCAACCAAGCAACCAGGCGCAGGCCGATACAGGTGACCAGCACAGCGGCGCCGACCCACCGTCTGAGGCTGCGCACACCCATCTTGAAAAGCATCACCAACACGTTCAACATAAACGCGATGGTCAGGTGCGATCCGCTTCAGATCAAGATGCCACGCCCAGACGCTTACAGCGGTGGTAACGGTCGGAAGATGGTCAGCCGACTTTTTGATGGTGCTGTCGACCAGCATTCATGGCCAGTGAATATGCTGAGGCGCGATCACGCGGCCCGCCACACACGCCAGTTTCACTCCGAACTTCACGGCGCAGTTTCCGCGATGCACTCGACCAGGTTCAGCGCTGCCAGCATGAGCATCTTTTCCGGCTCGGTCTCGATGCCAAGGAGGTCGCTCTCCTTGAACTTCCCAAAAACGTAGGCGAGCAACGGCTGCTCGGGGTGATCGCCAACAGCGTGCGCGATAGCTTTCTCCTGCAGCGGTGGCGACAGGCCTTCGATGAATCGCACGCGTCCAGAGATCCGCGTCAAGCAGCGTTCCTGAACGTCTTCGCAGATCACCGGCCACTTGCCGCCGCTGATCTTCATCGCCTCATGGAAAACGAGCAAGATATTGAGCACCACCTCGATGTGCACGAGCGTAGCGCCATACCGCTGCAACACAAGCAACGAGTAAAAGAGGTTGGGCTGACTGGCGTGGACTTCGTCGGCAAGCCACTCGCGCTCCGTAAAACTCAAACGCTCGACGCGAAGTACCGCGTCGGCGAGAATGCGACTGGAGATTGATGCCTCGCTGACCATCCGCTGATTGTCCAACGCCACCGGTAGCCTAACTTCGCCAGAACGCTTCGACCGCCTTCATCCGCCGGCGCTTCTCGGTCGTGACGTAGACGGTCGTGGTGGCCAGCGACGCATGTCCCAGGTTCTGCTGTGCGATCTCAATCGGCATCCCCGAAGCGATCGCATGGCTTGCGTGCGAATGGCGCATCCAATGCGTGCTGGCACGCGCAAACCGATCTGCACCCTTCGCATCGCCCTGGCCCCGCAGCACGCTGGCGCAGTCTGCAAAGAACGCCTTGACCTGATCGTAAAAGGTCGTCGCAGCGATTCCCTGCCGAGGATCGATCACTTGCCCATTACTCAGACCCGGCGCGCGCTGCGCCGCATCAACGGCCTTGCCCAGCAGATACGCCCCCTGGTTGCTGATGTCCTCCGGATCCAGATCAAGTCCCCGCGATTCAAGGTATCTCGCCAACTCGCCGACCACGTCGACCGGCAGCGGTACCTCTCGCTCTTTCTGCCCCTTGCCAACGACACGGAGCAACCATCCCTCCATTGCGTGGTCATCCGACGCATCGGCCGGGTACTCCGCCCACTGCAAATCGTCGACCGTGGCCGCCACCACTTCCGACAACCGAAGGCCGGTCGCGTAAAGCAGATGCAGACCGAAGATCAGCCGCTGGTTCGAGGACGTGCCGGTGAGCATCTTCAGCTGCCCTTCGATGAAATCCCACTGGGCCAGGCTAAAGCTGCGTCCCGCATTCACCTTTGGCCCCGACGTGCGTGGCACGCCGACCGCTGACCACGGGTTGCCCATCAAGTAATTCTGGTCGACCAGAAAGCCATAGAGATTCTTCAGAATCGTGACGGCGTGTCGCTGGGCGGAAGCCGACAACGGCCCCTCGAACGGTCGCCAAAGCGGTGACCAGCGTTCTCGGCCTCGGTCCCCACACCACCGGCTACGCGGCTGCGGGTCAGCTAAAAAATCGCGGTACTCGGTGCAGTCCTCGTTGTTCATCGAGGACAAGGCTTTGCCCTTGTGTGTGATCGCCCAGAGCAGGAAGCGCTCGGCTTCTTTTCGGTAGGCGCGCTGCGTGTTAGAGAGCGTTTGCAGCCAATCCAAACTTTGCTCGACACCGTGGTCGCCCATGGCATCGCGCTGGCGACGCCGCGCTTTGAGGTTCGCTTTCTGGTCCGGGGTGAGGCCATGCTTGGAGCGCAGCCAGGCAAGAACAGCCTGGTAGTCGTTGGTCGCCCTCAAAAGGCATTGGGCCTGAGGGCGCCGGTACAACCCGTGGGTGCCATCAAGCTCGGACGGCACAATGAATTTTTCCAAGGGCCGGATGGCCGTGGCGGGCGCGACCACGGCATTGAGTTCATGCGCAAAGAGTTTGCTGCGCGCCATCGTCACGTGGCGGCCGAGCTGAAGGCCGGTGCTGTCCTGGTGCGTGTTTGCCACGTCCCGCAGCCAGTCAGCGATGCGCAGTGCCTTGCCCTCCCCCATCGACTTGATGCCGGCGTACCAACGCCTGCCGACGCCGTTGATGCGCTCGACCAACTGGGCCAGCGTGAAGATGTCGGCCGCCTCCAAGTGACTGGCCAGCGTGGGGTTCAGCCATGCAGCAACCGAGTCACCGGCCTTCGGCGACTGGGCAATCAATGCTTCGAGCCAGCGCAGTGCCTCCAACTGGCGCGCAATCAGCCGGGCACGCCTGCGCAGTCGCTGCGTTGCGCGGCCGTACTGGGCCTCGTAAGCAGCGATCTGGTCGGACTGGCGCTCATCTTCCAGGCCGTTGGCTTCGGCGAACGCTTCCAGGCTCGGGAGTTCAAGTGAAGGGTCAGCGATGCGGGTGGCGTCGATGCGTACAAGGCGCGCCGTACCGTACCGGTCCTCGCGCTTCGCGGCGGCAGCAAATTCGTCGCGAATCCAGGCAATCGTGGCGCGCACCGTGCGCTGATCGGTAACCTCTCCTTCGAGCTGGAAGTAGCGCTCCCAACTGTCCCGGGGATCCAGACCCTGGACCACCGAGCGCATGAAGGCGAAGTGACCGACATGTAACTTGCGCTGGCGCGCGGCGCGTACCCCGGCGTTCCCGTGGCTGCGCCTTGGTGAGGGGACGGAGGTGCCAAACAGTGGTGCCAGAGCGCCCTGCGCTGGACGCGCGCCCTTCTTGCCCGCACAGGTCAGCGCAGCGTCATCGAGCGCAGCCGGGTACGTGTCAGACAACTGCACGGCCGGTCCTCAGAGCGACTCGGGCCACGTCAGTCCGTGCTGCTCGAGTACCGCCCTCACCCGCCGGTCGCCATCAGGCACCAGCGTATGAAGGTCACTTTGTGCCCAGCGCAGCGCGTCGATGCACAGCAGCATGTCGTCGGCGATGGCTTCGTCAAACATGCGCAGCTCGTAGAGATCGAAAGGGAAGACCTGGCCGTTGTAGGTCGACGCGATGAAGCCTGCGATGCGCTTGGCGTGGTCACTATCGTGCTGCTCGGCCACAAGCAGCAAGCGCAAAAAAGCCTGCCCGCCCTTGGCAGTGGCCTCGCTCATGCGCCGGCAGATGCGCGCATGCTTGTCATCGAGGTCCGGTCGGTTGGCCATGTGGGCTGCCTCGGCTTAGTTGCGGTTACTTGAGTCTGCACTGAGCACTGGGTGGCCCAGAGCGTTGGCGGCGGCAATCAGGCGCGCGTCAAGGCTGACCAGGATCAGTGAGCGGCGCAAAGCGAGCTCCAAATAGGCCGCGTCATAGGCGCTCAGAGCGTGCGCCGCTGCCAATCGGTCCAGACTGACAAAGTCTGGGATCTCTAAATCGAGGCGCACCGGCAAGGCGCTGAGTTCAGAGGCGATCTCCGCCCGTCGGGGGGCATCGATGCGCCGGCGTCGTTGCGCGCTTTGCAAGACGTTGGTGCATTCGAGCACCCACAGAGTCGGCGCCCACAGCGCCTGAACGCCCAGCGCATCAAGGAGCCCCTCGGTGAATGGCGTGGCCTCATCCGCAAAGAACCACGGCATGGTGACCGAGGCGTCGATCACCCATCCCTTTGATGCTGGGCCGCCCGGCTTCTTCTTTGCCTTGTGGGCCTCCCTGGGCTTCTCAACCTCTTTGATGACCTCTTTGACCATCAGCGCCGACCCTCTTCAATCATTTGCCGGATCGAGACACCATCGCCGGGCGGCTGGTCCGCGCGGCTGCGGCGAATCCTTGTGGCCAGCGCTTGCGCCTGGCCACGCGCGTCCGGTATCCGTGGCGGCATCAGCCGGGCGACCTGTTCGCCTCGCCGGGTGATGACAATCTCTTCGCCGCGCGCT
>JBBRPV010000129.1:0-8737 GCA_038227445.1 Burkholderiales bacterium | reverse complement strand
GTCTGACCCCACCAACCCGGCGCCGCCGGTGGTTCGTCGCCTACGGCGGCTACGCCGCCTTCAGCTCCTCACCACCGGCCATCCTGTTTGTCGTCGAACCGGACTTCCTGAGTGTCGCGCCCCAGGTGCGCCGCAAACTCGATCTTGACCAACGACAGGCCGCCGAACTATTCGGCGGTGGCGTCAATGCCTTCTCGCGCTACGAGAACGGCAAGACCAAGCCACCGCTGGCCTTGGTCAAGCTGCTCAAGCTGCTGGATCGGCACCCCGATTTGTTGGCCGAGGTGAGAGCCGCTTGACCTTCTCGACTGCAGCCACTCACAGGCCGTTTGATCCGCGCGAATCAGCGCTCGGGTCTTGCCGCTGATCACTTGGCTGCCGATGATTTTGGTGCCTGGGCACAAGTCGAACCCGCTCGCGAAGTCGGCACATCCTCAAAGCTCCGGATGCCTGAATGCCGATTCGTAGTTCTTGATGTCAACGCCCGACATGCCAATGTCGTGGGCGACCGCCTTCCAGTGGCTCACCGCGCTGCGTACTTCAGTCACCGGTCACCGGTCACGATCAGCTCTGCGCGCGCTGCCTCAGCGGCGGCGATTCCCTCAAAGTATTGCGCGATAAGTTGCGAGTGCCTTGGCAGTCTGGACAAGCCCTTGGCGCAGAAGCACATCAAGGTATTGGTCTACATCAAACGCAGGAGTCTTGAGGTGTGCCCGCTGTCGTTGGGCTGCTGCCACGACGGCTGCCGGATCGAGGTCAAACAAGTTGTCGATGAAGAGGTCCGGATGCTGCGCCTCGATGCCATAGGGCGCCAGTGCTGATGCCGGGAAATCTTTCTCGTTGAAAGTCACAATGTGCACTGGTTAAATCGGGCGGGTTGCTCAAGAGATTACGCTTCCACTCGTCATGGATCTGGGGACTCCACCGCGCCCGAAAGCGCCCTGACAGCCCGAGCCACATCAGGAAGTCTCGAAGTGGCGCGGGGTACAAGACACAGGCGTCGAAGACGGCTGTGAACGGCGAATGCCTCATTCGTAGCCCAGTGCCAACTCCTGGGCCTGCTTTGCCAACGCAGCCATTGCGTCCTCACTGGCTTGGTCTCGTTGGGACTTGAACTGCATCAGGTCGGCGAAGCGCACGCGCCGGTGCTTGCCGGTCTTGTGGAAGGCAAGCCCTCCTTCTTCCAGCAGCTTGACCAGGTGAGGACGGGAGACATTGAGCATGTCCGCCGCCTCCTGCGTCGTGAGCTCAGCATGCACCGGCACGACCTTGACCGCATTGCCATCCGCCAGCTCGGCGAGGATGTCGACCAACAGCCGCAGTGCCGAGGTCGGAAGCTCCACCTGGTGGGCCTGGTTCTTGTCGTCGAAAATTTGGATATGCTGAGTTTCGGAGCGGGTGGCCAGAAACGCTGCCAATGCGCGCTGACCTTGCACGGCAGCCTGAACCTCCCTTTCGACGGGGAGCATCATCTTGGTCAAAGCGGTGGCGGTCATGGCTTACTCCAGTGGTGCCCGTGGGGAATCTCGAGAACAATAATCGAAACAAACGAAATTGGCAACAAACGAAAAGGGGCTCGCTGCACTCCGACAAGCTCAGTGCGAACGGGTGGTGGCCCGAGGCTGCCTTGGCGCGAGAGCTTGGCATCAACGACCTGGCCGGGATGTGCGCCGTTGTCTTGGCACTCACTTCCACCGATTGTTAACACGCCCTAGAGCGTGACCACCCATGCCGATCACACGGTTTGGCAGGACGTGGCTGCCGAAAAAATAGCAGGCGGTGATGAGGTGTACCTTCTCGACTGCAGCCACTCACAGGCCGTTTGATCCGCGCGAATCAGCGCTCGGGTCTTGCCGCTGATCACTTGGCTGCCGATGATTTTGGTGCCTGGGCACAGGTCCAACCCGCTCGCGAAGTCGGCACATCCTCAAAGCTCCGGATGCCTGAATGCCGATTCGTAGTTCTTGATGTCAACGCCCGACATGCCAATGTCGTGGGCGACCGCCTTCCAGTGGCTCACCGCGCTGCGTACTTCATCAAGCACCCTGGCAGCGCTCGCTGAAAGACCAAACAGTTTCGAGACTCTCACCGCTTCAGCGATGGATGCCGCCTCTCCAGCTTCTCGGGACACCCAGGTTTTCAGCGCTCGCTCTTTGTCTGGAAAGGGGTTGAGGTCAAAGGCTGGAGCAAGCCTCCATTGGCTGTGAGCAACGTGCAAGAAGCCGTGGTTGTTGAGGTGGTCGTCGACGTTGTTGATGAGGATATTGAAAACCATCCTTCGCCACAGCTCTTCAAGGTCCTTGGCCGCCTGGCTGCTGTTTTGGCGAATGGTGTCCGCGATGTCCAGATAGGTGTATTGCTCCTCAGGAGAGGCTTGCATGAGTGAGCGCGCCGACAGGTACATCAGGCGCTTTCCGTCGAGGCGGTCGAAGCGCGAGATAACAGCCACGGCGACGCCCTGCGCCTCCTCGACGCGAGCGCGGGAGGCGTCGATGCCGGCCATCTGGGCCAGGCGCAACGCAAGCACTTCCCCGTGCACGATGGAGCGCGTGTCGCGCACACTCGGAAACTTGCCTATTGCCAGGGTGCCATCCGTGTCCACCACTGAACACTTCGGGCGAAGCCCGCCAAACGGACTTCCGTCGACGCGCAAAAAAGCAAGGTCTTTCTCAGTTTCGGTGTTCTGCTCGACTGCCTTCGTGGCATGGAGTAGTTGCGGCAGCACGATGAGTGCCGGCGTATCTCGTTTGCCACTTTGCCGCTGAAACATTCCCGTCTCGTCACGCAGCCGCACCGCGCCCATTCGGCTGATATCGCTGACCCACGACAGGAAGTCAAATTCGGTCAGTCTGCCAGTGCGCCGCTCATCTTCTCTGGTTTCCTGGCGTTGCTTGGCACAGTCCCGCTCGATGACCTTGCGGCCCCACCCGTCCGGCTCCACGTCTGCAAAGCAGCCAAAGAACGCGGAAGTTGATGTCGGCTTACTGGGGCGATATTGGTAGCCCGTAGCCAAGGGCAGGTCCGGAGACAACTCAAAGCGGTTCGGGTTGTCGAGCCACGCTTGCGAATAGACAAAGCCAGCCGAACGGCGGTTTCCGCGCTCTTCGTAGCTGAGGGTGCCTACTTCAGTGCCAGCCTCGCCCAGACAAATCGTGGCGGTCTGCTTCACAGCGACCCCGACGTGTCTCGTGGTGGCCGAACACGCTTTGGCAGTCGCTCTTCGTCGAGGAGCAAGCCCGTGTGGTCTTTGGCAACGTCCAACAGGTCGTCGAACGGAGTTCCCAGGCCAAGAGCGAACAGGAGCATCGCGTGAGCCCCTGCGGACACCGCCGGTGAACCATGCAACACGCGGTTGTAAAGGGCGCGCGACACCCCGGCGCGTTGGCAAAGCGCGGCAACGGTCAGATGGCGCTTCTTGCGGGCGACCTCGACATCACGGCCGAACTTTTCGAACGCGCGAAGAATGCGAGGTGGAAAGTTGGAGGTCTTGATGGCAGGCATAGAGACTTGTTTGTGATTCGCTAAATCGCATAATGTATCGCAAGCGAGTCATTAATTAAAAAACGACCCGGCGTCGTAGGCAAGGGTTTGGCTGGTCATCATAGCGACCCATTTGTGGATCGCTATCCGGCAAAGTGACTTACATGCGAGTCGTTTAGGGCTAAAAATGGCCAATGCGCCGCTGTTGGCGGCTTGAGATGCAATGGCTGCGGCTTCGCACGCTTTAATCACTGTGCGTCGGCGCCGATTCAAATCTGAGCCAGGCTTGCTTCTCGCCAGCTTGCTCGAAAGTACCGACTGGCAATATGGTGAGGAGCTGCCACACGATGGGCTCAACTCCCTTCGGGGCGTCCTCCTCCCGCGCCCGGGCGGCCAGGTGAAGCACTGTGGGTGTGTTTGCCTTCGCCGCACTTCCACACACAGGTTGAATGCGAGCGGGGGGTGGGGCGAGGAGGCCCCGGTCAGCAGCCCGCGCGCCACGCTGAATATTTCTCAGGGCTGACAGCGGTCTCAGGTCGCGGTTCGCCTGCCGTGCGATTCGGCCCTGCGAGACCACCCGTCATCCAACGGCTGCCAGCTCTGCCGCAGTGCTGCTGCGGTCGTCGGAATCTGCAACAGCGGGCGCAATGACCATCAAACCCTCGGCACGACTGACCTCAAGCGCAATCTCAGCCAGCCGGCGCAACCCCGGCTGGAGATCGGAGGCTTCGCTAAGCTGCGGATGCAGCTTGACATAGTGCAACGGCAGCCGCCCTGTGCCGGCCAGCAGATGCAAGTTTGAGCGAACGTCTTTGAGACCCAAACGTGCGTTAGCGCTGGCCGCCGTGCGCGCCAGGCAGGCAAGCTTGTCGGCGTGAAGCTGCAGCACCGACTCATCCACTTCGATCCAGAGCTGCGCTGCATGCGCGCCTGCGCGACCGAGCACCTCCTGAAGGCGATTTAGGAATATGGGCCGCTCGAGCGTTGCCAGGCACACCTCGACGGCCACGGGCTCACCGGTGCGAGCGATATGCTCCAGCGCGAGTTCGATTACTCGCAGGTCAATGTCGATGGTGCGGGCGTTGCGAATGGCCGGGGGCACAATCTCGGCCCTGCCAAGAACCTTGGCGCTGGGCAGCGTCAATTGCACCGTGGCATGGCGGTGAACCAGCTCACCGCCAGGCCGCCGCACGGCAGAAAGCCGCAGCGACACACGCCCCGTGTCGAGCGCTTGCTCCAGGATTGATCGCCAATCGCCCGCAGCAATGGAGGGCAGGGCATTCGAGGCGCTCGTGAAACGCAGCGCTGCCTGATTGGCTTCACAAGCCTGCAGCATGCTGTCAGCGCGCGCCATGACAAGCGGCAGCAATTCTCCCGGCCTGTAGCGGGTTGCGCCGACCCAAGCGCGCCCCACCGTCACCTGCACCAGTTGGTTTTGCAGCGTGGAAAGCGCTTGCGCGAGGCCTTCAAGCCAACGCTCAAAATCTGGCTGCGCGATGCCTGGCACCAGCACGCCAAAGTCGGCGCCGTTCAGGCGCGCAAGGTCGGGTGCTTCTACGCGAACTCGCGCCAACTGAACTCGCAGTACCGTCGCGACGCCGCGAATGAACTCATCGACTCGATCACGGCCCAGTTGCCGGTTCAGCCCGATCAGGTCGTTGACCCGGATGAGCGCGACACCGCCTCCCACCCCAGCCTCGGAGCGCAGCGCCTGCTCCAGACTCTCCATGAAATGCACGCGGCTGCTCACGCCGGTCAGTTCGTCGACGTCAACATGGCTGCGCAGTTTCTCGAAGCGCGTGTTTTGCTTTTCGACCATGACGCGCAAGCGAACCGCTGCCACGTTGACCTGCCGCGCCAGGCCGTCGAGTTCATCAATGCAGGGCTGGGGTCGCTCGGTAAAGTTGCCATGGCCAAGGGCCTCGATCTGGGCCGCGAGCCCGGCCATTGGGCGCAGCGTGGCCCGCCGCAGAAGAAACAGAACGGCCAAAAGCGCAACCAGGCCGGCCAAGTGGATCACCACGGGTATGACCCACTGACGAGGCCCATCGCTGTGGGGCCATGCATGCAGGGCGACGGCACTCAGCGTGCCGGCCAAGGCCAGGATTGCGGTGACTGCGGCAGCCGCTTGTCGCGAGGCATTCATCACAAGCTCGTTGGGGCGCTGCGCAGAGCCGCGTAGGTGTCCTCGAAGTCGCGCTCAAATCGCTTTGCATCGAGTCGGGCCTTCCTCAGTATGTTCGCGCCCAAGCGCTCAAACGCCTGCTCGGCAGTGTCATTCGCCTCAATCGCCGCAGCGAGCAGGGAGGCAAGGTGAATCACCGGCGCCAGTGATTCTGGCGCTGCCACGGAGGGCTCAAGGTAGAACGCCAATGCGTCGGCAACTTCGTGGGGCAGTTGCATGTGATCGCACCAGTAGGCACTGACGGCGGGGTGGCGTGCACCGAAAGCTGCATCTTCCAGGTCGGACAATGCACGGCCATGCTCCGTGCGCCTGTTCTCGAACAGTCGCGCGGCATTCTCCGGGAACGCCTGGCACAAAATGAGGTGCCCGCTTTCGTGGAGCAGGCCCGCGAGGTAGGCCGCCTCGAAATTGGCGCCGCTTTGCCGGGCCAAGCCGCGGGCTGCATTTGCGGTAACCGATGCATGCCGCCAGAAGTCGCGCAAGTGCACCCCACGCACCTCGACGAAAGCCGAGATCAGGCCTGAAGAGACAACCAAGGTATTGAGTGCTTGGGTGCCCACCGTGGTCACCGCTTCATCGATCGATGACAAGGTTCGGTGGCCTGCAAAGTAGGGCGAGTTTGCCAGTCGCAGCACCCGCGCTGTAAGCACTGGATCCTGGCAGAGCTCTGCTCTGATGGCATAGGTCGAGGGTTGGCTTTCGCGCAGCAGGTTCATCACGCGCCGCACCACGCTTGGCACGGTCGGCAGAGTGAGTTTGCCGCAGATGGCTTCGTCAACGTATTTCATGGGTTAGGCCTTTCTCCGAGGGGGCAAACCAGCAGGCGGCTGCGGGCCATCGGCAGGGGGCTCTGCCGCTTTGAGCAGTGCTTCCTTTTCGGTGTTCCACAAGGTGTTGTCTAAGCGCCTGATCACGGTGCTCTGATCGCGCACCACCTCATGCAGCGATTGGGTGCCTTTGCGGAGCGACGCAACCTCGACGGCGAGCGTCTCAACACGCCCCATGGCAGCATCTACAGCGGTCAGCAGCGCCTCTTGCCGCGGCATGAAGGCAAGCATCTTCTCCAAGCGCTCACGAGAGTCTTTGGCCTGATCCAGGATGCCGTGTGATGTGGTGGCCAACGAGCCGAGCACGGGGACCAATTGGGCCACGCTGCCCACCGTCTGCGAGGTGCGCTCGAGCACGTTTTCTTGCGACGCCACTCGCAGCGCAAGCTCGGCCGAGGTGACGGCCGCAGCCTTGACGGCGGGAACCAGCTCCGCCATCTGGCGCACCGCCAGGTTGAGCATGCCCGTGGTCTCTTTGTGCTGCTGAAGGATATCGGCCAACAGGGTTGACAAGAATCGCTCGCTGATCTCAACGTGCATGCTGACCTTGGTACGCTCCGCCAGCGACAGCACCTCGCTGCGAACGCGCTCCACGAACTCGGCGGCTGTCTTGCGCACGACCACCATCTGGAAACCCAGCGTGATGGAGCCGATCAGCCCGAACATCGACGCTGAGAAGGCCGTGCCCATCGCAGACAGGGGCCCCTCCAGGCCGCCCACGATCTTTGCGAACTCCTCCTCCATGTTGCCGCCGCCGCTGCCGGTGCTCTTGGCGATGGTGCCGATCAGGCTGCTGGTCTGAACCAGCGTCTCAAGCAGTCCGACGAAGGTGCCAAGCAGACCCAGCGCCACCATCAGACCAACCAGGTACTGCGAGAGCTCTTGCTTTCTCTCGAAGTAGCCGGTCAGGTCTTCGAGCTCAGGCTCCATCGCCGAGCTGTGGATGTAGACCTGGTGGCCCAGGCCGAGCTTGCTCAGCCGGTCGAGCATGCCGGTCACGTGAGCTGGTTTGCCGTACTTTGGGTCTTGCTCGTTGCCGCCAGAGCCATCACGCAGCCACACCATGCCGGCCCGAAAGACCTGGTCTTCCAGGTGGACCCTCCACACATGCAAAAACATGGTTCCAGAGCCCCATGCCATCACAAGGAAGATGAGGCCGTTAAGCGCTGGGTTCGAGAGCAGGGCAAAGCTGACGAAGTGCCAGAAAGCAAATGCAAAAACCGCCAGCAAAACCACTGGCAGCGCCACAAGGTAGCGGTATATGTTTGACAACGCTCCAAGGTGCCGGTTGCTCTCTGGCAAGCTGGAGGCAGCTGACGTTGGGGAATCGATGGCCGGGGCTTCGATCGTTGCGAAGATTTGGTTCACTTTCTCTCCCTGAATGCGCTGGACTGCAGGCCTCGAATCGGCGACAGCAAGTATTGAAGAACGGTTCTTTGCCCGGTGACCAGATCGGCAGACAACGTCATGCCAGGCCCGAGCCGCTGGCCAAACTCGGCCAGGCTCTTTGGGTCAACGACCAGGCCCACCCGGAAAAACCGCTCGCCGCGTTCATCGACCAGCGAGTCAGCACTGACCTCATCGACCCGAGCGCGCAACGTTCCAAACACTGCATAGTCGAAGGCTGCAACCCGAACAATGGCGCTGAGCCCCACTTGCAGCGCGCCACGGTCTGCCGGTGAAGCGCGGGTCTCGATCACCACTGTGCCGTCGCCGGGCGTGAGTTCGAGCAAGGTCTCACCCGGCTTCACGACCCCCCCCACCGTGTTCGCATACAGCTTGTTGACGGTGCCTGCGACCGTTGCTTTTACGACGGTGCGCTGCACGCGGTCGTCATCGGTCTTCATGTCTTCTTGCAGGCGCTTCAACTCGACCGAAGCCTCAGACAGCGCGGTACGCGCCTCGCTGCGAAACTGCGCCGTGGCCTCGGCGAGGCGTGCCTGCAATTCCTGCACGGCGGAGTTCAACCGAGGCAAAGACGATTCGGTGTCGCGCTGTTGCGTCGTCAAGCGCTCAAGTCGGGCGCGGGCCTCAAGCAGCTCCTGCTGCGACGCGGCATTGCGCGAAATCATGTTGCTCACCAACGCCAGTTGCTGCCTTGCGACGTCTGACCTTGCCCCCGAAAAACGTACCCCTTGCTGAGGTGATTCAATGCAAGCAAGGAGAACGGCAATGAAGAAAGCAGTGCGGGCGCGCTACACGTTGGAGTTTAGGCAGGAAGCGGTGCGGCTGGTCGAGGGTGGGC
>JBBRPV010000128.1:0-8831 GCA_038227445.1 Burkholderiales bacterium | reverse complement strand
GATCGACAGCGCCGACCTGCCGCTGAACGTGTCGCGCGAACTGCTGCAGGAAAGCCGTGATGTGAAGGCGATTCGCGAAGGTTCGACGAAGCGTGTGCTGTCGATGCTGGAAGGGCTGGCCGACAACGAAGACGCCGCCGAGCGCGCGCGTTACGCCGCGTTCTGGTCCGACTTTGGCACGGTGCTGAAGGAAGGTGTGGGCGAGGACCACGCGAACCATGACCGCCTGACCAAGCTTCTGCGCTTCGCCACCACGAACGCCGATGAAGGCGTGTCGCTGACCGAGTACGTGGCGCGCATGAAAGAAGGCCAAGAGGCCGTCTACTACATCACCGCCGACAGTCTGGCCGCTGCCAAGAACAGTCCGCAGATCGAGATCTTCCGCAAGAAGGGCATCGAAGTGCTGCTGCTGATCGATCGGGTCGACGAATGGCTGTTGAGCCACCTCTATGAATTCGACGGCAAGCCGCTGCAAAGCGTGGCGAAGGGCGCCGTCGATCTGGGCGGCCTGCAGGACGAGGCCGAGAAGAAGCAGGCCGAGGAAGCCGCGACGGCCTTCAAGCCAGTGCTGGATCGCCTCAAGGAAGCGCTGAAGGACCGTGCGAAAGACGTGCGCATCACGACCCGGCTGGTGGACTCACCGGCTTGCCTGGTGGTGGAGGAAGGCGACATGAGCGCGCACCTCGCACGCATGCTGAAGCAGGCCGGGCAGACGGCGCCGAAGTCATTGCCGACGCTGGAAGTGAATGCCGAGCACGCGCTCGTCAGGCAACTGGAAACAAGCCCGCACTTCGACGATCTGGCGCACATACTGTTCGACCAGGCGCTGCTCGCAGAAGGCGGGCAGCTCGAAGACCCGACGGCCTATGTGAAGCGCGTCAACGCGCTGCTGGTGGGTTGAATCTGGGCTGAAGGGGTCGGAGGCTGATCGCTGAACGGCTGACGACGCAACAGGTCAGGCCATGCCACCGAGCGGTGGCTCGGCCATGGCCTCGACCTGCTGGCGCAGCCGCGTCGTCTGTTCGGCCCAGTACGACGGGCTCTCGAACCACGGGAAAGCGACCGGGAAGGCCGGGTCGTTCCAGCGTCTCGCGATCCAGGCGCTGTGGTGGATCATGCGCAAGGTGCGCAAAGGTTCCACCAGTCGCAGTTCGCGCCAGTCGAAGTCCATGAAGGCCTCGTAGCCGTCGAGCACGGCCGCGAGTTGGCGGGTCATGGTGGCGCGGTCGCCCGACAGCAGCATCCACAGGTCTTGAACCGCAGGCCCGGTGACGGCGTCGTCGAGGTCGACGAAGTGCGGGCCGTCGGCGGCCCAGAGCACGTTGCCCGGGTGGCAGTCTCCGTGCAGACGCAACTGGCGCGGCGGAGCGCCCTGGTCGAATGCAGCTTGCACCGCAGCCAGCGCGGTTTGTGTGATGTCTCGCCAGCCTGGCAGCGCGTCGGGCGGGATCAGGTCCTGTGCCAGCAGCCAGTCGCGGTTGTCGGTTCCGAAGGTCGGGACGTCCATGGTCAGACGGTGTTGGAACGTGGACGTGGCGCCTACCGCGTGCATGCGGCCGATGAAGCGACCGATCCATTCGAGCGTGCCGGCTTCTTCGAGTTCGGGCGCGCGACCGGCCAGGCGCTGCGTGATAGCGAACCGATAAGCGCCGAGCGGCGAGTCGAAGCGGCCCAGCGTGGCGCCGATGAGTTCGACCGAATCCGCTTGGCGCGATCCGGTGTCGATCACCAGCGGCCAGGCTGCCGCGACTGGAATTTCCTGCGCCGCGAGCTCGGCGCCGAAGCCGTGTTCTTCGAGGATTTGAGCGTCGGTCCAGCGGCCAGGCCGATAGAACTTGGCGACCACGACGCGGCCGTCTTCCAGAAAGACCTGGAACACGCGGTTCTCGTAGGAGTTGAGCTGAATCAGCCGGCCGTCACCGCGCAGGCCCACCGCATCGAGCGCGTCAAGAACGGTGTCCGGGCTGAGCCCGGCATAGGGCGTGTCGGCGGCCTGTGATGTCATGACCGCATCGTACGCGCGCATCGCGCGCAGGCCTCAGTGGCTGGACGCGCCGGAATACCGGGGCGGATCGATCACGACACCACCGCCCGGTTCATCGTCCTCTGTGATCAACGGTGCATCCTGCGTGCTTCGGCGCGGGGCGAAGGCAGCCGGCGCGCGTGGTGGGCTGCGTGACGCCGGAGTCGCATGACCCAGCGAGCCGAATTCGCTGCTGCCGAAGCTGTCCATGCGAGCGTCTGGCGCGAAGAAGGAATCCTGGAACACGGTGGAGTCTTGCCACAGCGCGGTTCGCGCTGCACGGCGCGTGGCGACGGTGCTCGCCAGCGTGTCACGTGCCTGATGCAGGTTCACGGGCCGCGCGGGCGCCGGCTGCGGGCCGCGCGCAGGGGCAGCGGCACTAGGCACCAACAGCTGGATCTCACCGACCGTGGGCATGTGGTCGACCGGGCACCGCAGGTAGCGCACGCGGCAGGCGCTCAGAACCGACTGCTTGATCTGAGCCAGGCGACGCGAATTACCACGGTCGGTGTCGAGATCGATGGCGGCGAGCACGCGGCCATTTGCGCTGCACACGGCGAAGGTCACGTGGCTGGCGCCGAGCAGGTCAAACCAGTAGCGCACCTCATTCGGGTCGGTGGGCTGGCAAAACCGCACCAGCGGCAGCTTCGACAACACGATGTGATGGGGCAGCGCTTCGCGCAGCAAGCGGTAAACGCGGCGTTCGTCGCTGGAAAATACGGGCCGCGCAGCCAAGGCCCACTCAGTGGGCAAGCTGACGACTTTTTTCGGTTTGCGCATCAACGCCCAGCCACCCAGGCCGATCGCCAGCAAGGCGAAGGCAACGAGTGCGACGATCCAGGGAAGAGTTTGCATGTCGAACGCTGCGATCCAGAACAGAAAGCCGAGACCGCATCGCAACGACTCGGGCCAATTCCCGACTGTAGCGGAATCGCACCGGCCCCCAATGTCGGTGTGAGCGTCGATGCTCACCGGCAGGCGCTCGGCGAGGCCTCGCATGGTGTGCTGCGGAGGCCTGATCCACTCCAGCGGACTCGGCCGGCAGTGTTTAGGTGGTCACCATCAAGGGCGGGCCGCCCGCACACCAGCCACGAAGCCTATTCGCTTGCGACGTGCGTTGCCTTGGCCAGCGAGGTTTTGACTTCGGCCACCACATCCAGAATGGTGCTGACCTGCCGTGCGTGCAGCTTGAATCGGTAGTCCAGTTCGGCCGCTTGATGCTCCATCAATTCGCCGACGTGCGAGGCAAGCGTATCAGGCGGCAGCTTGAGCCAAGCCTCTGATTCGGAGCCGTCGCGTTCGACGGTTGCACCGGCGTTGCGGGCGATCTTGAGCATGGCCCGGTTCTCGCTCAAGGCGTGGATGAACAGGGTCTCTACGCCCCGGTTGCGGGCATGCAAAACGGCATGTTCGAACAGGCGCTTGCCGAATCGTCGATTGCGGGCATGTGGCAACACCGAGACGCCGAATTCGGACATTGTCGGGCGGCCATCAGCGGGTGCTGCCACGGGGTGCGCGAGGTGAGCCATGGCTATCAGTTCGAGCCGGCGGCTGAAAATTCCGAACACCTCGTCGTGCTCGAAGTCCAGCATGTCCACGTACTTCGAGATTTGCGCGTCGGTCGCCGGGTAACCGAACCGAAGATAGCGGTCACTCTCCTGTAAAGCAACCAGATGCGATGTGATGCGTTCACGGTGGCGAGGCGCGAGCGAGCGGATCGGAACCCAGGTCCAAGTCGCCGCAGCCTTCGGGGCAAGCGGTGCGGCTGACGGTGGGATTGCGGTTTCAGGCAAGGCGGTGTTGGCTGGGTCAGGAACGCTCATGGCGGTGTCCTTCCGTTTAGGGTTAACACCAGTCTACGAGATCTGATTGGGGAGTGCACTCAAGATTGCTGCGGTGCACCACCGACTCGGAGCTGTCTTCGTGATATGCTTGCAGGCTTCTCTAAAATTTGCCCCTGGAGAAAGCGCCTCCCGTCATGCGGGTCGGCGATCAGCGTGAGAGCCCGCCGAATTTCGAAGCGGACCGAGCGCGAAACGAACCAGCCAGCGCATTGCGAAGGTTGGGGGGCTGACAAACCAACTCGCTTAACTCCCATGAAAACCTTCAGCGCCAAGCCGGCCGAAGTGGTGCATGAGTGGTTCGTGATTGACGCGACCGATAAGGTTCTCGGAAGGGTGGCCAGTGAAGTCGCCCTCCGCTTGCGCGGCAAACACAAACCTATCTACACGCCCCACGTCGACACCGGTGACTTCATCATCATCGTCAACGCCGAAAAGATCCGGGTCACCGGAAACAAGGCAAACGACAAGGTGTACTACCGCCACTCGGGTTACCCCGGCGGTATTCACGCCACGAAGTTCAAAGACATGCAGGCCAAACACCCCGGCCGCGCCATCGAGAAGGCCGTCAAAGGCATGCTCCCGAAGGGTCCACTGGGCTACGCGATGGTGAAGAAGCTGAAGGTGTATGCAGGTGCCTCGCACCCGCACACCGCTCAGCAGCCCAAAGTGCTCGAACTCTAAGGAGCGGCAATGATCGGACTTTGGAACTACGGAACCGGCCGCCGCAAGTCTTCGGTGGCGCGCGTTTTCATCAAGAAGGGCACCGGCCAGATCATCGTCAACGGCAAGGCCGTGAACGAGTATTTCGGCCGTCAGACCTCGATCATGGTCGTGCGTCAACCGTTGGTGCTGACCGCGAACGACGCTGCCTTCGACGTCAAAGTCACCGTGCGCGGTGGCGGTGAGTCGGGCCAGGCCGGTGCCGTGCGCCACGGTATCACCCGCGCCCTGATCGACTACGACGAAACGCTCAAGCCGCCGCTCAAGCACGCTGGCTTCGTGACGCGTGACGCGCGCGAAGTGGAACGCAAGAAAGTCGGTTTCCACGGCGCTCGCCGTCGCAAGCAGTTCAGCAAGCGCTGATCCACTTCAAGAGATCGACTGCTTTGCGAGGCCACCTTCGGGTGGCCTTTGTGTTGGGCGCCGGGCACGGGCGCGAAGTCGAAGCAAGCAGTTTCGGGCCAAAGACCCCGCCGCGAGCGGGTTGGCGCGAATACCTGATAATGTGAAGGTTGGCATGTTGCCGCAGGAGTTCTACATGAGCGCAGTGGCCGAAAATATCCAGGACCTCACCCAACTCGATGCCGAACCGCCGGTGCCGTTGGTCTTCACCGACAGTGCTGCGAACAAGGTGAAGGAATTGGTCGACGAAGAGGGCAACCCGGAATTGAAGCTGCGGGTGTTCGTGCAAGGTGGTGGCTGCTCCGGCTTCCAGTACGGTTTCACGTTCGACGAGATCGTGAACGACGACGACACACAGATGAACAAGAACGGTGTCACCTTGCTGATCGATGCGATGAGCCTGCAGTACCTGGCCGGCGCCGAGATCGACTACAAGGACGATTTGCAAGGTGCCCAGTTCGTGATCAAGAACCCGAACGCTACAACCACCTGCGGCTGCGGGTCGAGCTTCTCGGCCTGAGTTTCCCAGCTCCACATGAAGCCGCCCCCAGGGCGGCTTTTTCAATCGTGAAACGATTGTTCCGTCGGTGAGCGTCCGGTACGTTCAGGCCGGATAGAGCGCGCCGAGCCGCCGAGGCCCGGCCGCTCCGGTCACGGCGCTGAGGTTCGCGCATTCATGCCGGCAAAAGGCGCGTGCCAGCCACGCAAAGGCACTGGCTTCGACCTGCATCGCCGGCAAACCTCGCGCGTCGGTGGGCACTACGTTCATCAGGGGCAGGTGTGCCTTCAGGCGTGCCATCAGAAATTGGTTCAACGCCCCGCCGCCGCACACCAGCAACTCCAGTGCAGCGCACGCATGCTGCAACACCGCCGCAGCACAGCTTCTGGCTGTCAGCTCTGCCAACGTGGTTTGAACATCTTGCGGGCGCAGCACAGCACCATGGGCTTGCAGGTGCCGGCTCAGCCAGGCAGGATGAAACAAGTCACGGCCGGTACTCTTCGGCGGGGACAAGCCGAAAAAGGGCTCACCGAGCATCGCGGCCAACAGCGGTTCGATGACCGTGCCTGATGCCGCCCAGGCGCCACCGGCATCGAAGGCCTGGCCGGTGTTTTCACAGCACCAGTGGTCCATCAGAGCGTTTCCCGGGCCGGAATCGAAACCGCTCGTGCTGCCGTCTGCGTGCAAGGCCGTGACGTTGGCCATGCCACCGATGTTGAGCACACCGACCGACTCGCCCTCGCGCCCGAACACCGCGCGGTGAAACGCCGGCACCAGCGGTGCGCCCTGGCCGCCAGCGGCCACGTCCCGGCTGCGCAGGTCGGCCACCACATCAATGCCGGTCAGTTCAGCCAGCAGCGCCGGGTTGCCCAGTTGCATCGTGTAACCCGTGCCATCGAATTCGCCGGGCCGGTGGCGCACCGTCTGACCATGTGCGCCGATGGCCAGCACCTGGCCCGCCTTCGTGCCAGCGGTGGCCAACAGCGCGTGCACGACTTGTGCATACACCCGCGTCAAGGCGTTGCCAGCCAGCGCAGCGCGGTGCAGTTCGTTGTCGCCTGGGGCATTGAGCGCAAGCAACTCGGCGGCCAGCTCAGGGGCCAGCGGGCGATGTTCATGCGCTCGCACTGATAGCGTCTGCGCGTTGCCGGGTGCCAGGTCCAGCAGCACGCCGTCCACGCCGTCGAGCGAGGTGCCCGACATCAGGCCGATGTAGAGATCGGTCATGTGCCAAAGGTGACAGCGCAAGCAGCGTCACAAACGCAAGGGGCCGACGGTGTCGGCCCCTTCATCCCCTTGCGAATCGGGATCGTCACTCTGCGAAGGCGCCTGCCCGCGCTACGCTATCGGCAACCTCCAGCTGGCCCTTCACGCTGCGCGCCAGCTGGGCAAACTCCACGCGGGCGGTGGCGCTCAGCGGAACCGTTTCAGACGCTCTGGCAAGCAGCATCGGGTCTTGCTGGGCACCGTTCACCTTGACTTCGAAGTGCAGATGCGGCCCGGTCGCCCATCCGGTTGAGCCGACCGCGCCGACGCGTTGGCCCTGTTCGACGTGCTGGCCTTTGCGAACGTCGATGCGGCTCAGGTGGGCGTACAAGGTGGAGCGCTGATTGCTGTGCTTGATTTCTAGCACATTGCCATAGCCGTTCTGCTGCCCGGCGAACTCGACCACGCCGTCGCCCACGGCGCGCACCGGCGTGCCGCTGGGCGCGCCGTAGTCCACGCCCTTGTGCTGCTTCCAGCTGTTCAGGATCGGGTGCAGGCGCATCGCGAAGCCCGAGGTCACGCGTGAGAATTCCACCGGGCTGGCGAGGAAAGAGCGCTTCTTGCTCTGGCCGTCGAAGCTGTAGTACGCGCCCTTGCCCTGAACGCCCTTGAACCAGACCGCCGAGTAGGGGTGGCCATCGTTGACGAAGTCGGCGGCCAAAACTCTGCCTGCGGCCGAACCCCAGGTAATGGGCTCGCCGTCGGCTGTCAGCGCTTCGTAGATCACAGAGAAGGTGTCACCCTTGCGCAATTGGCGATGGAAGTCGAGATCGGTCGCGAACACCTCGGCCAGTTGGGTGGCCACGTTGTCGGGGATGCGGGCGTCGTCAGTGGCGGCGAACAGCGATGAGCGGATCGTGCCGCTGCCCATGCGCACCTGCGACGCCAGCGGCGCGGTTTCCAAGGTGGCGAGCAGCTTGCCTGCGATGCGTGTCACGCGCAGCCGGGTGAAGTGCGTAGCCAGTTGCTCCGGGTCGGTGGCAGCATAGCGCACCACCAGTTCGGTCATGGCGCTCGACTCGTCGGTCTGCACCCGCACCATCTTGCCGCTTCGGCCTTCGAGCACCTTGCGCGCGGTAGGGTCGGTGCGCAGGAACAGGGCAGCCTCCGCGTCGTCGACGTTGAGCCGCTTCAGCAGGCTGTCGGCGGTGTCGCTGGAACGCGTCAGGTCGGTGCGGTACAGCTGCAGTTCATGCTCGGCGAGCGCGTCAAGTTGCGCCTGGATACCGACTGGCGTGACGATTTCCGTGATCAGCCGTTTCGGCATGTTCGACGCGTCAGGCACCAGCGGTGCGATGCCGAACGCGGTGGCGGCGAAGCCTGCCAGCGCCAGCATCACGGCGCTCGTCAGGCTGCGGGGGTGCGCCGTGACGAATTGCCTGACACGCAGGCCAGCCGAAGCTGCGGCACGATCAATGGATTCAGTTGCGTTCAATTCGATTCGGGGCGTGGCCGCCCACTTTGCGAGAGCGGGTACGTGGCCTCGCTCCTCTGTCTGTGACCCTGTGCCGCATAGCGCCCCTTAGAATTCGGAGCACCCGAGGCTTGAAATTTTGCCGGCCTGCCTCGACATGCCGGGCGCCTGTAGGACAAGTCGCCGCGCAGTATAACGACCCCGCTTCGCGCCTCTCTCAGGAAAAGCCCAGTATGTCCCTGCCTCCAGTTTCCCTTTACAAACCCCCCTCGCACCCTGTCACCGACCGCGTGCTGCATGCGATGGGCGTTTCAAAGCGCGGCTGCGACGAGTTGTTGCCTGAAGCCGAATGGCTGGCCAAGCTGGCACGCTCTGAAGCAACCGGCGTGCCATTGCGCGTCAAGCTCGGCCTCGACCCGACCGCGCCCGATCTGCACCTCGGCCATACCGTGGTGCTGAACAAGATGCGCCAGTTGCAGGACCTCGGCCACACGGTGATCTTTCTGGTCGGCGACTTCACTTCGATGATCGGCGACCCCTCCGGCCGCAACACCACCCGCCCGCCGCTCACGCGCGAGCAGATCGAGGCCAACGCGCATACCTACTACGCCCAGGCCAGCCTGGTGCTCGACCCGAGCAAGACCGAGATCCGCTACAACTCCG
>JBBRPV010000127.1:0-8914 GCA_038227445.1 Burkholderiales bacterium | reverse complement strand
TGCTCAAAATGCTCCGGAAAGTTCGCCATGTTGAAAACTCCTCGCTGGGTTGCACTGACTCACGCCTCAGAATCGAGCGCGTGTATGGGCACCATACGAGACTGGTGATGGGCTTGCTCCGCGTAGCGGCTTCGTCCAACTCGTTGTTCTGCCTGATGATTTCTCAGCAGTGCGTACCTCAAGTGTCAAGCATCTGCACCTCAAGTGTCAGGTCTTCGAACCTCAAGTGTTAGGTGATCGCGTACCTCAAGTGTCAAACCCTGCACCCCATCTGTCAGGAAACGCGGGGTTGGCGTACCTCAAGTATCAAGTTTCGAGGCTTCGGCACTGTGTACCGGCCTCACGCGGGCGTTTTCGAGGGGACTTATCCACAGCGGGTGCCGTGCGACCTGACACTTGAGGTACACCGCGTACCCCAAGTGTCAAACCAACCCGCTCCGCAGGCCTCTGGCGTACCTCAAGTGTCAAGCCCCATCCCGCGATGGCCGCGTGGCTCGCTCACCTTGCAGGTGCTTGTTTGACACTTGAGGTACGCCCCACCGGGCGTCGTCTGTCATCGTTCGCAGAAGACGGATTCCTCATCCACCCAGGCTTTGCCAACCATCCCGGCCTTCGCCAGTTCTACGCATGCAGCCTTGACCATCTGCTTCCACTTGCGCGGCGTGCTGCACGTCGACGCGCACATCTTGTAGAACGTGTCCAAGCGCAGCGGGAAGGGCTGTTTGTGGCTCGCCCAATAGTCGTAGAGGCGGCGTGCAATCGGGCTGACCTCGCGATACTTGGCCCACTCGATGCGCGTCGAATTCTTCCCGGCAAAGAGCATGATCAGATTCGGGTGAATCCACACTCGGTACTTCGTGCCTTGTTCGCCGCCGCCCTCGAACTCGTACTCTCGGATCAGAGACATCGCGACACCGCGGCCGAGGCGTTGGTTCTCGACGCGAACCTCATTCGCTTTGAGCCGGGTGATGCAGGCGCGCAATCGGTTGTAGTAGGTCCGATTGACGGACCAACCCAAGTCCTGGCACAACTGATGCAAGTTGAACTCGATCGGCTCGCCCAGCGGGGAGCGCTTTGCGTAGTCGAGGATCTGCTGCCACACCAGCTCGTCATCGTCCGCGCGAAGCTCCATGCCGGTGTAGGTGATCTTCACGGCTTTTTCGACGTGGAACACGATCGCGCCTTGCATCGAGGCTCGCGGTTCCTTCTTGTTTCGCACCGTGAACAAGGCCGAGCGGGCGTAGTCGTTCGGAATCTCGCGAACCGTGTCAGGCCAGATGTCGAGCTGCAGCGGCCCGCGCGGGTCGATGCCGCGCGCGCGCAGGTAGGCGTTGTGAGAGGCCGCCTCTATCGCCGTTCCCTGGGGCACCAGTGCCGAGCCGGCCGTGAGGGGCTGCTTTGACTTCTTGCCGTTCCCGGTGGCCGTCATGCCGCGTACCTCGGCGGCGTCACAGCCGTGGCCTCTGTCGTTCGAACTGCTCACGAGCCTGGCGTTCCAACTGGCGAATGTGCTTCATGAGGTCGGGAGGAACCGTGACGGCCGCCGTCACCCAGCCCACCGGCCGGTGACGGGTGCGCAGCGCATTGACCATCTGATTGACGCGCTGACGGGTCAATTCGAGCGCGCGTGCGACTTCACTCTGCGACTTGCCGAGCACCATGACAGAGCGCAGCGCTTCGCGAACCTCGAAACCAAATTCGGGGAAGTTCTCGACCACGCTGTCGAACTGCTCCTGCGTCCACTCGTCAGGCCCTTTCACTCGCTTCAATTGTTTCCTGGGCATAGAACCCCCTCGTCAGAGTTTCAGGACGGGCACGCACCGGTGCCGGCTTGCTCGCACACCGAGTCCCGAGCTGGCGAGCGGATGACGCGCGAGCGCACGTCGTTGCGCGGCTCGCCTGGCCGGCCGCACGCGCCCGTTCAACGCTTCAAAAACCATAGCTCCACTCGCTCCAGCGTTTCAGAACCTGATAGTCGTGTTCGGGTAGAACGAGCTTGCCGGCCTCCGCGGCCTCTAGCACCCGCTCACCCGCCCACGAGCTGATCAGATTGCCGTGCAACATGTAGAAGTACCACCCGAAGGGCACACCAACCCTGCGATCAATCGCTTCGAGTTTGCCGAACAGTTCGTAGGCGCTTTTCGGCGCACGCTCGATCGCCGCCATCTTCCGGGTATGTGTCCACAAGGGGACGACGGACATGCTGCGTTCGCCTTCGGGTGATGTGTAGTCCGAGGTTTGCAGCGCCCAGTGGTCGCAGAAGCGATGGCCCGCGCGTCCCGCACTGGAAAGCGTCCAGTCGTCGATCAGCCTTTGTCCCGGCCAGGCGTACTGCCGCACGTCCGGGTCGAGCTCGCCGACAGTCGCCACGCGCTCGCTTCCGTCATCCTTGGTCAGCACCAGGCGCTCGCGTCGGTTGAGGTTGCGCTTGGCAGTCTCGAGCATTGCTGCCTCTCTGAGAAACGCGCCAGCGTCGATGCAGCGGCGCAATCTGTAGCCCATCGGGCGGTATCGCTCCCGCGCGGCCCCGTCGAATCGCTCACCGTCCTCGGCCTCTTGAATCAAATCGTGCAGATGACGCGGGGCTTCGCGCCAGGACGAGGCTTCGGACGAGAACAACCGGCGTTCGACGGTTTCGTCCTCCGCGTTCACTTCCAGCTGCACGAAGTCATCGTGGCGCACACCGCCGCGGTCGTGAACCACATACAGCGTGTCGATCGCGCATTCGGTCAAGCGATGGTTGAGGCCGCGCAGGCGTTGCATGGTCGCGGACGGATTGCCCCCGTCACTCGCACATTCCAGCGTCAACCAGGCCTCGTGGTCGTCGTGGATCAACTCGCCGGCCGCCGAGAGAACCTTGCGCCGCGACAACCGGGCGTCGCCTCTGTTTGTGAGCAGCCGGGCACGCGCTAGCGCAGGAACGCGGCGCAACGCCTCGATCAAACCAGCGTGCTTGGGCTGAACCGGCACCGCGGCAATGGTCGCGTCGAGCCCTTCGAGGTCGAGTGCGTAGGTCATTGGGCGTCCTCCTCTGCACGGCCGACACCGGCGATCAGGATGGCCCCATTGGCGAACTCCTGCAGGCGCGGCTCTTGGTCGGTTTTCTTGCTGCGCGCGGTCGCACCGAACTGCACCCAGCAGCGGGCACCCTCGCGGGAGTAGCCCCCGAGAAACAACCGAGCCGCTCCGTGCTCTTCCTTGGCTCTGGCGAAGCGTTTGGCGTCCCGGTGGCCCTCTTGAACACGAACGCTGACCTGCAACGTCTCGTCGCCGCGCAGTTTCGTTGGGCTGGCCAGCGAAGCGGGCGCCGCCTTGTTGGACGATGCAGCGGCCTTCACCGCGCTGCGCCCACCCTCGAACAGCCCCTTCGTGCTGGCCTTCTGCTTCAACTTTTCGTTCACCGCCTTGGCCACCTCGCGCACACGGCTGCGGGACACCTTCCCGGTGGCTTTGGCCTCGGCCAGGATCGTTTGCGCCGCCTCGGGCGAGCTGCGCTCGATCTTGGCGAGCGTCGTCAACGCTTCCACGTCCCGCGATGTGGTCGCCAGCTCGGCCGCCACGGGGGGCAGGGCGAGCAAGCTCATGTACTTGCTGACCTGACCCTCGCTTTTGCCGATCAAGCGGCCCACGGCCGCAGCGCTGCCGTGCTGCTTGACGGCGCGCGCGATCGCGTCGGCCGTGTCGCGGGCGCTCATGTCTTCGCGTTGCAGATTCTCGATCAGTTGCCGAATCTGAACCTGCTCTCGCGTCATGCCCACCGGGTAGACGATGGCGTCGAGCGATGCGATGCCTTTGTACCGACCACCGCGAACCCGCCGTGCGCCATAGACCAGCGTGAACCGGCCCGAAGGCTGCTCGATCACTTCGATGGGTTGAAGTTGGCCCGTCGTGGTCAGCGTTTCGCCCATTTCCCGAATCGACGCCTCGGAGAATTCCTTGCGCGGCTGCTCGGGGTCTTCGTCGATCAGGTCGAGCGCGATCTTGCGCAGCACTTTGCCGCTGGTGCCTTCGAGCAACGCGCCGATGCGCTTGACGGGGATGAGTGACTTGTTCATGCGTGAGCCCTTTGCAAGATGGCACCGAGTGCCGTCCGAAATTCCAGTGCCGCCTTTTTGGCGCTGTCGCCATTGGGTCGGTGCCATACCGTCACGCCGGCGTCGAACGCCGCGCCCACAGGGCTGCGATCGTCCAGCTCGGTCGGCAGCACGCGATCCCCGAAAGCCGAACGCAGGTCTTCCAGGTTGCGCCGCTGATGTGCGTTCACGCGCCGGAACTTGTTGACCAGGATGGCTGCGTGGTGCAACCCGGAGTGAAGGTTCTTGCGAACCCCGTCGATGTCCTCCATCAAGTCGAACAGGCCGTCGAAGCTACCTTTGTCGAGCCCGATGGGTGTCACGACCACATCGGCGGCCACCAATGCACCGATCAGGCGGCGGCTGCGAGCCGGCACCGTGTCGATCACCACCAGGTCGAAATCCTTGGCCCAGCGCGCCAGGTGCGCCCGGGGGCGACGCACGACCGCATCGTCCGACTCAAACTGCGCGTCCACGTCGCCCAGCGCTTTGTCGGCTGGCAGCAGCCAGAGGCGATCACGCACCTTCACCAGTGCCGGGCTGGCCCCGTCATGGAACAGCAGCGAGGTGCCTTGCCCATCCCGCGCGCGGTCTTCCTGAAAGAAGCGCGTGGTGTTGCCCTGTCCGTCCAGGTCCACCACCAGCACGCGGCCTCCTTGTGCATGCGCGTACTCGGCGAGGTTGACGGCAATCACGGACTTGCCGACCCCACCTTTCTGATTCGCGATGGCAATCGTTTTGCCCATGAGTCAGCCCTCCGATTTGGGCGTCGGCACCGAAGGCGAGCCGCGCCACTTGTTCAACAGGTCGTGCAAGTCGGGCTCCAAGCTGGCCAGCATGGCGCTGGCCTGATGCTCGAACACCATCACGCCATACAGGTCGGCGAGTCGGCTTGCTTCGCGGTGCAGTTTCTGATCCACAGGGGGATGCGCTGCCAGACACGCCGTGAGTGCTGCCTGCACTTCCTTGATGGTGATGGATTCAGAGTCCATGCGGCTGGACCGGCTGTGCAGACGCCCCAAACGTCGGGCGTAGCAGGGGAGTGTGGTTCATAGAGCTTGAGCCTTTCGCTGCGAAAGCCGCCAGGAAGCCGCCTGACCCGGATGCACGAGTTTGCTACGTGCTGGGACCTACTTTATTCAGTTCATGCGCCGTTGTCAATGGCATAAGCAAACAAACAACTAGCCGATGAACCGTCGCCTCGCATTAGCGCTCAGGCCCACGATCCCGGGTGCGGTCTGGCACTCGGTCTTGCTCGCGCGCGGGGTCGGTGATCTTGTCGAACACCTGCCGAATCGGCTGCATGTCCGGTGGCGACTTCATGCCCGGCTCCATTCGGTGCGTCAAGCCCACGGCAAGAGCAGCCGCCCGGTTCCACTCGTCCTTATGCACGCGACCGAAGTCCAGTTCGTGCCCCGCCTCTTTGGCAAGCTGCACCATCAGAGTTTGCGTCGAACGCCCGTTCCCTTCCGGGAAGGGGTGAGCACGATTGAGGCGGACGTACACGTCCGACATCGCTTCCACAAACGCAGGCTTGTCGAGCCCTTTGAAATTGTTGCGAGCCGCAATCTCCTGCGCCACCTGATCGACGATGGTGCCGATCTCGTCGGTTCGGGCAAACACGGCCTTCCACCCGGGCCGCGACTCGACCATCTTGCTGAAGTTCACGGTGCGTTCTTTGCCGGCCCAGCCGTAGACATCCTGGAACAGGTGCCGATGGATGGCTTTCAGGTGCTCCATGTCGTAGGCACCCTGAATCGGCGTCTCGACGAGTTCTGATCGTCGGGCGTTGGTCAGCTGGTACTCGACCTTTTGAAGTTGCTGCCGATCAGTGATCCCCAGCAGGTTCCGATTCGTGCCGGACTCGTCCTGGTACGGATGACTCACAACAAGCCGAGGGCTCGCACAAGGGCAGAGCTGATGCCTTGCGCCAAGTGCCGCAATTCTTCCGTCTGTTCCACCAAGCGCTCACTGATGACCGCGCGGCGCGGGTCATTTTCTGGCAGTGCTGCCAACACAGATCGCGCGCCGATCAGGCGTGCGTCCAGTTGCACGACCGCCAACTTCTGCGTGGCCGTGATGCGGCCCGCAACGTAGGCTGCGTCCAGCTCGCGGATCGTCGGCGTTTTGGTAAACCCCTCCAATGCCCAAATCGAGTCGGTGTCGTGAACGCCTTTCGCGCGGGCGGCAATGGCTTCCGAGGAAATCTCTGGCGGCATGGTTGGCATCGGTGTCTCCTTGACCGAAGTTTCCAACAACGATCTTCTGACGTCCATCCCCAGGTGATCCCAAACCGCTTCACCACGCGCGCGCCCCGTCGATCGAGGCCTGTCCGTTGCGAACTCTGTTCTCATTTAAGGTACTCACTCGAAGTCAGGCCAGTCGCTGCCGGCCACGATTCAAACCGTGGCCGGGTGTTCGATCACGTCACGCCGCGATCCGCAACGGCGAGGGAAGCCAGCGTGACCCGTCCAAGACCCGCTCTGCTGCTGCGGCAAGCTCATCCTTCTTCATCGCCGCCATCGGCTGCGCCACGCTCGCCGTGCAAGCCTGCGTCACCGCTTCGATGATCTTGCTCTTCGGCACCGCCGACAAAAAGGATGCTCGGGTCGGCACCCACCAGTCGGCCATGTCCAACGCCACGGCTGCGGCGACCGCATCGGCCGCTGGGGTTGCGCGTGCCTTCCCTTGGATCGTGTTGAACGTCCGCGCCGTGCAGTAGGCCAGCAAAGCACTCACCGTCGCGTCGTCGGCCGCGAGCAACCAAGCCAGCAGCGCAGCCGCCTCGCCAGGCAGACGGTCGGCCCATTCGTCGTGCGAGCGAGCAATCTGCGCGCCTGCCGGCGACTCTGCGTAGTCGGGGGCGTCCTTGCCCAAGTCCGTAACCGTCAAGCGAACCTCGACCGGCTGATCCCCGGCCATGTAGAAGCCGTGCGACAGAAAAATCAGCGCAGCCATCTGGTACGCCAGCACACGAAGCGCGACCGCGGGCGATTCGATGAGGCACGCCTGCAGCGCGGCCGTGCGATGCGTCGTCAGTTGGCGCATCAAGCGCTCTGCGTACTCGCTGCGTTGCGTTTCGGCCGTGCGAGTCACCCCGACCACACGACCCGTGCCAGCGTCATCGGCATCGGTGCCGACCGGCATCCGATCTGCCGGTCGAATCAACCCCGAAAGCACGCATGGTGCCCCACTGCGATCGAGGTAGACCACCGCACCGGCCAGCGTCGCATCGTCGGGTGAAGGAACCATCATCGACTCGCGCAATTCATCCGCCTCCTGGTCGCGGTTGTAGTGCGCATCTTCCAGACCGTCGATGTCCTCGGCTTCGCCCGCCTCGATGGCATCCATGCGGTTCTGCATCCAACCCAGCAAGCGCTCGTAGGCTTTGGCCTTGCGCGCTTCCAGCACTGACGGCTCGCGCAGCATGAGGCGGCATCGCTGGAACTCGCCATGATGGCCGGTAAGGGCATGCGGCTGGCATTCGAGGCGCACATCGACCCAAGCGCACTCGCCACCCGTCAGCGCATCCGCCTGCGTTTTGAGTGTATCGAGCGCAAGCTGGCGGAGCAGGGCGGTGTCCGTGATGGTTCCGCCATCGCCTTCGTCAGAGAACAGGTCGCGCGTGACGTTCCCGCCAGCGACCATGTACGTGTCCAGGCCAACGAAGTCGACCCACGGATGCGCGATGCTCAACTGGTCTTGCGTGATCGCACGGCGAATCTCGTGCGCGCTCCTGTAGTGCTGCGGAAGACCCTTCCACACCGCAAGCTGCTGCGCCTGGTCGTCGAGCAGCGCGAGTGCCTCCAACTGATCCAAGTCGATCCCATCCTCGCGGTACAGGTCGAGCAGGGCGGGCGCGAGCGCGCCCAGCTTCAAACGCCGCTCCACCGTCAACACCGACACGCCCCAGGCGTCGGCGATCTGCTGCGCAGTGCGGCCCTGTTCTTCCATCGCCACGAAGGCATCGAACATGTCGGCACCATGCAGCGCCTCACGCCCGCTGTTCTCGGCCAGACTCACCGCAAGGGCGCGCTCCTGCGATACCAGCCGGCAGCGAACGGGATGATCCGCAGGAAGTTGTCCACGCGAGCACAAGAGTTCGAGGGCGCGCAAGCGACGGCCGCCGGCCACCACTCCACGCCGCCCCGTGTCCTTCTTCTGTTTCAGTTCGACGCGAACGACCAAGTTCTGCAGCAGGCCATGCGCCGCGATCAACGCGGCCAGCGTGTCCACGTTCACGCCGCCCGTCTTGCGCACGTTCAGCGGGTCACGGAACAAACTCGACAAAGGCAGAACCACGTCCTCACCATCTTCTGGCGGGATCAAAACCAAGACCGACTTTTTTACGCGAGCCATGTGAACAATCTCCAATTGCGGAACCGGGAAGCCGCCCGGCGCGGTTGTCATCCGAGAGTGAATTGGGGTTGCGGATCGGCAGCGGGAACGGCCCGCACGACACGCGGCGCGCGCTCGTGGGTCACGTCGAACAGGCCACCGTTCGCCCACATCGAGTAGCCCACCGACTGGCGCACATCGAACGGCTCGGGGTACTTGGCGGCACGCATCCAGAAGCCCAAGCTCCACGCCATCGAGCACGGGCTTGAACGCAGGTAGGGGTTCTCTTCGTCGTGAGCGGCTCCGTACCCAGCGACAGCGACCTGGTTCAGTCTGGCGGCACGCTCTTTGCGCACCTGTGCGGCAGCAACCATGATGAATCTCCAAGAAGGGAACCGGGAAGCCGCCCGGCGCGGGGAGTCGATCACCGATCAACCCATACCCGTATTCTGAACCTGTTCGGCCCTTCTGTCAATAGCATAAGCAAACATAATTGCAGTGCA
>JBBRPV010000126.1:0-8921 GCA_038227445.1 Burkholderiales bacterium | reverse complement strand
TTCCCGGCACGCCGCAAGGGGTGCCAGCGATCGAGCAAGCGATCTGTCTCGGCATCCCCATCAATGTGACGCTGCTATTTTCCTGCGCCCACTACCAGGCAGCTGCCGAAGCCTATCTGCGTGGCATCGAACGGCGCATGGCGGCGGGGCTCGATCTGCGCGTGGGCTCGGTCGCCTCGCTGTTCATCAGCCGCTGGGACGTGGCTGGCGACCCGCAGTTGCCCACCGAACTGCAACACAAGCTCGGCATCGCGGTGGCCCGGCAGACCTACCAGGCCTACCGCGAACTGCTGGCCTCGACGCGCTGGCAGAAACTCGCCGCCGCCGGTGCGAAGCCTCAGCGCTTGCTGTGGGCCAGCACCGGCACAAAGGACCCAGCAGCACCCGATACCTTGTATGTCAGCGCGCTGGCCGCGCCCGACACCATCAACACCATTCCCGAGAAGACCTTGCATGCATTCGCCGACCATGGCCAGTTGCAAGGCGTGATGCCAACCGATGGGGGTGACGCCGAAGCGGTGTTGCAGCAGATCACCCGTGCGGGCGTGGATGTCCAGGCGCTGGCCGCCCAACTCCAGCAAGACGGCGCGGGCGCCTTCGTCAAATCATGGCAGCAGTTGTTGCAACGGATCGCCGAGAAGGCGGGTCCGCGTGAACCAGCTCCCTGATGGCCCAACGGATATGAGTCAGCTCATCAACCTCCTCGCCGGCAAGCCACTACCGACAGCCAACCTGGTCGACGTGGCGCGCCTGCTGGCCGCATACGCCGACTTGCGACCCGACCCCACCGAGCCGGCCCAGCGCGTGGCATTCGGCACCTCGGGTCACCGCGGCACCTCGTTCAAAGGCAGCTTCAATGCGTGGCATGTGCTGGCGATCACGCAGGCCCTGTGCGAGCACCGCAAGGCCAAAGGCATCAATGGCCCACTTTTCATCGGAGTGGATACGCACGCACTCTCAAAGCCGGCATTCGATGACGCGCTGCAAGTACTGGCCGCCAATGGCGTGGAGACCATGATCGCGTGTGGCGGCGAGTTCACGCCCACCCCGGCGGTGTCGCATGCGATCCTGATCTACAACCGTGGCCGAACCAGCGGCTTGGCCGACGGTATCGTGATTACACCCTCGCACAACCCGCCAGACAGCGGCGGCTTCAAATACAACCCGCCCCACGGAGGCCCGGCAGATGCCGACATCACAGGCTGGGTGCAAGAGCGCGCCAACACCTTGCTCGAAGGGGGCCTGAAGGATGTCAAGCGCGTGACGCTGGCTCAGGCGCGCAAAGCTGCCACGACGCATGAGCACGACTATCTGGGCGCGTATGTCGCCGACCTCGGCAACGTGATCGACTTCGATGTGATCCGAAGGGCTGGCCTGCACCTGGGCGTTGACCCGCTCGGTGGCGCCGGCGTGCACTACTGGGCACAGATTGCCGAGTGCTACCAGATCGACCTGACGGTGGTCAACGCAGAAGTCGATCCGCAATTCGCGTTCATGACGGCCGACTGGGACGGCAAGATTCGCATGGACCCGTCGTCGCGCTACGCGATGCAACGGTTGATCGGACTGAAAGACCGCTACGACATCGCATTCGCCTGCGATACCGATCACGACCGCCACGGCATTGTCACGCGTAGCGACGGCTTGCTACCGTCAAATCACTACCTCAGCGTCGCCATCGATTATCTGTTTCAGCACCGACCTCAGTGGGGCGCGACGGCGGCGGTTGGCAAGACGGTGGTCAGCAGCGCGATGATCGATCGTGTGGCGACCCGACTCGGTCGCAAGTTGTTCGAAGCGCCGGTGGGCTTCAAATGGTTTGCGCCCGGCCTGTTCGACGGCAGCCTGGGCTTCGGCGGTGAAGAGAGTGCCGGGGCATCTTTCTTGCGCCGCAACGGTAGTGTGTGGACGACAGACAAGGACGGCATCGCGGCGGCGCTGCTGTCGGCCGAGATCACTGCCTGCACGAAGCGCGACCCCAGTGTCTTATATCGCGCGCTGTGTACCGAGTTCGGCGAGGTCTTTGCGGATCGCGTCGATGCTCCAGCAACCCAGGCGCAGAAGCAGGCCTTGGCAAAACTGAGGCCGAAGCAGATCGAACAGACCGAACTCGCGGGCGAGCCCATCACCAGCGTGATCGACAAAGCACCTGGCAACAACGCGCCGATCGGTGGCATCAAGGTCAGCACCAAGAACGGCTGGTTCGCCGCGCGGCCCTCAGGCACCGAAGACATCTACAAGATTTACGCAGAAAGCTTTCAGGGCGATGCCCACCTGCGCCTTCTGCTCGCAGAGGCACAACGCATCGTGGATACCGCAATCGAACCCAAGGAATCAACATGACGCCTCTGACCCCCGACCTCCTGCGCAAGATGCACGCTTGGTGGCGCGCTGCCAACTACCTCTCTGTGGGGCAAATCTACCTGCACGCAAACCCGCTGCTCGAAGAGCCCTTGAGGCTGGCGCACATCAAGCCGCGCCTGCTCGGGCATTGGGGCACCACACCTGGCCTGAACTTGCTGTACGTGCACCTGAATCGTCTGATCCAGGAGCACGACCTCGACATGATCAACGTCATTGGACCCGGCCACGGCGGTCCAGGGCTGGTGGCGAATACGTACCTTGAGGGCACGTATACCGAAACTTATCCGAACATCTCGCGCGACCGCGACGGCATGCGCAAGCTGTTCCGACAGTTCTCGTGGCCTGGCGGCATTCCGAGCCATGTCGCACCAGAAACGCCGGGCTCGATTCACGAAGGTGGCGAGCTCGGGTATTCGCTGGCGCATGCGTATGGCGCGGCATTTGACAACCCCGGCCTGATCGTGGCCTGTGTCATCGGTGACGGCGAAGCAGAGACTGGCGCGCTGGCGACAAGCTGGCACTCGAACAAATTCTTGAACCCAGCGCGCGATGGTGCGGTGCTGCCGATCCTGCACCTCAACGGATTCAAGATCGCCAACCCGACCGTGCTGGCGCGCATTGGCCGCGAAGACCTGACGGCCTTGCTGCGCGGCTATGGCCACGAGCCGTACTTCGTGATCGGCGACGACCCCATGGCAGTGCACCAGCAACTGGCGCAAACGCTCGATGTTGTCCTGGCGCAGATCCACGCCATTCAGGCTGCAGCGCGTGCGCCGCATGCGCCCAAGCCGCCACCACGCCCCCGCTGGCCGATGATCGTGTTGCAGACGCCCAAGGGTTGGACAGGCCCCAAGGAAGTCGATGGCCTGCCAGTGGAAGGCACGTGGCGGGCGCACCAAGTGCCGATCACGCAGTTCACCAACGCAGATCACATTCGCCAACTCGAAGACTGGATGCGCAGCTATGCGCCGCAGGAACTCTTTGACCAAAATGGCCGCTTCCGGGAAGAATTTGCGGCACTCGCCCCCCTTGGCAACAGGCGCATGGGAGCCAATCCACATGCCAATGGCGGCGCATTGTTATCCCCGCTAGTCATGCCGGATTTTCGCGAATTTGCGGTGCCGGTCGCAGCGCCTGGCAGCACGCTGGGCGAGTCCACGCGCGTACTCGGCAGCTTTCTCGCCGAAGTGATGCGCAGGAACGTGGACAGCGCCAACTTCCGTCTTTTCGGCCCAGATGAGACCGCCTCCAACCGGCTCGGTGCGGTGGTCGAAGTCTCGGGCAAGGCGTGGATGGCCGAGATCGACGCGGTAGATGTGAATCTGTCGGCCGAAGGCCGGGTGATGGAAGTGCTGAGCGAGCACCTGTGCGAGGGCTGGCTCGAAGGCTATCTGCTCACCGGACGCCATGGCTTGTTCTCGTGCTACGAGGCTTTCGTGCACATCATCGACTCGATGTTCAATCAGCACGCCAAGTGGCTGGAGGTGTGCCGTCACATCCCTTGGCGCAAGCCGATTGCGTCGCTCAACTACCTGCTCACCTCGCACGTCTGGCAGCAGGACCACAATGGCTTTTCTCACCAGGACCCAGGCTTCATCGACGTGGTGGCGAACAAGAAAGCCGACGTGGTGCGAATCTACCTGGCACCGGATGCGAACTGCCTGCTATCGATTACCGACCATTGCCTGCGCAGCCGTAACTACGTCAACCTGATCATCGCCGGCAAGGCACCGGCGTTGCAGTGGCTCGACATTGAATCGGCTGCGCGTCACTGCAAAGTAGGGGCGGGCATCTGGTCGTGGGCCGGCAACGACGCAGGTATCGAGCCTGACGTGGTGATGGCCTGTGCGGGCGACGTCCCGACGCTCGAAACGCTGGCCGCCGTCGCGCTGCTGCGGGGGTACGTACCGGACATCCGCATCCGCGTCGTGAATGTGGTCGATCTGATGGCGCTACAGCCCCAATCCGAGCATCCGCACGGCCTGGACGACGAGGCGTTCGATTCCATGTTCACACGCGACAAGCCCATCGTATTCGCCTTCCACGGTTACCCCGGGTTGATCCACCGCCTCACCTACCGACGCCACAACCATGACAACCTGCATGTGCGCGGCTACAAGGAAGAAGGCACAACGACCACGGCGTTCGACATGGTGGTGCTGAACAATATCGACCGCTTTCAACTGGCGCTCGATGCCATACGCCGCGTCCCACGCCTGGCGCATCTTGTTGACGACGCCACCAGGCGTTACGAGGCGAGCATCGCGCAGCACAAGGCCTACATCAGCGAACACGGCGAGGACCTGCCGGAAGTGCGCGACTGGCGGTGGTCAGCATGAGCGATGACCCGGGCCGACCTGTATTGGCCTTGAACGCGGGCTCGTCGTCGCTCAAGTTCGGCTTTTTCATGGTGGGCGCGAGCAGTAGCCGCGTGCTTCTCTCCGGCGCGGAAGAAGCGGTTGCGGACCCGCAGGCGGCGGTCGCCCGAATCGCGCAGCGAATGGAAGCGCAGGGCCTGCCCGCGCCCGCCGCGGTTGGCCACCGCATCGTTCATGGGGGAACGCAGTGCCGCCAGCACACCTTGATTGATGCGGCAGTGATGCAGCAACTGCAATCGGCGACAGCGTTCGCGCCCCTGCACGTGCCGCCCGCGCTAGAGCTAGTACGCGCGGCGCAAGCGCGCTTCCCCGGAATCGCGCAGGTGGCGTGCCTGGACACGACATTCCATTCGGGCATGCCGGCCATCGCCCGCACGCTGCCCATCCCGCGCGAGCTTCGGGCGCTTGGCATTGAACGCTACGGTTTTCACGGCCTGTCGGGCGAATCGATCGTGCGGCAACTGGGTCGTGATGTGCCGCCGCGCATGGTGATTGCCCATCTGGGCCACGGCGCAAGCGTCACCGCGGTGGCCCACGGTGCGTCGGTGGACACCAGCATGGGGTTGACGCCGACGGGTGGCGTAATCATGAGCACACGCTGCGGCGACATCGACCCCGGCGTGCTGGCGTACGTGGTTCGCGAGCACGGTTACAACGCGGCTCAGTTGGAAGCATTGATCGACCAGCGCTCGGGAATGCTCGGCATTTCCGGTCTCAGTGGCGATTTGCGTGAGTTGAACGCAGCCGCCGCTTCGACATCCGCTTCGGGCGATGACGCGCGCCTCGCCATCACGATGTTCTGCGCTTCCGTGCGCAAGCAAATTGCCGCTATGGCGGTCGTTCTCGGCAGCGTGGACTTGCTGGTCTTCACGGGTGGTATTGGGGAGAACAATGCGTCGACGCGCGCTTTCATCTGCAAGGGCCTGGAAGTGCTGGGCATCCACAAAGCAATGACGCGGGTACTGCCGGCACAGGAAGAAGAACAGATCGCTTGGCGCACTTGGCAGCTGACGCAAGCGCCCAACTGAATGACCACATTGGAGCTCCCATGACGAACGCACTCGACCAGCATTGCATCGATACCTTGCGCTTCCTATCGGTGGATGCCGTTCAGAAAGCCAACAGCGGCCATCCTGGCATGCCGCTGGGCGCGGCACCGATGGCCTATGCGCTGTGGTCGCGGTTCCTCAAAAGCAATCCCTGTAACCCGGACTGGCCTGACCGAGACCGCTTTGTGCTGTCCGCCGGTCACGGTTCGATGCTGCTTTACAGCCTGCTGCACCTAAGCGGCTACGACCTTGCGCTCGACGACATCAAGGCCTTTCGACAATGGGGCAGCAAAGCACCGGGCCACCCGGAACGCGGGCATACCCCAGGCGTCGAAGTCACCACCGGGCCGCTGGGCCAGGGCTTCGGCAACGCGGTTGGCATGGCGATTGGCGAAGCGCAACTCGCGGCACGCTATAACCAGCCGGGACACGCGGTCATCGATCACCACACTTATATGATCGTCGGCGACGGCGACCTGATGGAAGGCGTGGTGGCCGAAGCCGCCTCGCTAGCCGGGCACTTGAAACTCGGCAAGCTGATCTGCCTGTACGACGACAACCGCGTGACGCTCTCCGCCGGCACCGACATGGCGTTCTCGGAAGATCGCGCCGCGCGCTTCGCAGCCTGCGGCTGGCATACCGTGGCGGTGACGGATGGCAACGATGTCGAGGCGATAGCCTCTGCACTGCAAGCTGCACGCTCAGAGAGCTCGAAGCCGTCGCTGATCCTGGTGCGCACGCACATCGGCTACGGTTCGCCGAACAAACACGACAGTTTCGAAGCCCACGGTTCGCCGCTTGGCGTTGAAGAGGTTCGGCTGACCAAGCAGCGCCTCGGCTGGCCAACCGAGCCGCCGTTCCTGATTCCCGAGGCGGTACAGGTGCACATGCGGCAGGCGCTAACACGGGGGGAACGCAACGAGGCCGCATGGGACGCGCGCATGCAGGCCTACACGCTGGCGTTTCCGGACCTGGCCGCAGAACTACAGTGCAGCCTGCGCGGCGAACTGCCGTCCGGCTGGGACACCGACATCCCACTATTTCCTGCCGATGCCAAGGGCATGGCCACGCGTGCCGCGTCGGGCAAGGTGATGAATGCAATGGCCCAGCGGCTGCCCGCGTTGACCGGCGGCTCGGCCGACCTGGACACCTCGACCAAAACCGCGCTAAAAGGGTGTGGCGATTTCAATCCGCCCGTGACCCAGACCGACGACACACAGGGTTCTGACAGCGGCGGCTGGAGCCATGCCGGTCGCAACCTGCACTTCGGCGTGCGCGAACACGCGATGGGCGCCATCGTCAACGGCTTGGCGGCCCACGGCGGCTTCATTCCCTACGGCGCCACCTTCCTGATCTTCAGCGATTACATGCGACCCGCGATCCGCCTAGCGGCGCTGATGAAGCTGCATGTCGTTCACGTGTTCACCCACGATAGTCTGGCCGTCGGCGAAGACGGCCCCACCCACCAGCCCGTGGAGCAACTGGCCAGCCTGCGCGCGATACCGGGGCTTACCCTGATCCGCCCGGCCGACGCGAATGAAACCGCGGTGGCCTGGAAGGTGGCAGTGGAAAGCCGACAGCGCCCGGTGTTGCTGGCGTTGACCCGGCAGGAGGTGCCCACGCTGGACCGCAACCGTTATGCCAGCGCCGAAGGGCTGCGCTGCGGCGCCTATGTGCTAAACGATACGAATGACCAGCCGCCAGTGTTGATCCTCATCGCCAGTGGCTCGGAGGTCGCCCTGATCCTGGCCGCAGCCGAGAGGCTGCAACGCGAAGGCATCGCGGTGCGCTGCGTGTCGATGCCCAGTTGGAACCTGTTCGACGCGCAGCCGCAGGGCTATCGCGACGAGGTATTGCCACCAACAGTGTCAGCACGACTGGCAGTGGAACTGGGCGTGGCGCAGGGATGGCATCGCTACGTCGGTGACTGCGGTGACGTGCTCAGTGTTGAACGCTTTGGTGCATCCGCCCCTGCCGACATCTTGCTGACTGAATACGGCTTCACGATCGACAACGTCGCATCACGGGCGCGCGCACTACTAAGCGGATGATGGGTGCCACCATCGAAATACGACGCAGCGTGTTGTCGATGTCCAGCAGGAAGACAAGGTCGGCCGTCATCGTCGATTACCGGCCGGGGAAGTCAGCAATCCGGCTTCCGGGTCGTGCCAGCCGCCGTCGCCAGCAATCAATGCTGCGGCCTCGTCCGGCCCCCAGGTTCCGGGTTCGTACGGTAGCGCAGGCCCGTGCGCCGCCAGTACCGGCTCAACGACGGTCCAGGCCGCCATGACCGAGTCCTCGTCGGTGAAGAGCGCGTCGTCACCGGCCATCGCGCCGCCGAGCAGGCGTTCGTAGGTCGACATCGTGTTCGTATCATTTTCGCCCAGGTACAGCTCGCGCTGGATGCCGACAAACTCCTTGCCCGGACGCTTGATGCGTGCCGCCAGTGCGATGCCCGCCTCGGGTTGCAAACGGAAGCGGAAGTAGTTGGCGCGACCGCCGGCGGGTCCGGAATCGTCGAACAACTGTTGTGGCGGCGGTTGCATTTGCACCTGCACCTCGACCACCGAGGCCGGCAATCTCTTGCCGGCGCGCACGTACCAGGGCACGTCGGCCCAGCGCCACGAGTCGATGAACAGACGCAGGGCGCAGAAGGTCTCGACTTCGGAGCCGATCGCGACACCATGTTCGTCGCGGTAGCCGATGTATTGGCCACGTACCAAGTCAGCCGGCTTCAGCGGCAGCATCGCGCGCAGTACGCTGGACTTGGCGCTGTGCACGGCCTGGAAGCTCTGGAACGCCGGAGGCTCCATTGCCAGCAGCGCGATCACCTGGAACAGGTGGTTCTCGACCACGTCGCGCAGGCAGCCAGCGCTTTCGTAAAAGGCGCCCCGCATGCCGACGCCGAAGTCTTCGGCCAGCGTCACCTGCACGCTGGCAATGTGCGGGCGGTTCCACACCGGTTCGAGGAACGAGTTCGCAAAGCGGAAATAGAGGATATTCATGATCGCCTCCTTCCCCCGATAGTGATCGATGCGGAAGATCGACGATTCGGGGAACACCGTGTGCGCGATAGCGTTCAGCTCGCGCGCCGACGCGAGGTCGCGGCCGAAGGGCTTCTCGACAATGA
>JBBRPV010000125.1:0-8963 GCA_038227445.1 Burkholderiales bacterium | reverse complement strand
TCTGCCCACCCTCGACCAGCCGCACCGCTTCCTGCCTAAACTCCAACGTGTAGCGCGCCCGCACTGCTTTCTTCATTGCCGTTCTCCTTGCTTGCATTGAATCACCTCAGCAAGGGGTACGTTTTTCGGGGGCAAGGTCATGACCGATGCTGAGGGCCGCACCGCTCGGGTCCACACGGGCAAGCCCGAACAGCTCAAGCTCTTCTTGCTTGACGCTTGAGCCCACTGAAAGCATTAAAAGAGGTTCTGCGATGAGTGCTGTTCTGCCCAACAAAACCGCCGTCACCACGGCTCCGAAAGACACCTTTGTCGAGACCAGCCACGTTCTGCAAGATGGCTACTTGCTCTACCGGCCCGACGAGAACGCCTTCATTGCCCTGTACCCGGAAGAGTTCCTTCAATGCCGCAAAGAAGGCGAGGCCAACAACCAGGCCATTCATGAGTTGCAAGAAGCCAACCAAGCGGTCACAGAGAAGTCGATTGCGCTGACCGAGTTGCTGCGCAACCCCTTGCCGAGCAAGGCCGATTTAAAGAAAGCGCAAGGCGAACTCGATCAAGCGCTCGCCGATCTCTCAGTCAAGAGCGAGGCGGCCAAGACCCGCATCGAGAAGATCACGGACCTGAAGGCCGACGAAAAAAAGCTCGTCGAGTTGCTGCCGCTGACACTTGCAAGAGACGGCCGCCAAAAGGCCTTCTACATTCCTGCAGAGCGACTCAAGAGCGCCGCTGCCGACAAGCGCGTGTACCTCGTCGACGGCAAAGCCGAACGAAACAAAGGCCCCAAAGAAGCGCTCTTCAACGGGATAAAGCTCAACGGCACTGAAGTTAAACGCCGTTTGCTCGGGCAAGTTGTAGACCAAGCCAAGTTCGAGAAGAAGTGGAAGCTCAAGCCCAAAGACGGTGACGAATACGCGGGTCAGTTCTTCAGCGAGTGGAGCAAAACGATGGGCGCCACAGCCAAAGAGTTTTTAGAGCGCGAGCAAAAAGACATCATTGAAGGCGTGTTTGGCACAGTCAACGCCGACCCCAAAGACCCACACCGAAAAATCGACCTGAAGTCCGAAGCGCAACTCATGCGCTGGGCGGCCGGCGCGGGCTTGGAGGCCAACTTTGAAGGCTTCCAAGGCAACCTATTCGACAAGCGCGACAAGAACTGGGGCGGCCGATTCAAGCGAGCCGCCAAGGCGGCGCAGTTCAACGTCAAGGCCAACGCAGAGGCCTCCTTCGCGGTGGGCGAAGCGAAGGTGCAAACCATCGTCTACTTACCGCACTACGCGGGCTGGCACCTCACGCCGGCGGGGGCGGGCGTTGCGCTGGACTTGGGGCACTTCAGGGCACGCGGTGAGATGAGCCTGTACGCGGTGGCAGGAGCGAGCTTGGCGCTGGAGGCCAATGCGGGGCTGCTGCTCACGGCCAGCAAGCAAGGCCTGCGCGGGGTGCCCAAAGATGCGAAGGCGGCGAAGGCCAAGGCCAGCGGCGGGGGCAGCGTGAAGCTGTTTGCCGGGCTCAAAGAGGGTGTGGATCTGGCGGGTGCTTTGCAGTGGCTCAACCCCGAGGGGTTCATCGACGAGAAGAGCCCCAAGCGCAAGGATCCGACAAAGACCTGGGGCGAGTATGCGGATGTGGGCTCGTTCGGTGTTGGTGTGGCCGGCATCGAAGGGATGGCAGCGACGCTGGGGTTTGAAGTGGGCTACCAAAACGGGAACTTCGTGATCGCCGCGAAGGCCGGTGGCTGCCTGGGGCTGGGCGGCGAGGGCAGCCTGTCAGTCAAGGTCGCCAGCGCCAGCATCGGGCAGTTCTTCATGTGCGTGGCGCACCAGTTGAAGCAGGCGGATTACACGAAGTTGGAAGCGTTGATTCAGCCGATCTATTTCAACGCCTTCAATCAAGTCCTGTACATGGTTCAGGTGGGGGAGAAGTCGTTGCAGGATTTTGTGGATTCAACCGTGTTCGACGCGGCCGCAGACATATCAGACGCCTACGCCGTTGTGGTGAACGCGGTTCTCTCGAAAGGCGAACGCTTCATCCGCGAGATCGAACAGCTTATGCGCCAGAAGTGGGGCTGGTTCGCGTACATGCCGCCTGAAGCGCGCGGTGCCATGATCGCCAGCATCATGGACATTGCCAACCGGCCGCAGTACGCGTTCAACCGCGAGTTGCGGCAGATGGCGGCATTCAGTGTCAATGAGTTGCTGGCCACGGGTCAGACTGACAGTCACTTGCAGAACACGTTGGATCGCATCACGGTGGCGATTGGCGAGCCGGGCGACCGCAACGTTGCATTCGCCTCCGTCAATTCACTGTTGGCCGATTCGAGTTATGCAGGTGGGATAGAGCGGGCATTACAACAAGTGGCGAAGGCCGACACGATGATTCATCGGCCGTTCATGCGCAATGACGACGCCAGCTTCTTCGTGGCGCAGATGCCGTTCTCGCACGGCAGTTCGGTGGTTTGATGCAATGGTCTATTGCGCCGGCGTGGATTGTTGAACCGCGCAGCGAAACTGCGTCGTCCGCGACCCCGAATATCCCGGGCGAGGTTGTCTCGCGTCTAGGAAGTAGTAGACGGGCTTTTTGCTGCTTCTGGAGAACACGAACCCGCCGAAGGCAGGTTGCGGTGTAGCGCCGCCGCGAACAACCTTTGTCGCTTCGGTTTCACCCCGGTCAGGGTTGCGTGGTTTGCCCACCTCCGGCCCCTTCGGGTTCAGCACCGGCGAGGTCTTATAGTAGTCCGGGTCGTACCAGTCGTTGACCCATTCGCTGGCCACAAAGTCGAGCATTCCGTACAACCCTGCTTGGTTAGGTGGATAGCTGCCGATATCGGGCGTTGAGCTGTCGTAACGATTCCAAGGGAAGTTTCTGTTCTTATCGATCTTCCCGTTATCCGTCGCAAACAGCACCTTCTTCCCGCCGGAGCGAGCCGCGAACTCCCACTGCGCTTCGGTCGGCAGATCAAACGGCAACCCCGTCAACTTGCCCAGCCACTCGCAGTACGCCTTGGCTCCGAACCAATTCACACCGGCCGGCTTGCGCGGTGCGCGGTACTTCCGGCTGAACTCATCCTGGTTGATGCGCTGCTCGCCCACGGTGTCGGTGAACAGATCGAAGTCCTCATAGGTCACCTTGTAGGCCATCACCGAAAACCCGTCGAGCGTGACCGTGTGCAAAGGCCGGCTGTTGCCGTCCGAAAACCCGTCATACGGGAGGCCTTGCTCGTTGCCCCAATCGCCCATCTCAAACGTTCCGCCCGCTAGAAACACCAGCTCCTTCCTCACGCGTTCTGCCAACGAACTGGTGCGGGTATCTTTGCTCAGTGCAGGCGACGCGGAGGCACTGGCGCTAGGCACAACGGCGACTGGCGCAGACACTTGAGCGCATGCACAGAGTGCGGTCATCAAAAGCACAGACAGCGAACTCAACCTGTAGTGAATGAACATGGAAGGTGAAGGGCCGATGGTCGAAAGTCAGATGGTCGCATATCGAAAAGCGCTGAATAGCCTGAGGCGCAGCCACACCCTCACAGAAGGCGACATCGACCGCCCCGTCGTGATCGGCAGCGTCTACAACGGGCAAGGCCAGGCCAACGCCCAAAGCAACCAAGCCGGCGCAGGCGCAGCAACAGCCACCGGCAACGCGCCCGCGTGGTTCCCTGCAGACCAAGCAAGCGGCAAACTGCAAAGCCACCAACACCCCGCCGTGCACGCCGGCTTCAAAAGCCAAGAACTCAGCACCAGCCAAAGCGGCAGCGCAGGCCACAACCAGCTCGTCTTCGACGACAGCCCGCAAGCCGGGCGAATCGAACTCAGCAGCACCAGCGCGCAGACCAGGCTGCAACTCGGGCACCTGCTCCACCAAAGCGACAACCAGCGGCTCAACGCCAGAGGCCACGGCGTGGACCTCAGCAGCGCCGCGTGGGGAGCCGTGCGGGCTGGCAGCGGCGTGCTGCTCAGCGCGCACGGCCAACCCGGCAGCCAAAGCGCCTCAAAGCAAATGGACAGCCGCGAACCACAGAGCCAACTCCAACAAGCCAACCAGCGCCTCCACAGCCAGGCCGAGGTCAGCCAAAAGCAAAACGCCAAGCTCCCATCAGAAGCCAACGTGATCGGCGCCACCGAAAAAGACACCCCCCACCAACTCCCGGCCGAGCAAGCCCTCCACGCCACCGCCAAAAGCCTCAACGCAACCGACCAGCGCAGCACCAGCCAGCACAGCGGCGAAGAGCCCAGCGCCACGATTGGTGGCGGGGAGGGCCACGCGCACGCGTGGGGCCGGCCCGACCTCATCGTCGCTGCGCCGGGCGGCATTGCCAGCTTCACCCCGGCCAGCAGCCTCTACAGCGCCGGCAACACCATCGCCGCCGTGGCGGGCCAAGACAGCCAGCACCTTGCCCAGGCAAACCACGCCACCGCCATCAAAGACGGGCTCATCCTCCACACCCACGGCAAAGCCACCAACACCCAAAAGCCAAACCAGGAAGTGGGCATCAAGCTGCACGCGGCCAGCGGCAGCGTCAACACCCAAAGCCAGACCGGTGCGACCAAGCTCACCGCCGACAAGGCCATCGACGTGGCCAGCACCACCGGCATGGTGCGCATCACCGCGCCCATCCACATTTTGATGACGGCAGCCGGTGCTGCGCTCGACATTCAGTCCGGAAGCATCACACTCAGAGGCCCGGGCGTGGTCAAGTTCAAGGCGGCGATGAAAGACATCGGGGGGCCGGGCAGTGCAAGCCTGCCCGTGCTCAACTTCCCGCGAGGCACACTGGACACCCAGAAGACCGCCGGCTACGCGCTCTCGCTCTGAGGGGAAACCGCGATGATCATCAGCCCCCCATTCCTCCCCGCCCGCGGTGCAGGCCAAACCGACGACACGTGGCTTGACCTTGCCATGGCGCCGCCGGCTTCGCGCGTGAGCGGCACCGGCGCGCCCGAAGGCTCATTCCCGCTCAGCTTCAACCTCTCGTGGCACAACGGCATGCACATCCAGGCGCCGCTCGTTGACGGCATCGCCACACCGGCAAGGGCCATAGCAGACGGCACCGTGATCTTTGCCAACCCACCGAGCAGGCCAAACACCAACGTTGACGACGCCCAGAACTACAACCCCTTCGACCGCCAGGGCGTGAAGAGCGCGGCGTGGACCGACAACGGCTGCGTCATCATCGAGCACCGCAGCACCATCGGCGCCCAAGGCGCGACAGAGACCGAAGTGGTGTTCTACAGCCTCTACATGCACCTCAGCGCACTCGGCCGCATCGCGCCAGTCGGGCAGGCGGCTGCGCGCGTGCTGCAGGCGGGCGACACGATCTGGCGCAAAGATGAGGTGGGCACACCCGGCGCGGTTTACGGGCACACCGGCCAGATCCACTTCGAGGTCTGTCTCGACGCGGTCAACCTGCAACGCCTGATCGGGCGAGCGCCCAACTGGGTCGAGCCTGCAACAGCACCGGCAACATTGCCCGCGCCGACCCAAGACGGCCGCACCGACAGCGTCTTCGGCAGCCTGTACTTCTACCTGCCCGCCAGCACGCCAACGCGCACGGGTACGACGCTGCCAACCGACCATGTTCGCGGTGCAGCAGCGCCGGGCGCAACGACGCTGGGCACGCCACTGTGGGTCAAGATGACCTACCACCTGGGCGCCTGCACCTTCGAGAGTTACGACGAGCGTGGTGCAAGGGTCGGGGCATTGCCAGCCGAGGCCGACGCCGAGTACGAGCTGTACCGGGAAGCCACCGACCGGCACGAAGCGTTGTCTGCCACCGAGCAAGCCACCAGCAGCCCGAGCGGTTGGTACGAGTTGCTGCGCTTCGGCCGAAACATCGGGCGAGGCACGGCGGCCACAGACAAAGACCCGCTGCCTGCGCAGGCAGCGCACTGGCGGCGCATTCCCGGCCCCACCGGCGTGGGCACATGGGCCGACCTCAACGCAGCAGGAACCTTCAAGTTCAGCGACGCCGACTTCCTGCCGGTGATGGGGTGGAACTGCATCGACGACGACGCGAGGCCGGACGATCAGCGTTGCGATTCGATGAACCTGAAGGTGCTGATCCGCGACCCTGACCCGACCAAGCCGAACCGCATGGAAGCGGACGAGCTGGCAAGCAGGCTAGGCAACGTGGAAGTGCAAGCCAAGCTCAAGCGCGTGTTCGGCAAGTTCCCAAGCGAGTGGGACAAGGCAACGATCACGACGCGCTATGGCTTCGTGCAGGAACTTCAGCCGTTCAAGGACGCGCCCGAGGCCTGGCCCAAGCTTGAGGCGCATCTGAACGGGCTCAGCTTTGCTGAGCTGCCCGCGGCCTACCTCAACGCGGATTGGCGCGGGCATCCGCGGGAGTTGGTGGGGTATTTGCGCGGTTGCAACTGGCTCAGCCGAGAAGAGCTTGCACGTGTCTACCCTGATAGCAAGTATCCGATCATCGCGTTGGCGACCGAAGGGCGGGGTCGAATGGCAAACACTATTCGTGAGCAGTATCGAATGGCGGTCAACCAAGTCACTCGCAAGTATTTCGTTACCAGCCCAGTGCGCATGTCTCACTTCTTCGGCCAGGGCGCCGTGGAGTCCATGCACCTTGTTCTGATGGTGGAAGGTTCGGCCGCCTATTCACGCAACCCTGCACACGCTAGCTTTCAGCCGGAAACCGACGGCTTCTATGTTCCGGCGCGGCCGAGCGACTATCTTTTCTACCTCGAAGGCCGTCTCGGGAACATCGATTCCGGTGACGGCCCCAAATTCAGAGGCCGGGGCATGAAGCAACTCACCGGCCGTGAAAATTACAGCAAATACTGGGTCTGCCGAGGGTGGCTGTTGTCCAACTCGTTTCAAACGCCGTGGTGGAATCCACCACGGCCGAATCGTTCGCCAAACATCCCAGACCCACAACGGTTGTCGACGGACGAACACGCTGCCATCGACGCTGGGGGCTGGTACTGGGACGCTGGTGCGGCAAGCAACCAGTTCCGGTCGATAAATTCAATCATCACGTCGGATGCCATAAACCGCGCGTCGGTGCGCGCCGTAGCCCGTGCCATCAATGGCATCAACCGGCAGACGGGGGAGCCGAATGGATTGAACGAGCGTCTCGCGGAGACGCAGGCTATCGCGGCCATCTTGATGGACAGCCCATGAAGGTTGGTCGGGAAATGAACGTTTTGGCGTACCTGCTGGCTTCCTCGTGCGCATTTGCTTCGGGTGGTAGTGACCACACGGGATTGAGCGCAGCGCTTGCCGGGATCGAAGGCGTGCGAATCGTGCGCAACGAAACTTTTGAGAGCAACTACCCTGGCACGCAATGCTTCGATGTCTCGATGGCGAATTCGAGTGAGAAGGCAGGTTTGGTTTGTCGGTCTCGGAACCGAAAATTTATCGAGGACATGGGAATCAGCGAGTTCAAGTCTTTGCCCGCGGACGCTGGCACTATGAAGACTCCCTCGTCAGGTCTCGTCATAGCAACACCCATGACTCGGTACAACATGAGTCCCATGTCCGGAACCAAAGGTCGAGTTTCTGAAGCAATAGTGGACTGCGATATCGAGGCTGGTACGGTCTATCGTGCTACGGCAACCTGTCATGTCGCAGTTACGCCGCCTTCTGACGCAGAGGTTTCGTACAGCAACTTTGTGTTGAAGGACCACATAGGTGGGCGCGCTGGCCTGACGCTGGGGCAGATCCGAAAGATTTGGCGGCGCCTCGGCACTGCATCTGACACAAGTACCAAGAGAGCGACCTGCACTTCGTGCAACGCCTGCTGCGAGAAGAAGGCCTGTTCTGCTGGTTCGAGCACAGCAGCGAAGTGGGCAGCACAGCCAGCAGCGCAGCCAGCAACGCCACCCTAGGCAGCCACACCCTCGTGATCGCCGACCACAACGGCGCATTCAGGCCCGACGAACAAGCGCTCGTGCGCTACACCCAAAGCCACGCCACGCTCGGCGAAGACAGCATCACCAAGTGGAGCCGCCAAGCCCAAGTGCGCACCGCCAGCGTCGAGCTGGCCAGCCAAGACCACCGAGCCGGCGTGGGCCTGAGCAGCCTGCGCCCCGTCAGCCAGACCGGCGTATACAACGCCCGCCAGCAGCGCATCACCAGCCTGAGCTTGAGCGACATTCCCGGCGCCTACGCCTTCGAAGACAGCGCCCAAGGCGAGCGGCTCGCCCTGCGCCAGATGCAGGCCATCGACGCGCTGCGCGAGCGCGTGAGCGCCACCAGCAGCGTGCGCACCAGCGCCCCCGGGCGCACCTTCACCCTCACCGAGCACCCGACCCACAACGGCCAAGACAGCGCGCGAGACCAGCAAGTCATCCTCCAAGCCCAGCACCAAGCGCGCAACAACATCAGCGCCGACCTCAAAGCCCAGATCGACAGCCTCATAGGCGCCATCGCACGCGACAACTCGGGCACCAGAGCCCCCCAAGCCAACGACAGCGACGAGCCGCTCTACACCTGCGAGCTCCTCACCCAACGAGCGAGCGTGCCCGTGCGCATGGCGCCCCTCGACGAACAAGGCCAGCCCGACCCCCGCGTCCACACCCAGCCCAACGTGTTCGGCGTGCAAAGCGCCATCGTCGTCGGACTCGGCGAGCCGGTCCACACCGACCGAGACCACCGCATCAAGGTTCAATTCCACTGGCATCGAGGCGCAAGTGCCAGCCACCGGCTAGAGCACCCCAGCGGCAACAACGCACCCGCATCAGACGCCAGCGGCACCTGGGTGCGCGTGTCCGAGAGCGTGGCCGGGGCCAACTGGGGCATGAACTTCACACCGCGTCTTGGGCAAGAAGTGCTCGTCAGCTTCACAGAAGGCGACATCGACCGCCCCGTCGTGATCGGCGGCGTCTACAACGGGCAAGGCCAGGCCAACGCCCAAAGCAACCAAGCCGGCGCAGGCGCGGCAACAGCCACCGGCAACGCGCCCGCGTGGTTCCCAGCAGACCAAGCAAGCGGCAAACTGCAAAGCCACCAAC
>JBBRPV010000124.1:0-9664 GCA_038227445.1 Burkholderiales bacterium | reverse complement strand
TTCGGCACCAGTTTCTTCAGCCCCGCCGGCGGCGGTGACCCGGTGATGTACCAGCACATCTTCTGGTTCTTCGGTCACCCCGAGGTGTACATCATGATCCTGCCGGCGTTCGGGATCATCAGCGCAATCATCCCGGCGTTCGCTCGCAAGCGGCTGTTCGGCTACACCTCGATGGTGTACGCCACGGCATCGATCGCGATCCTGTCGTTCATCGTGTGGGCGCACCACATGTTCACGTCGGGCATGCCGGTCACGGGTCAGCTGTTCTTCATGTACGCGACGATGTTGATCGCGGTGCCCACGGGCGTGAAGATCTTCAACTGGATCGCGACCATGTGGCGCGGCTCCATGACATTCGAGACGCCGATGTTGTTTGCCGTCGGCTTCATCTTCGTGTTCACGATGGGCGGCTTCACGGGCCTCATCCTCGCGATGGCGCCGATCGATATCCAGCTGCACGACACCTATTACGTCGTCGCCCACTTTCACTACGTGCTCGTGGCCGGCTCGCTCTACGCCATGTTCGGTGGCTACTACTACTGGGCGCCGAAGTGGACGGGCGTGATGTACAACGAAACGCGTGGCAAGATCCACTTTTGGGCCTCGCTGATCTTCTTCAACGTCACATTCTTTCCGATGCACTTCCTCGGTCTGGCCGGCATGCCGCGCCGCTACGCCGACTACCCGATGCAATTCACCGACTTCAACATGATCGCCACCGTCGGTGCCTTCGGTTTCGGTTTGTCGCAGGTGTACTTCTTCTTCTTCGTCGTCTTGCCCATGATGCGTGGCAAGGGCGAGGCGGCGCCGCAGCAGCCTTGGGAGGGAGCCGAGGGCCTCGAATGGGAAGTGCCGTCACCGGCGCCATTCCACACCTTCGAGACGCCGCCAAAGCTGAACCTGTCGGCTACAAAGATCATCGCTTGACGCGAAGCGGCACAACACGATGACACCTGACCAACAACGCAAGGCGAACCTGCGGTTCGCGCTGATACTGGCTTCGATTGCGGTGGCGATCTTCGTCGGCTTCATGGTCAAGAGCGCGGTGCTTGGCCTGTGAGGAGCTGCGGGTCATGACCTTGCCTGCACATTCTGCAGCCGTCGACGCACGCGGCCGTGACAACTGGCGCATGGTCGGCAAGCTCGCGGTCGTCACCGCGCTGATGTTTTGCTTCGGATACGCGCTGGTGCCGGTCTACAAGAGCATCTGCACAGCCCTTGGCATCAACGTGTTGTCGCTTGCCGAACTCGGGGTGCAAGGGGGCTCACGCACCGGCTACAAAAGCACGCAGATCGACCTGAGCCGTTCCATCACGATCGAGTTCGACGCCAATTCCCACGGTCCATGGGAGTTCAAGCCCGAAAAGCGCTCGGTTGTCGTGCACCCGGGCGAACTGACGACCGTGATGTACGAGTTCCGCAACGTGCAGAACCGCACCATGGTTGCGCAGGCGATCCCGAGCTACGCGCCGATGCAGGCGATGCCGCACTTCAACAAGCTCGAGTGCTTCTGCTTCAACGAGTACACGCTCAAGCCGGGCGAATCCAGGCAATGGCCGGTGGTGTTCGTGATCGATCCGAAGCTGTCGAAGGATGTGAAAACCATCACCTTGTCATACACCTTCTTCGAGGTCGGCGGCAAGGTCCCACCCGAGCCGAAATCATGAACGATGGCAAAAACGATCTCCGCCAGGCGGTGCAACGCAAGGGCTCGTTCCTGAAGACGATGAAGGCGGTCGCGTGGTCGTTCTTCGGCGTGCGCAAAGGCGTGGACTACGAGAATGACGTGAATCAGCTGAACCCGGTACACGTTGTCATCGGCGGTGTGATCGGTGCGCTTGTATTCATCGGCGCGCTGCTGCTGTTGGTGAACTGGGTGCTCGCCAGCGGTGCGGCAGGTTGATGGCGGTTTGATCAATACGATTCTGGAACCAGGAGAAAACATGTCGGCTGCGACACCCCACGGGGCACAACCCTACTATTTCGTACCGGCGCCTTCGCGCTTCCCGGTGCTCGCGGCCGCGGGTTTGCTGCTCATCATCTTCGGCGCCGGGCAGTGGATCAACAGCCACGGCTGGGGTGCCTACGTTTTGCTCGCCGGGTTTGTACTGCTCGCGTTCATCCTGCAGCAGTGGTTCCGCGCCGCCATCGACGAGAGCGAGGGCGGGCTGTACAGCGACCGCATCGATGTGTCCTTCCGCTGGAGCATGAGCTGGTTCATCTTCTCCGAAGTGATGTTCTTCGGTGCTTTCTTCGGCGCGTTGTACTGGACCCGTGTGCACGCGCTGCCGAACCTCGGAAGCCTTGAAAACGCCGTTCTCTGGCCTGACTTCAAGGCCGTGTGGCCCAGTTCCGGTGTCGGCATCACAGGTTCGCCCGCCGGCATCGTCGAGCCCTTCACGACAATGGGTCCGTGGCCGATTCCGACCATCAACACGCTGCTGCTGCTGACATCGGGCGTCACGCTGACGATCGCTCACCACGCGCTGATTGCCGGCCATCGCGCCAAGACCATCGGCTTCATGTGGCTCACGGTGCTGCTGGGCCTCACCTTCCTCGGCTTTCAGGCTTACGAGTACATGCACGCTTACAGCGAGCTGAACCTGAAGCTCAGCTCCGGCGCCTACGGTTCCACCTTCTACATGCTCACCGGCTTCCACGGTTTCCACGTGTTCATTGGCACACTGATGCTGCTGTTCATCACGATCCGCCTGATGAAGGGCCATTTCACACCGCAGCGGCACTTCGGCTTCGAGGGCGCCGCGTGGTACTGGCACTTCGTGGACGTGGTCTGGCTCGGCCTGTACATCGTGGTCTACTGGTTGTAGTTGACCGTTCAGCCTGCAACGAAAAACGCCGCGCAAGCGGCGTTTGTCCTTTAAGAAACCCGCGGCTATTTGCCGAGCGGAATACCGGTCGGCTGGATCCAGCCGGCCCAGTAGCTGATCAAGATGCAGGCAAACAGCAAGACCGACAGACCGACGCGCAGCGCCAGGGCGCGCATCATGTTGTTGCTCTTGGGCTTGCCATCGCGGCCGTCGCGCAGCATGAAGAACCCGGCCAGTCCCAGCGCGCCAAGAATGCCGACAAACGCGAATACGATGATGAATTTCATGGGGATCGATTATCCGCCGCGGACGATGCCATGGCGCTGAGCACGGTCGGTCGCGGCATCGTCGTGTTGATAGCCACCCTCATCGGCGTCGCGCTCACGGCCAACCTCGGTGCCTGGCAACTGCGCCGGGCGGCCCAGAAGGTTGCATTGCAGTCGTCTCTAGACTCGCGCTCGGCGATGCCGACACTGACGACAGTCGATGTCGCGACAACGAGTCTTGCTGCCGAGCCGCAGCACTATCGGGCAGTTCGACTGCGAGGTCACTGGGTCGACACGGCCACCGTGTTCCTCGACAACCGCCAGATGGACGCACGCGTCGGCTTCTACGTCGTCACGCCTTTGCTGTTGGCAGGCCGCAGCGACGCCATACTGGTTCAGCGTGGCTGGGTGCCACGTGATCTGCTGGACCGCACGCGTCTGCCCAGCGTGGCCACACCAGCTGGCGACGTCGAGGTCGAACTGGTCGGCCACATTGCCCCGCCCCCGGCGCGGCTGTACGAGTTTGCCGGGGCGGCCAGCGGTGTGATCCGGCAAAATCTGGAACTTGCAGGTTTTTCCGACGAGCTGAACCTGAAACTGGCGCCGCTCTCGGTGCAGCAAGACGATTCCCCCGCGACGCTGGGCGACGGCCTGTTGCGCCGATGGTCGCGGCCCGCACTCGATGTTCAAAAGCACTACGGCTATGCGTTCCAGTGGTTCGCGCTGTGTGCGTTGATGGCAGGTCTGTATGTCTGGTTCCAACTCCTCCGTCCCCGGCTCCGGCACCGTTGAAAACGGCTCCCCCGTGGGCTTGACCGTGCACTCGATGCCGGCACCCGTGCTGGCCGATGACCTGACGCGGCGCACCACCCATGGCCGCCGCATGATGCTGGCTGTTTTGCTGGTTTGTGCGGCACCGGTGATCGCGTCTTACTTCACCTATTTCGTGATTCGCCCGGAGGGTCGCTCGAACTACAGCGAGCTGATCGAGCCGTTGCGGCCGGTGCCTGCCGACCTGCCATTGGTCGATCTGGCCGGCGAGCCTGTGGCTGCGGCGTCGCTGAAAGGCCAGTGGTTGCTGGTCGTGGTCGCGGGTGGAGCCTGCGATGCTGCGTGCGAACGCTCGCTGTGGGTGCAGCGCCAATTGCGGGAAACGCTCGGGCGCGAGAAGGACCGCATCGACAAGGTCTGGCTGATTCCGGACGGCGTGCCACCGCGCCCGAAGACCCTGCAGGCGGTCAGCACCAACACCGACATCAAAGTGCTGCAGGCGCGAGCAGACGCGTTGGAGCAATGGCTGCAGCCCACCAAAGGCCACGCGCTTACCGAGCACATGTACGTCGTCGATCCGTTGGGGAACTGGATGATGCGCGTGCCACCCGACGCTGATCCGGCGCGGCTGAAACGCGACATCGAAAAGCTGCTGCGCGCCTCCGCCGGCTGGGACAAGCCGGGGCGTTGATGAACCCGGTTGCCGCCTTTGATCTGGCACCGCTCGCCATCATCGCGCTGGTGGGCGCGTTGCTCGCGCTCGGGCCACTCGGCTGGGTGTGGTTGCGCCATCGCGATGCCAGACCGGCCGCACGCCTGCGTGCGTTGACCGTGCTGACCCTCTTCCTCACCTTCGACCTCGTGCTGTTCGGTGCCTTCACACGCCTCACCGATTCGGGCTTGGGTTGCCCCGACTGGCCCGGTTGCTACGGCAGCGCCAGCCCGTTGGGCGCACATGGCGACATCCACGCCGCGCAAAGCGCGCTGCCGAGCGGCCCGGTGACGCATGGCAAGGCCTGGATCGAAATGACACACCGTTACCTTGCGACTGCCGTTGGCGGGTTGATCCTGGCCTTGACGGTGATGAGCTGGATCGAGGCCAGAAGGCGCCGGGCCGGCGACGCGAAGCGGCTGCCGGTGTCGCCCTGGTGGGCGACCGCGACGCTGGCCTGGGTGTGCCTGCAAGGGGCGTTCGGCGCGCTCACCGTGACGATGAAGCTGTACCCGGTGATCGTCACGGCGCACCTGCTGGGTGGTCTGATGCTGCTGGTCTTGCTGGCGGCCCAGAGCCGCTCCTATGTTCGTGCGCCCATCAGCCTGGCGCCGGGGCTGTACCGGGCCGCACTGCTGCTGGCCTTGCTGTGCGGGCTGCAGATCGCGCTGGGCGGCTGGGTCAGCACGAACTACGCCGTGCTCGCGTGCCAGGACTTCCCGACCTGCCAGGGCCACTGGTGGCCACCGATGGACTTCGACGCCGGGTTCACGCTGCAGCGGGCCCTGGGTGCAGGCAAGGAGGGCGGCTACCTGCCGTTCGCAGCCCTGACCGCCATCCACTTCACGCATCGCCTCGGCGCCGCCGTGGTGCTCGTGGCCCTGGGGCTGATGGCCTGGCGCCTGCACGCGAGCGGTGATCGTGACTTGCAGCGCTGGGCGTTCGGCCTGGGCGGGGTGGCCCTCTGGCAGCTCGCCAGCGGGCTGGCCAATGTGCTGCTGGGCTGGCCTCTGGCGGCTGCCGTCGGGCACACGGCTGGCGCGGCTGTGCTCGTCACGATGCTGACGATCCTCATCACCCGCGCACGACAGGGCATGAGGCGCCCGGCGCAATCGCGGGGCCTTTCCGCCGGGCGCCTGCGGTCGGCTTCGTAAAATGCGGGCGTTGTCCAGACCATGACCGATACCGTCGCCCATCCCCCCATCGCAGACACCTCGCTGCCGTCGCGCCTGCGCCAGTTCTATGCGCTGACAAAGCCCCGTGTCGTGCAGCTCATCGTGTTCTGCGCGGTCATCGGCATGCTGCTCGCCGTACCGGGCCTGCCCGACTGGCGCCTGGCACTGGCGGCCACGATCGGCATCTGGCTCGTGTCTGCAGCTGCGGCTGCGTTCAATTGCCTCGTCGAGCAGCGCATCGATGCGCGCATGGACCGCACCGCCTGGCGGCCGACGGCGCGTGGCCAGTTGACGAATACCCAGACCCTCACGTTCTCGGCCTTGCTCTGCGCCGCTGGCAGCATTCTGTTGTACGTGGCGGTGAACCCGCTGACGATGTGGCTGACGCTGGCCACCTTCATTGGCTATGCCGTCATCTACACCGTGGTGCTCAAGCCGATGACACCGCAGAACATTGTCATTGGCGGCGCTTCTGGCGCCATGCCGCCCGTGCTCGGCTGGGCCGCCATGCGTGGCGAGGTGGGCTCCGAGGCGCTCATCATGTGCCTGATCATCTTCCTCTGGACGCCGCCGCACTTCTGGGCCCTGGCGCTCTACCGCGTCGAGGATTACCGCAAGTCAGGCCTGCCGATGCTGCCGGTAACGCATGGTTCCGAGTTCACGCGCCTGCAGGTGTTCCTCTATACGCTGGTGCTGTTTGCCGGCACCTTGCTGCCCTTCGTGTCGGGCATGAGCGGCTGGCTCTACCTGGCTGCAGCCGTGCTGCTCAACGCGGTCTTTATCGGCTACGCCTGGAAGCTCTGGCGCGAATACTCCGATCAGCTCGCCCGCAAGACTTTCCGTTACTCGATCCTCTACCTTTCGCTGCTGTTCGCAGCGCTGCTGGTGGATCACTACCTGGGCCTGCTGCTGTGGACTCCCCCTTGAAGACTTGCGCTCCGTCGATTTCGCAAACGGCCCGACGGGCGGTGCTGCTCGTGGTCTGCGCCGTGGGGCTTGCCCTGTCGGCGTGTGATCGGTCCGGCATGCCGGCGGCCAAAGCGCAGTTCAACGGCGTCGACATCACTGGCGCTGAATATGCGCGCAACCTCGCGTTGCCCGACCAGAACGGCCAACCGCGAACCCTCGCCGACTTCAAAGGCAAGGTGACGGTGGTGTTCTTCGGCTACACGCAATGCCCCGATGTGTGCCCGACCACGATGGTCGAGCTTGCCCAGGTCAAGAAGGCGCTCGGCAAGGACGGCGACCGTGTGCAGGGCATCTTCGTCAGCATCGACCCCGAGCGTGACACGCCCGAGATCCTGAAGGCCTACATGGCCAGTTTCGATCCCACTTTCGTGGCCTTGCGTGGCACGCCGCAACAGGCACAGGCTGCGGCCAAGGAATTCAAGGTGTTCTTTGCCAAGGTGCCTGGCAAGACCGAAGGCAGCTACACGATGGACCACACGGCGGGGTCATACTTATTCGACGCCAACGGCAAGGTGCGGCTCTTCGAACGCTATGGCGGTGGAGCGGACGCCCTCGCGGCCGACATCAAGGCCTTGCTGGCCGCAGGTTGACTCGCGTCGCGCCAATTCACGCCACGCCAGACTGAAAAAACGGCCCTGCAGGGCCGTTTTCAATGATGCCCAGCGCGCTTCAAGCCGATTCGGCCAGCGCCTTGCGCATCTTCTTCATCGCCGCCACTTCGATCTGGCGAATCCGCTCGGCGCTCACACCGTATTCGTCGGCCAGGTCGTGCAAGGTCATGCCGCCTGAACTGTCGTCGTTGACCTTCAGCCAGCGTTCTTCGACGATGCGTTTGCTGCGGTCATCCAGTGTGGCCAATGCCAGGGCGATTCCGTCGCTGGCGAGCCAGTCGCGTTTGCGTGCTTCGAGCACCCGAGTCGGCTCACTGGCTTCGTCGGCCAGGTAGGCGATTGGCGCAAAGCTCTCTTCGCTGTCGTCGGTTTGCGGCTCCAGGGCCACGTCGCCGCCCGACAAGCGGGTTTCCATTTCCAGCACTTCTTCGCGCTTCACGTTCAGCGTGCGCGCCAGTGTGTCGACCTCGCCTTGCGTCAGCGTCGAGCGGTGGGTGTCGACGTTGTCCACGTCGTCTTTCAGGCTCTGCTTCATCGAGCGCAGGTTGAAGAACAGCTTGCGCTGGGCTTTGGTCGTCGCGACCTTGACCATGCGCCAGTTCTTCAGGATGTACTCGTGGATCTCGGCCCTGATCCAGTGCATGGCATAGCTCACCAGCCGCACACCCTGGTCAGGGTCGAAACGCTTCACGGCCTTCATCAGGCCGATGTTGCCTTCCTGGATCAGGTCGCCGTGCGGCAGGCCGTAACCCAGGTATTTGCGCGAGATCGACACCACCAGCCGCAGGTGCGACAGCACCAGTTTTCCGGCGGCTTCAAGATCGCCGTTGGCCCGCAAGCGCGTCGCGAAAGCAATTTCTTCTTCGTGCGTGAGCAGGGGAATGCGGTTTGACGCCGAGATGTAGGCGTCGAGGTTTCCCACCGACGGCACCATGGCCCAGGGGTCACGGACGGCGAGTGCAGAGATGGATGAAGTATTCATGGAGATTTTTGACACACTGAAATCCTTTCGGTTCCGCAAATATTAGCACTCAGTACGGGAGAGTGCTGATTGACGCGGTCAATGGCGGCAATTGTCCGCAGGCTGGCAAAGAATTGCCGCTAGCTTCCGCTGCGGCCCACGGCACCGCGGCGCAACCGTCCGCTGCGTCTCTCGCTGCCTTGCCCCAGGTGTGCTCATCGGTCGTGGACAATCGCGCCTCCCTTGCCGGCACCGTGAGGCCGGCACCCATCCAGGAAGAGGCGTCCTTGTTCAAGAATCTGATCGTGTATCGCATCGGGCCTGATTGGTCTGCCACCCTTGCCCAGGTCGAAGAGAACCTGGCGAAAGCCTGCTTCGTCGAGTGCGGCGCCACCCAACCCGTTTCGGCCGGCTGGACCTGGCCGCGCGGCACCGCCCATGGCCTGTTCGCCGAGGTGATCGCAGGCCAGTGGCTGCTGAAGATGATGGTCGAGCAGAAGGTGCTGCCGGCTGCCGTGGTCAAGCGCCGCAGCGAGGAAATGGCCGCCCAGATCGAGCAGACCACCGGCCGCAAGCCTGGCAAGAAGCAGATGAAGGAGATCAAGGACGAAGCCGTGCTGTCGCTGCTGCCGCTGGCCTTCACGAAGCAGGCCGCGATGAACGTCTGGCTGAACCCGGCGCAGCGCTTGCTGATGGTCGATGCCAGCAGCCCGGCTCGCGCCGACGATGTCGTCACCCAACTCGTCAAGGCCTTCGACGGCCTGTCGGTGACGCTGCTGCAGACCACGCAATCGCCGGCTGCGGCGATGTCGGAGTGGCTGGTCAGTGGCGAACCGCCGGCGGCCTTCAGCGTCGATCGAGAATGCGAGCTGAAGTCGGCTGACGAGATGAAGTCGGTGGTGCGTTACTCGCGCCACGCACTCGACATCGAAGAGGTGCGTCAGCACATCGCCGCTGGCAAGCTGCCGACCAAGCTGACGCTGACCTGGCAAGGCAGGGTCTCGTTCCTGCTCACCGAGACCCTGCAGATCAAGAAGATCGCCTTCCTCGACGGCGTGTTCGAAGGCGCGGGCAAGGTCGGCAAAGACGAAGCATTTGACGCCGATGCCGCCATCGCCACCGGTGAGTTGGGCCAGTTGATCCCGGACCTGATCGACGCCTTGGGTGGCGAGCAGGCCATCGGTGGCAACGCTGCGCCGCCCGCCGCTGCTGCGCCACTCGCATCGGGCAGCGCCGAAGAGGTGCCCTGGTAGCCACGCGACGGGCCGGCGCCGGGCCGCCCCAAGCGGCCCGTGCACCCGCTCGGCGGGTGGCACCGGTACACCGGTGCCGGGTGCACCACGCGACGGGCCGGCGCCGGGCCGCCCCAAG
>JBBRPV010000123.1:0-9752 GCA_038227445.1 Burkholderiales bacterium | reverse complement strand
GTCGAGTGGTCGACCACCACCCCACGCTCAGCCATCATTTCTTCCAGATGCCGAAAACTCAGCGGGTAGGCCACGTACCAGCGAACGCACACGAGCATGACTTCCACCGGATAGTGCAACCGCTTGACCACTTGCCGCAACACTTCGATCATTGGTTTCGGGTCAATTCGCATCGCCTGACCTTATCACCCCTTCGCTATTGCGACAAAACCCGAATTGGCGCGTCCGGGGGGAGGGCGGCGAGCACCGCCAAGGCTGCTGCGGCTCGCACGAATGGCAAGCTCGGCGGTCGTCCAAAAAAGTCCCGCGAACTGGAAAGCTGACTTCTTCCCTCATACGGATCGGGTGTTCGCGAGAGCGGTCAACTCCAGTCGAGCGCTTCTTCCGCGACATCTCCGAGAACCGCCTGCGTCGCGGAGTGTTCTCCAGCGTGCCCGAACTCATCACCGCGATCGATGGCTACATCGCGCTGGTCGGGACGCCATGGGCTCTCAGGAGCTATGACAGTTCTTGCCATTTCATGCCATCTGTGGCACTGTGGAAGGGAAAGGAGTGCCCTATGCAGAGCATGAACATCTCACTGCCGGAGCCGCTCAAGCAGTTCGTCGATGGACAGATTTCTACTGGCCGTTACAGCAGCGCGAGCGAGTACGTGCGCGAGCTCATCCGCGCCGACGAAAAGCGCAAGGCCGAGGAGCAGCTCGAAGCCAAGCTTCTGGAAGGCCTGAATAGCACGGAGAGCCCGCTGACAGCGGACGACTGGAACACCCTCCGCAAGGAAGCCCTGGCCAAGGTTCAAGCGCGAAAGCCAGCGCGCTGATGCCCGTTGTCACGAAGCGCGAGTCCGCCAAGCTCGACCTGGTCGAGCACTTTGTCTATCTGGCCGAGAACGCCAGTCTGGACGTTGCCGACCGCTTCCTGGCCAACGCCGAGTCCAGCTTCAACGGCCTGGCTCGGCAGCCCATGATGGGCTCGCCGCTGCACCTCAAGCGCCCCGAGCTGGCCAACATCCGCAAGTGGCGGGTGAAAGACTTCGACAATCACTTGGTCTTCTACGAGCCGCGCAGTGACGGCGTGTCCATCGTGCGCGTCCTCCACGCGGCCAGTGACTGGTGGAATCTGCTGGGCATGGTCGAATAGGGCAGGGGACTCCGATGCGTTTGCCCTTGCGGATGCCGCCTTAAGAACGTAGAAAAACCTATGGTAACGAACGAAGCATTCTCCCGCGTCAAGATTGATGCCCAGCTCAAAGACCAAGGCTGGGAGATCCTCAACACGAACGCCGTGCGCTTCGAATACATCCTGCCGGACAAGACCAAGGCCGATTACGTCCTCTGCGACCGACACGGGCGCGCCTTAGCAGTCGTCGAGGCCAAGAAGGCCGCAATCAACCCCGCCGAAGCCGAGGCGCAGGCTAAGGCCTATGCCGCGCAGCTCAAAGTCCCCTACATCTTCCTCGCCAATGGCGACGAAATCCGCTTCTGGGAATGGCAGGTCGAGGCTTTCCCGCGTGTGGTCAAGACCTTCTATGCCCAGAGCGACCTGGAGCGCCGCGCGGCAACTGGCCATGTCAGGCGCGACCCGCTCACCATCCCGATAGACCGGCATATCGTCGAGCGCGACTACCAGCTCGCCTGCATCGACACGCTCTGCCAAGAAATCAAGGCAGGCCGTCGCAAGATGCTGGTCGAGATGGCCACCGGCACCGGCAAGACCCGGACGGCGGCGGCCTTCATCAAGCGGCTGTTCGAGGCCAATGCCGTCACCCGTGTGCTGTTCCTGGTTGACCGCATACCGCTGGCCAAGCAAACCGAAGAGGTTCTGTCGCAATAAGCAAGCGCTGGTAACCTGCCGCTCGGTTTTGACGACAGGACGAAGGCGATGATGATTCAGGCACTGCGCGAAGTGATCAAGCGGATGCACTACCCGCTGGAAGTGATGCTCACGTGCGTGCGCTGGTATGCGGCCTACCCGTTGAGCTTGCGCCACATCGAAGAGATGATGCAAGAGCGCGGTGTGTTCGTTGATCACGCCACGATTCATCGGGCTCTGGTGCAAATGGCCGACACCGATCGGATACGCTGGCGCGTTGAACGGTCTGGTGGACAGGAAATGAGCAAGCTCACGAGCGTAGACGAGTTGTTCGAAGGACGGCACTTTGATCGGGAAATGATCATCCTGTGCGTGCGGTGGTATCTGCGCTTCAAGCTCAGCCTGCGCGACTTGGTGGAGATGATGGCTGAGCGAGGTCTGTCGCTGTCGCACACGACCATCATGCGCTGGGTTCAGCGCTATGCGCCGGAGTTTGTCAAACGCTGGAATCGCTTCGGCCGTCCCACGGGTCGATCATGGCGCGTCGACGAGACGTATGTGAAGCTTCGCGGCCGATGGGTGTATCTCTACCGGGCCGTGGATCGGGCTGGTCAGACGGTGGACTTCCGGCTGAGCATCCGGCGCGATGTCGCTGCAGCCAAGGCCTTCTGCAAGAAGGCGATCAAGAGCCAAGGTCGGCCGCCGCAGACCATCACGCTCGATGGCTACGCGGCGTCGCACCGGGCGATGCGTGAGATGAAGGCCGACGGGGCATTGCCCGGGGACACGACGCTGCGATCGTCGAAATACTTGAACAACCTGATCGAGCAAGACCACCGAAACATCAAGTCAAGGGTGGCCGTGATGCTCGGCTTCAAGCGATTCAAGAACGCGGCCGTCACGATCGCCGGAATCGAACTCATGCACCGAATTCGCAAGGGGCAGTTCAACCTCCCGGCACGCTTCAAAGAGGCCGCTGCGCCTGCTGTTTGGAATGCGGTGCTTTCGGCCTGATCAGCCGCCCAAAGTAGCACCGTTCCGCGCTTCCATTTCCTATTTGCACCAGAGCCGCTTTTATCACTGAATCATAAATATTCTGTGTACTCATGATTTGCTCGATGCCTGCCAATGTTCATAGTTTTGGGTTCTTCGAACCGGCGCCCTCTTTTTGGCAGAGAAGGCGGGATTCGCCGAATCTGATGCCTCATGGTCTGGCGGCCAAGGTTTTCGCTTCGGCCGAGGGGTTATTGGCCGTGCGGTGCCACCAGCCGCCGCCGAGGGACTGAAACAGCGCCGCAGTGTCCCCGAGGCGCGTCGCCTGCGCTTGCGCCAGCGCCAGCGCGGCTTGGTGATAGGCCTGCTCGGCGTTGAGCAACGCCAAGCGGTCGACGTAACCGTGGGTCCGTTGCCTGCGGATGAGGTCCAGCGAGGTCTTCACTGTCCGCTCGACCTTAACGGCCGCGTTCAGCGCCTCGGCGTCCGCATGGATCGCCTGCAACGTGTCCGCCACGTTCTGGAAGGCGGCGATCACGGTCGACTGGTACTGCGCTGCCGTCTGCCGCAGCCCTTCCTCCGCGGCGCGCTGGCGGTGCCGCAGCACGCCACCGTCGAAGAGCGGTTGGGTGAGGCTGGCCGCGAGGCTGAAGAACTGGCCCGAGTTCCAGAACATCTGGCTGAAGCGGCTAGCGGCCCCGCCCCAAGTGGCATCGATCGAGAACTGGGGCAATCGGTTTGCCATCGCGACGCCAACTTGCGCGCTGGCGGCATGCAGTTGCTCTTCGGCGGCTCGGACGTCAGGGCGCTGTTCCACCACCTGCGAGGGCAGGCTCAACGGCAGTTCGTCCGGCAACGCGAGCGATTCGAGATCGAAGGATTCCGGCAACTCGAGGTCCTGGACGCCGCCAGCCAGCGCCCTTAGCAGGTTTCTCGTCTGCTCGAGCTGCTTGCGCAGCGATGGCAACAGCTGCTGCGCCTGGGACAAGGTGCTTTCCTGCAGCGCCAAGTCCAGGCGCGAAGCGTAGCCCACCATGAACTGCCGCCGAATTAGTTCGACGGACTGCGTGTTCGCATCGATGATGTCCTTAGTGATTGCAATCTGCTGGCGTAGCAAGGCCTCCTGGACGGCTGCGGCGACCACATTCGAGGCCAGGGTGATGTAGGTGGCCTCAAGCTGGAACTGCTGGACCTTCGCCTGCGCCTCCAGCGCCTCGACCTGTCGGCGGTTGGCGCCGAACACGTCCGGAACGAAACCCACCGTCAATTGGGCGGCGTGGAAGTTGTAGATGACGGGTGCGTTGAATGGCGTGCTGCCGCCTTGGCCGGCGGGCGTGTTCGAGGTGGTGCTGATCACCGACCCGTCGCCTTGCACACCCGGCGAATTGCCGCCAAGATTGCCTGCGAGTTTGGTGCGCGTTGGCGAATAGCCGGCCCGGACCGTGGGGAAAAAGAACCCCTGCTGCGCGTACACGTTCTCCTGCGCGACGCGCAGGGCCGCCTGCGCCCCCTCCACCGTCGGATTGGCGGCGAAGGCCTTTTCGATCAAGGCGTTCAGCGGCGGCGACTGGAACAGCTTCCACCAGTCCGCCTGGATGTCCTGCGCAGTCACGAAGCGCTGCGCCGCGCCCCCGGGCACGAGCGCTGACGCCGTCACCGCTGGTAGGGACGCCGGCGAGAAGCCGTTGGACGGCGCAATCGCGGGCCGCATGTAGTTGGGGCCGACGGTGCATGCGCTCAACATGCCGGCGCACGCCACAGCGAAGGAGCAGCGCCGGCGCCGCGCTGCGGCCTGGTTCATCGATGGAGCTCGCATGGACGTTCCACGGGTTGCATTCTTGCGCTGTCGATCACGCCTGAGGAGCCGGGGTGACCCCGGCCGCCGGTGCGCTCAGCTTTTCGGATTCGTCATAGAAATCGCCGAACAGGGCGATCGCGACAGGCAGCATCAGCAGCGTGAAGAGTGTGCCGCTGAGGATGCCACCGACGATGACGCAGGCAAAGGGTCGCTGCGTTTCGCTGCCAATGCCGTGTGATAGCGCCGCGGGCAGCAGGCCCAAGCCAGCCATCAGTGCGGTCATCAGGATCGGGCGCAGACGCATCGTCGCCCCCTCGACGATGGCATGCGCCACGGCCGCACCCTCGCGCACGCGCAGCATCACCTCTTCGACCATGATCACGCCGTTCTGCACTGAGATACCGGCCACCGCGATGAAGCCGACCGCCGCCGACACCGACAGGTGCAAGCCCGCCAAGCCGAGCGCGGCCAGCCCACCGATCAAGGTAAACGGCACCATCCCCAGTACGAGGCTCGCCAGACGCACGGAACGGAAGGCCCAGAAGAGCAGCGAGAAGATCAGCAGCGCCGTCAGCGGCACGATCACCGCCAGCCGCTGGGTCGCACGCTGAGAGTTTTCGAACTGGCCGCCCCAAGTGAGCTCGTAGCCCGGCGGCAGCTTCACGTGCGCGGCGACGGTGCGCTGCGCTTCCTCGACGAAGCTGCCCTGGTCGCGGCCCAGCAGGTTGACTTTTACAATCACCATGCGCGATCCGGCTTCGCGGAAGATGCGCGAGGCACCCTGCCGGACCTCGATCGACGCCACCTGACTGAGCGAAATGGTCCCGGGCCCGTTGCCAACCTGCGTGCCCGGCAGCGTTAGTTGCAGCCCCCGGATGGCGTCGATGGCGTTGCGGTGCTTCTCGCCCACCCGCACCACCACATCGAAGCGCTTGTCGGCATCAAAGAAACTGGTGACCGTGGCGCCGGACATGGCCTCGTTCACCAGCGTGCTGACATCGTTGATCGCAAGCCCGTAGCGGGCCAGCCGCTCCCGGTCGGGCGTGATGACCACTTCCGTCTGGCCGCCGATGCGCGTCGCGTCCACGTCGGTGGCGCCGCGGATACCCTGGACGACCGATGCCACTTCAGCGCCCTTTTCGTCGAGAATGTCGAGGTTGTTGCCGATGATCTTGGCAACGATCTCGCCGCGGAAGCCCGACAGCGCTTCCTCGACGTTGTCCTGAATGACCTGCGAGAAGTTGGTGGTGATACCGGGGATCACCGACAGCTTGTCCGACATGTCAGCCACAAGCGCGTCCTTCGAGCCGAATCGCCAATCGCTATGCGGCTTGAGGTCGATCAGGACTTCGAGGTTGTTCGGCCCCTTGGGGTCGGACCCATCGTCCGGACGACCGACCTGCGTGATGACGTGCGCCACCTCCGGGTATGCCAGCAGCGTAGCGCGCACGGTGCGTTCGACCTGCTTGGTAGTCTCCAGAGCAGCGGAGGTGGGCAGCGTTACTGTGAGCCAGATGTTCCCTTCATCCAGCTTGGGCAGGAACTCGGTGCCGAGCCGCGGCGCGAGGACCAGCGCTAACACCACCGGCACGGCGGACAGTAACAACCCGACGCGACCACGCCGCATGGCAAACGTCACGAGCCTCCGGTAACGCAGCTGCAGCCCATCGAGCCAAGGCTTGTGTTTCTCGGTAAGCGTGTGGCGCTGCAGCGCATACGACAACAGCGTCGGTACCAGTGTGAACGTGAGCAGCACGGCCCCCAGCAGCGCAAAGCTCAGTGTCAGCGCAACGGGCGTGAAGATCTTTCCCTCCACGCGCTGGAAGGTGAAGATCGGCACGAAGGCTAGGATGATGATCGCCTTGGAGAACAGCACCGGGTGCGCCAGGTCGGAGACAGTCCGGTGCAATACGCCCAGGCGCTGGTGTCGGGCTTCGGCCGACACCAGATCGGGTACCGGCTTCAGCGCGAGCCGCACCATCAGCGCCTCGACGATAACCACCGCGCTGTCGATGATGATGCCGAAGTCGACCGCACCGAGCGAGATCAGGTTGGCCGACACGCCGCGGGCATTCATCAGGATGAACGCGAACAGCAACGCCAACGGGATCACTGTGGCCACGACGAAGGCTGCCCGCCAGCTAGAGAGAAATACGACCAGCACGGCGATGACAAGCACCGCGCCCACGATGAGGTTTTCGGCCACCGTGGAAACCGTGTGGCGAACCAGTTCGGTGCGGTCGTAGATGGGCGTGATCTTGAAGCCCGCCGGTAGCTTCGCCTGCAGCTGCGCGATGCGCTGCTTGAGATCTTCATTGATCTTGGCCGGATTGCCGCCCTTGGTCATCGACACGATGCCTTCGATGATGCTGTCGCGCTGGTCGGCGCCGACGATGCCAAAACGCGGGCGCTCGCCCTCGCGTACCTCTGCCACGTCGCCGACGGTGATCGGCCGTCCCTGACGCGACGCGATGACAACGTTGCGGATGTCCGCGAGGTTCGCGAACAGGCCGCCGGAGCGCACGACCAGCGACGCTTCGCCCTGCCGCAGCAAGCCGCCGCCCGCGCTGCCGTTGCCGTTGCCGATCGCGGCAGGGAGTTGGTCCAGCGTGACCTGGTACTTGCGCAGCGCCAGCGGGTCGACCTCGATCTGGTATTCCTTGATCGCACCGCCGAAGCTCACCACGTCGGCCACTCCGGGGGTCATGCGCAGATAAGGGCGCACCGTCCAGTCCTGCAGCGTCCTCACTTTGGCATCGGACAGCCCGGGCGCCTCGATGGTATAGCGGTACACCTCGCCGACGGCGGTGGACAGCGGTGCGAGCTGTGGCTGCACGCCAGGTGGCAGCGTCACCGTCGAGAGCTTCTCGGCCACCTGCTGGCGCGCGAAGTAGTCGTCGGTGCCATCGGAGAAGGTCAACGTCACGATCGACAGTCCGGTCATCGTAACCGAGCGCACGTTGATCAGCCGCGGAACGCCGGACACCTCGCGCTCGATCGGCAGCGTGACAGACCGCTCCATATCCTGCGGCGCTTGCCCCGACAACTGGGAGATGACTCGCACCTGCACGTCCTGCACGTCCGGGAAAGCCTCGATCGGCAAATTAGACAGCGCGTAGGCGCCGAAACCGATCAGCGCAGTCACGAGCACCAGCACGAACACACGCTGAGTCAGCGCGAAGGCGATGAGTCGGTCGATCACGGCTTGTCGCCCGCTCGCGCGGTCAGTTCGGCGTCGAGCAGGAGGGCGCCGGTGGTGACGATGCGCTCACCGCCCTGGAGTCCTTCGCCGACGTAGCTGAAATCGCCGCCCTGGGTTAGAAGCGTTGCCTTGCGGCGATGGAATTCAGCCGGGCCGGTCTGCACGAAGAGATACGTGTACACGCCTTGGTTGACGATCGCGCTGTTCGGCACGCGAACCCCGACGCCACTGTCCTGCAGCACATGTGCGCGCACGAACATCTCCGGCAGCAGCTTCAACTGGGGGTTGTCCAAGCGCGCGCGCACCGTCACCCGGCGCGAGTTGGTGTCCACTACCGGCCCGATCTGTACGATCCTGGCCGTAAAGCGTTCGCCGGGATAGGCCTCGCTCTCGACCTCCACGGCGCTTCCACGTTTCACGCGCCCCAGCAACTTCTCCGGCAGATCGACCATCAGCCACAGCCGTTTGGGGTCGGTGACGACGAACAGCGGCGCCGGCAGACCGGGACCGACTTCCAGCGCCTGCGTCGCAGTTCGATCGGTCACTACGCTGTCGGCGCCGATCCAAATTTGACCCACCCTGCCGATTGAACTTTGACCCGGGGATGGGTGCCGGCGTTTTCGCTGCCGGCTGTGGGTAACTGTAGCTCTTTCCTCCTTTCAGGTGCTGCGATGGACTGTCTTGTTGCGCGGGGGAAGGCGGGAGGGGCGTAGCCCGTAGCGGCGTCCCCCGCGCGCCGCGAACGTCTCAGGCCGGGTCTGCCGGCACCTCCGCTGGCTGCGACTTGCTGCCCTTCCGTTCGCTCTCTCGCGCCTTGATCCGCCGCTTCGAGTTGGCCGTGGCCTGCGTGACGCGGTAGCTGTCGTTGCCGGTCTCCACGATGTGGCAGTGATGCGTGAGCCGGTCCAAGAGCGCCGTCGTCATCTTCGGGTCCACGAACACACTGGACCATTCGGCGAAGTCCAGGTTGGTCGTGATCAGCACGCTCGTGTGCTCGTACAGCCGACTTAGCAGATGGAACAGCATCGCCCCGCCGGCCTGGCTGAACGGCAGGTATCCGAGCTCGTCCAGAATCACCGCGTCCAGGCGCAGCATGCTGCCGGCGATGCGTCCTGCTTTGCCCTGAGCCTTCTCCTGCTCGAGCGCGTTGACCAGGTCCACCGTCGAGTAGAAGCGCACCCGCTTGCCGTGGCGCGTGATGCCGGCCACACCGATGGCGGTCGCCAGGTGGCTCTTGCCGGTGCCCGGCCCACCCACCAGAACGACGTTGTGCGCGGCTTCGGTGAACGTCGTCTCGGCCAGTTGCAGCACCAGTTTGCGGTCCACCGGCGAGACCTCGAACTCGAACCCCGCGAGGTCCCGGTGCGCGGGGAACTTCGCCGAGCTCATCTGGTGACCGACCGAGCGGGTCGCTCGCTCGGTCATCTCGGCACGCAGCATCTGCTCGACGAGCCAGCGCGATCCTTCCAGCTCGCCGTTGTTCTGCTCGATCAGATCGGCCCAGGTCGAGGCCATGCCGTGCAGGCGCAGCGCTTTCAATTCGGCCACGATGGAGTCGCTCGGCTCACGCATCATGGTCGACCCCCTGGATGTCGCGCAGCCGGTCGTACCGGCCGGGGTCTGCCAGCGGCGGCGTCAGCACCTGCAGCCGCGTGGCGACGTTGGCCGGCCGCGGCGGCGCGTTCAGTCGCGCCAGCACGTTGATCACATGCTCGATGCTCACACGCCCCGTGGGCGACATCCCCTCGAACGCCAAGTCAATGGCCACCACGACGGTGCCCAGGCCGGCACTCGGCACCAGCGCCAGGATCTTGGCCATCACCCGATCGCCGCCGGTCTCGCGCAGCAGGGCCCGGCGCATTCGCTGCAGCGGCTCGGGCAGGTCGGCGAACGGTGCCCCATTGCGCAGCGCGCCGGGCTTGCGTTCGAGCAGCGGAACGTAATGCC
>JBBRPV010000122.1:0-9779 GCA_038227445.1 Burkholderiales bacterium | reverse complement strand
GAGCACATCGCTCCACAACGGCAGCGCGCGCTCGACGCGCAGCCCGGCTCGAACTTCCACCCCCGGCTGGTCAACCGTGTTGTGCACCGCCTGGCCGCGCAGGGTGTGCACGTTGTCGTCGAAGGCCTGTTCGAGATGGATGAGGCCGCACTGGCGCGGGCAGTAGGCCCAGTGCTGCAGGGCCGAGAGGGTGATGGGATCAGAGTCGTCCATGGCGGCGCGGTTGCGCTTCGGCAGCGCTACACTTTCAGCGACGATCTGCGGGAGACGAACATGCCAACCTCCATCGAAGCCATCGAAGCGCAAGCCATGAAGCTCTCGCCAGACGAGAGAGCGGCTCTCGGTGAGCGCTTGCTGATGAGCGTTGCACCGTCACAGGCACTGCATCCTGATTGGGAGGCCGAGATTGCGAGGCGGGTCGCAGACATGGATGCCGGCCGCACGCACTTCATCAGCGCCGAAGAGGCATTGCGGCACCTGGACGCGCACATTCTCAAGCGCCGGCCTGCGTGAACGTCAGCCTCAGCGACGAGGCCACTGCCGACTTGCTGGCCGCCGCCGATTGGTACATGGATGACGGGGCCTGGACGGCAGCTCAAGACATCAGGCGGGAAGTTGACCGAGCCCTCGGCAGGCTTGCGTACGCCCCCGGTGTTGGTACACGCGGCCCTTCGAACACACGCATCCTGCCTATTCATCGGTTTCCGTACTCGTTGATCTACAGACGGCAAGGCGATACGGTGCGCGTGATCGCCATCGCCCACCAGAGCCGTGCGCCGGGGTATTGGGCAGAGCGGCGGTGAGGCGTGCGTCAGATGCGCTCGGCGCGGATTGCGACGCACCCGCGTAAATCCAGGTTCAGCATCTCCGAATGAGCGTCACGCCGGGCGCGGCTTGGAGCGACTGTCCGACCTCGACCTGTTTGCCGTCGAAGAGTACCGAGTACGCGGCGAAGTCGCGGGCGGGTGATGCGGAATCGGCTGCTGCGACGGTCAATTTGTCGAACAACGAATGCGCGTGGGCGTTGCCGAGTTCGCTGTCGTGCTTGAACACGTACAGCCCGCGTGTGGCCATCTGACCGCGCGCGGCGGAGCGATCGTGCTCGAACATGTCTTCCAGGGCCTGCAAGAAGAGTTCGAGGTCGTCAGCCGAGAAGCCCGTTTGCTTGGCCAGGAATGAGGAGACGAAACCGTGGGCGCGGTACAGGCCATACGGCACGGTGTGTTTGCGGCCCATGGTGCGGTTGTCGCCGTGTTGCTTCTCCGCCTCGGCCTCCGTTGCGACGGCCATGCGGGTGATCGAGTGCTCCGACGCGATGATGGGATCAATAGACCGCGCGAAAGTAAGCTGTACCGGGCCTCGGACTTGGCCGCAATTCGGAGCGGACTTGAGGCTGAGAACTGCCCCGAAGGTACGGATGTCGTAAAAGTTCTTGCACAACCAATCACGCCCGGTGTCGGATTCCTGTTGGGTAGGACGCCTCCCTTTCGACTGCTTGAGTGCATCCGACAAGAGCTTCTTGATCTTGGCCTCTGGCTTTGACTCCTTGATCCAGGCCTGAATGGCCTTCTTGTCTACGTCACCAGCAAACACCAGGTCAAAGCCGTCGTCGTCCGTCTCGTCGAGGGACAGGCCTTCGGGTAACACCAGGTCGGCGAGCGCTTGGGCAGATTCATGCGAAATTCTTGTGCGCACTTCTTCTCCCAGTGAAATGTCGAGCGTTTTGAATGCCTCGACGTGTGAGCGTCCAAGGACCGCGCGCTCGCGAACATAGATGTCGTGTGGGCGGGCGTATTGCCGGGTTAGTGCAACGTAGTTGCGGACCTTGCGTTTTAGCGATACGTCGGTCATCAGACCCTGGCCTGTCTCAGCATCCATCCGCGGCAAATTGCCTGCGTCGGGGTCACCATTGGGGTTGCCGTCTTTTACATCGAACAGCAGCACGAAGTCGTACCGGGAAGCGAGCGTCATGGTCAGGTCTCCTGAGCGGGTTTGTCGATCGAAGCGTCCTTGCGGGCATAAAAGGCCTGCCGCTGGTGGTAGTAGCCGAGCGCGAACTTGGCCTGTTCCGGTAATGCGAGCTGACGCGGGAAGTCGGTCAGCGGGGCCATCACTTCGCCGATCAGACGCTCGAAGTAAGCCGTCTGCCCATCGGTCAGCTTCTTGAGGTGGGCATTCTTCAGGCGCAGCAGCGTGGTGAACACCGACACCGGGTTGGTGGATGCTGCCCCGTAATAGCGATCACGAATCGTGGCGTTGATCCCCGGCTGTGCTTGTTTCTGAATGCGCTCAAGCACAGCAAACAAGCGGCCCAGCAGGTAGGGTGCATCGGTTTGCTGCATGTCCAGTTCCTCCTTGAATTGTTGGTGATCGGTGGGGGCGAGGGGTTGGAGGCGGCGGTACTCTCGGTTGAGCCATGCCTTGAAAATCGCGGCGCGCAGATACGGGACGTTGTCCCTCGGGTTCCCGCTTTGGTCTCTGGCTGCCTGTTCGGCCTTGCAGCGAATCACGGCGGCGTTCAGCAATGTGACCGGGTAGGGCAGGCCCTCCAGGATCGCGCGCATCCATTCACCGGCCAGACGGGGCGGCACGTTGTCGAGCTTGCCCAACAGGGCAATGCTCGACAGCAGCCGGAAGAGCGAGGGTGTGACCGGGTCGCTGCCGTAGCGGCGAACCACCTTCAGGTCCGCGAAGTGTTGAAGGATGCGAGGCGCCAGTTTCGTCAGCGTGGCACGCAACCAGAAGCGCACGCTGATGCGTCCGGCATTGGGGGCCAGGCCGAGCACGAAGAAGTGCACATCGCGCTCGCCCAAAGGCAACTGGCCGCTCGCAAGTGATTGGTGCAATGCTTGGACGGCCCGCACCCCATGATCGGGGTCATCCTTGTTCTCACCGAAGAAGTCGGCGAGCGTGAACTCGCTATCGAAGCGGGTCCCACGGTCGGCCCAGAACACTGTAGAGGTATCGCCGACTTGCACGCGGTTGCGGTCCGACGCCAAGAGATGATTCAAGGCCATGGAGTACGCATTGGAGGTTTCTGCACCAACCGGCGCGTTCTCGCCGTTGCGATCCTGCTTGCCATAGGAGCTGAATGCTGCCTTGTTGAAAGAGATGATGTTCGCGCCGGCCGGCTGTGCGTTCCACACTCCCTTGATGACCAACTCATTTGAAGCGAGGGCAACGTTTTCAAGACCGGTGACGAGGCAGCGACCTCGAACAGCACTTTCACGCACTTCACCCGAACGAGTGGCATAGGTCCGGCGAACGAACTCTCTCTCATGCACAGGAACCGGGCCATCGTCCAACAGCCGGAAGGCGATCACCGGATCTCGCTTCTCAAAGTCATCGCCGACATTGAATTGTTTGACCAAGCTCGATCCGAGTGTGCTGTCGTTCCTCAGCTCATGCAAGAACAGCAGCACGGCGTAAACGCCGACATCGCTGCTTTTCGGGAACCAGTGGTCAATCGTCTCGATGAAGCTGGTCAGCTTGGTCCCTTTTCGGTCGCCGAGTCCGAGCACGAAGCTCGCGTTGTCCCACAACAGATTTGCATCTTTGCCGCTGTTGTTGTGCTTCAAGGCTTGTTTGCCGATAGATGGCAGCAGTGCGGTGCCGCCGACAGTCCTTCCCTTGACGAGAACGAAGTTGGCTTGGAGACCAACGCATTGACCATCGCTTCGCAGAGCGAGAAAATAGTCCAGCGGTCGCCTGATCCAACCGGGTGGCGCGATGTCGCTGTCCGGCATTGCGCGTTGCCGCTCGTAGTAACGAACCAGCTCTTGCAAGATCATCGCGCCGCCCCCTGGGTGCTTACTTCGATGACGCCAGCGGTCATCTGTGCGCGGAAAAACACCGGCTGCGGGTCTGTCGGGCGCTCGAAGTCCAGGTCGTACAGCATCCAGCCGAGGTCGCGCGTGTCGCTGATCGGTGGTGGCTCATGAGCCGGTTCTGTCACCAAGCGAACCCGAGCGGCAAACTCCCGGCAACCAAGGTAGGGTTGATTCACCCATTGCCCGCGCTCCGCCCGGCGCTCGAACATCGCGTGGTACTTCTGCGGTGGCATGGGGTCTTGGCGGTCAGTTCGCACTTCCATGTCCGCATGCACTCGGTAGGCGACGTCCCGAAGCAACAGCCCGGCGCGTTGCTGTCGGTCGTCTTCAACGTAGATCGCGAGATCGCCTTCGCCCGTGGCCATTGCCTGCTGAATGTTGCGCGTGGAGATGACCGAAGCGACCTCGTTACGCCGCAGGTTGATGAAGCGAATCGGTTTGAGCACCTCGATGCGCCGCACATGCCAGCGGATGGCCGGCTTCCACAAAATGGCTTCGAACACCGCGCGCGCCGCTGAGGGTGTGATGACGTCATACGACACCCGCTCGACCTTCATCTCTGGCCGGGTGAAGCAGGCAAGTTCGCCCGATATTTCAAGGCAGTAGCGATTCATCGTCTTCACTTTCTCCCTTTCCTGGCTCACGGCACCAGACTGGCCGCGTCGAGTGCCCGTCCGTCGGGCAGCAAGCCTAGCCGCAGGTCGTAGCGCAGCTCGTCGGTCAGAATAAACATGCCGATAGCGGCGCCCAGTTCCTGGACGTCGCCTTGCGCTGCCCAAGTGTCCACGAGGTCGCGGCGCACGGTGACGGTGTAACGCTGCAGTTTGCGAAGTAGCCAGCGATCGGTGTCACCTCGCCGCAGCATGGCGACGAGCGGTGCAATCGACTCTGCTTTGACGCCCGTGTACGGAACGATGACCGTGGATTGGACTGCGTCATCGATCAGCTTGAACTTGGCGGCGGCGGTACGGAACTCGAACTCGAGGCCAGAGTTCTTCTTCAAGTGTTCGACGATGCCGTTCTTGTCCCGGCTTGGGAAGCCCGAGTAGTACAGCGGGAAGTAACGCTCGAACGCACTCGGTGATAGCGCATCGCCACCGCCTTGCACGACGCTGCGGGTCGATTCTGCGCCGTTGCGTACCTGTTGGAGTGACTTCGGAATCTCGCGTACAAACACCACTACCTTGCCCTTGCCGCCAGCGGGCAACTGCCCTTCGCGGTTGCATCGCCCAGCGGCTTGGGCGACTGAATCGAGCCCTGCCAACGAGCGAAAAACGACCGGGAAGTCGATATCCACGCCAGCCTCAACCAACTGGGTGCTCACCACCCGAAGCGGCCGAGTGTCGGTTCCTTCCCGTCGCCCGGCGAGCCGAGTTCGAATTTCGGCTATTACGTCGGCACGGTGTTGGCCGCACATGGCCGCTGACAAGTGCAAGGCGTGATCACCGGTGGCCGCGTCGAGTGCGGTAACGATCTCTGCCGCGTCGTTGCGGGTGTTGACGATGACAAGAACACACTCGTGCTCAGCCAAGCGCGATACCAGTGCGTCGGTTGCCAACGGCCCGTGCAAGTCTTCAGGCCATTCGATTTCCACACGCCGCAGCGCAGCGAAGAGCGAGGCCTCGTCGTCCACGATAGGGGTGGGCGTCGGCAGCCCGCGCAGGCTTTGGCGCGGGTCGAAGCGCTTGTTATCGACAAGTGCGGGCTGCGTGGCAGTGCACAGCAACAGCGTGACCCCGTAGTGTGTGACCAGCACATTCAACGCATCGAGTATGGGTTGCAGAAACTCCGGTGGAAGCAATTGGGCTTCGTCCAACACGATCACGCTGCACGCGATGTTGTGCAGCTTTCGGCAACGCGACGTGCGCGCAGCGAACAGCGATTCGAACAACTGCACGTTGGTGGTGACGATGAGCGGTGCGTCCCAGTTTTCGCTGGCAAGTCGGCTGCGCGGGGTCTCGTCGCGATCATCGGTATCGGATTGGCTGTGGTGCTCGATCACTTGGTCGATGCCGAAGATGCGGCTGAAGACATCGCCGGTCTGTTCGATGATGCTCGTATAGGGAATGGCGTAGATCACCCGACGTTTGCCGTAGGTAGTTGCGTGCAGCAGGGCGAAGGCGAGTGACGACAGCGTCTTTCCGCCGCCAGTGGGTACTGTCAGCGTGAACACGCCGGGTGCTAGCAGCGCCTTCTCGCGGCACTGGCGAAGAACGTCGGCGCGCGCACGCATCACGGGATCGAGAGCACGGCCTTGATCGACGACCTCGGCGGTCTTGGCTACCAGGTGTTCGTTTAACCGAGCCAGATATTCGTGCAGTGGTGGCAGGCCGAGCCGGCGCCCCGCTTTGCCTTCGTTCATGAACCTTTCGGTGTCTAGAAAGTCGGCATCGACCAGCGCTGAAAACAGCATGCGGATCCATAGCGAGACGGTCAGGGGTTGATCGGTCTTCGGCCCGGGAATGGCAGAAATTGCACCCTGAAGATCGAAACCGGGCGGCAATTCCAGGAGCTTGGGGGCAGCCTTCTTGCAGGCGGCAAGGGCTTCTTCGTACTCGCGTTCGCTATCGGGGGCACCCGTACCAAGCAGACGTGGCCCTACCCCGGTGACCCAATCACCCAGGCCTGCGTGGTGACCAGCGATGACGTACGCGAGCACCCTGCCCAACACGCCCCCTTGCGCCCCCCATCGCGCTTCGATCTCGCGCAGAGCGTGCAGTGCGCCGGCGGCCGAGTGGGTCTTGTCGCTGCTCGGCGGGAGCTTGCCCTCGATATGGGCGTCGTTGACCACACGGATGTACCGTTGAAAGCCCGGCCGGTACTTCCCCAAGTCGTGCCAGAGACCCGCGAGATGGGCCCATTGCTGCGAGTTCAGCGGTTCAGCGAACCCGCGCGCGCTTTCCGCGACCGCCATGAGATGGTCTCGAAGACCATGGTTCGGTCCGCCGTCGGGGCGCGTATGGGCGAGGAAGTCCGTCACTGTGGTCCGCTACTTGTAGCCTTCCAATTCGCGAAAGCATATCGGCCTGGTAGCTCAAAAAGTGAGCCTGGGTCGCGGCCAGACGGGACCACCGTTCTCGCAGACCGCGTCCGGCGAGACCTACCGCCGCATCAAGGTACTTTTACCAAACAGGCTCTCGATCAGATCGACCGCGATCTCCGCGGTGCGGTTGCGGACGTCGAGAGCCGGGTTGAGCTCCATCACGTCGAGCGAAGCGAGGGCGCCGGTGTCGGCGATCATCTCCATGCAGAGTTGCGCCTCGCGGTAGGTCGGCCCGCCCTTGACGGTGGTGCCGACGCCGGGGGCGATGTCGGCGTCGAGAAAGTCGACGTCGAAGCTGACGTGCAGGTGCGTGTTGGCGTCGATCGTCGCGAGCGCCAGCTCCATCGTGTGGCGCATGCCCATCTCGTCGATGTAGCGCATGTCGAAGACCTCGAGGCCGGCCTCGTGCACGAGGCGCTTCTCGCCGGCGTCGACGCTGCGGATGCCGATCTGTCGGATCCACTTCGGGCTGATCGCCGGCACCTTGCCGCCGATCTCGACCAGCTCCTTCGGGCCGATGCCGCACAGGCAGGCGACCGGCATGCCATGGATGTTGCCGCTCGGCGTGAGCGCGCTGGTGTTGAAGTCGGCGTGGGCGTCGAGCCAGAGCACGCGCAGCTTCTTGTTCGTTTCGCGGCAATGGCGTGCCACCGCGCTGATCGAGCCGATGCCCAGGCAATGGTCGCCGCCGAGCAGCACCGGCATGCGGCCACCGGCCAGCTCCGCGTACACCGCCTCGTGCACGGCGCGGTTCCATTCGGCGACAGCGTCGAGATGACGGTAGCCGGCTTCGGGCGGCTTCCACGGGTTCGGTGGTCCGCTCAGGTTGCCGCGGTCGAGCACTTCGAGACCATGCGCTTCGAGCACCGGGCCGATGTTGGCCACTCGAAGTGCCTCAGGGCCCATGCTCGAGCCGCGCGCGCCGGCGCCGATGTCGGTGGGGGCGCCGATGAGGGTGACTTTCATGGTCATGTCGGATGTGCCCCGGTTCTTCGTGCCGATGAACGCGAACGGCCGGAGCGTCGCGGCAGGCGGTGCCCGGCCGTGGCGCAGACGCGGACGGTCGGCGCTGCGCGCCGACTCCGCTGCGCTGCTCGGCTCGTGGTCGTGCCGCAGAACTCGCTGCGTTCGCTCCGCTCACTGCGCTCGGACAGGCTGCGGCAAGTCAGACAACGAAGCGCGCGCTGCGCCCGCGCCGACCCCGAGCCTGCGCTGCTCGCCGCCCGCCACAGCGCCCCGTCCGGGCACCGCCTGCCGCGAGTGCCACCATCGCGCTGCTCTCGCGAACCGCCAGTGCCGCAGCAAAGGTGCGGGGGCGTGGGGTGCAGCGCGCGTGGGAGGCGCCGAGCAGCGCAGGGCGTGTGGCCGCGCGCGCAGCGCGCATCGTTAAACCGACTTGCCGCAGCCTGTCTGAACGCAGCGAACGAAGTGAGCGAAGTGAGTTCTGCGGCGGCCACCCGACCGAGCAGCGCAGGGGAGTCGGCGCGCAGCGCCGACCGCCTCCGTCGTGCGCTGAGCCCCGCGCCGCTGCACCTTTGCCGCTCCGGTATCCGCGATGACCGTGTGTCAGCGCAGTGTTGCAACAGCGGCCTCAAGTCAAACATCGACCGAAAACTCCCCGGTCGTGGTATCCGACAGATCAAATCCGTACTCCTGCGCCAGCATCGCCCACGCTTCTTCGGCGGTCTCGACGAAATGAAAGAGGTGAACGTCTTCGGGCGAGATCATTCCCGTCTCGATGAGCAGCTCGAAGTTGATGAGGCGGGTCCAGAATTCGCGTCCGAACAGCAGGATCGGGCGCATGCGCGATTTGCCGGTCTGCACCAGCGTCAGCACCTCGAACAGCTCGTCGAGCGTGCCGAAGCCGCCGGGAAAGCACACCAGTGCGATGGCGCGCATCAGGAAGTGCATCTTGCGCAGCGCGAAGTAGTGGAACTGGAAGCACAGCTCCGGCGTGATGTAGCGGTTGGGCACCTGCTCGCGCGAGAGCACGATGTTGAGGCCGACGCTCTTGCCGCCCGACTCGAAGGCGCCGCGGTTGCCTGCTTCCATGATGCCCGGCCCGCCGCCTGTGACGACGTAGATCGGCCGCGAGAGCGTTGCCGAACGGGCTGTCACGATCGCCGAGAAGCGCCGCGCCTCTTCGTAGTAACGCGACATCGCGGCGCGCGTCTCGGCGCGGCGCAGCGCCGCGGCGTCGCCGCTCTTCTGCGCCGCCTCCAACTCGAGCCGCGCCGTCTCGGGCGCGAGGATGCGGGCGCTGCCGAAGATAACGATCGTCGCCTCGACGCCTTGCTCGTCCTGCACCATCTCGGGCTTGAGGAGCTCGAGCTGCATGCGCACCGGCCGGAGCTCCTCGCGGAGCAGGAAATCGGTGTCCGTGAAGGCAAGGCGGTACGAGCTTTCCGGGCCCTCGTAGCGGGCGGCCGGGCTGACGATCTCGTGCTCGGCGTCTTCCTGCGCGGTGGGGAAGCTTCGCGGGGGCAGCGTGCCGGGTTTTTCCATCGCGGCAAGCCTAACAGGACGGCATGGCCGCTCGCCCGGCGCAGACCGGGCACGCCGGGTCGCGCTGCACGCGCAGCTCGGTCCATTCCATGGTGCGCGCGTCGAGCATCTGCAGCCGGCCTGCGAGCGAGCTGCCGATGCCGACGATCAGCTTCAACGCCTCGGCGGCCTGGATGCTGCCGACGATGCCGACCAGCGGCGCGAACACGCCCATCGTCGAGCAGGCCACGTCCTCGAAGGCGGCGTCGGGCGGAAAGGCACAGGCATAGCAGGGCGAGGCCGCATCGCGCGTGTCGTAGACCGAGACCTGGCCGTCGAAGACGATCGCCGCGCCGGCGACGAGCGGCTTGCCGTGGCGCACGCTGGCCGCGTTGACGGCCTGCCGGGTCGCGAAGTTGTCG
>JBBRPV010000121.1:0-9791 GCA_038227445.1 Burkholderiales bacterium | reverse complement strand
TTCAGCGCCATCATGAGCGTGATTGCATAGGTCCAGTCCTTCATCGCGCAGTTCCTGGCAGACGCAAGCTGCCTCTGCGATTCAGCGTACAAGGCCCAGCCCCGCCGATGATCCGCCGCCAGTGAGTTGTAGTCATCCACCAGCGCAGCGTAGGCTGACCGCTGAGCACGCTCAGCTGAACGTTGCCAGTGGACTTCCATGCACTCGGCGAAGCCTGTCACCAACATGTCCGTGCACTGAAGAGCATTCATCATGAGATCCCCTGTTGCCAATCCGTCGAGTGAGAGATTGGACCGCAGCATCCGATGAATCACCAAACAAAAAGTGTCCATCCAGCAACGGGCAAGGGTACAAATTGTTTGACCAACTTGTACCCCGTCTGGGTACAGGCAGAACAACAGTAACGTAACCAGGAGTCGGAGTCACGGGTACATCGCAATTCGAGCACGAAGGGGCTACTTTCCGGCGGCGGGATGGTATCGAACCCGATGCGCAGGACGTGAGGAGCCAACGTCCACGCATCCCGCGCAATCGGTCGGCATCGCGACGGGGACGTCAGGGAATGGGCCGCTGTAACGGCAGAGCGCAACGTGGTGGTACGCGTGAACGATGTGCACCTCGCCATCGCCTCCAGTAACGCGCTCGAATCGGTCATGTCGATCGCGAAAGACTCTTTCTATCTTGGCGCCGAAGCTGCGTGTCGCTGACGAAAAGTCGGCTTCGTTGACGCTGAGGGGCACCGTCAACGTAAGGCCATCGATGTCGAAGATCGCTTCGTCCACGATTCGATCGGAGGCCGTCACAGCGTTGATGACGAATCGGCGATTTCGCCAAGCACCGTGCAGACAGATGGCCAGTAAGCCCAGATCATTTGCTTGAGGCATCCGTGCCACAAACCGCCTTGCAGCGGCCTTCGACATCCCGGTGAATGAGCGAGCCATACGAAGTCCCAACTGTCTTGAAAGGGTTGAAAGAGCTGCAGCAGCCCTCGCCTCCAAATGATAGACAGCCAAATTCGTTCGAGCCGCCGACCGCAAGATCTGAACCCCAATCTTTTGCTTGTGCAGTCGGGATCTTCGGCTGGCTCCGAGAATGTCGCGATGTGCTGGAATGTGACGCGGTGAACGCGGACGGCCTTCTTCAACCGCTGAACATTTAGAGTCGTTCGCGCGGGAAGGAGGCAATAAGTGCCCTATCGGAACCGCTCTGCGATGCGCGCCATCAACGCTGATGCGTGAATCCGATGTGCCGCTTGGCAGCTGAAGTCGCATGCGCTCCAGACCGATGCCAGTCTGTGATTTGCACCCTTCGCCTTCCAGCCAGTGCCGCAAACGCGAGTGTTGCTTCGAGACGAAGCTTGACCTGGCGTGGACTGATTTCGCGGGCGTTGATCAGCAGCAGTTGGGGCAGGTTGCGTTCCATCTCAATGCCGAGCTTCTCGATGAGTTCGAAAAACATGCGGGTAACGATGCCATCTTGGTCTGTCGGCGAAGGGGCGGCTATTTCGAAGACAATGGAGCGTGACCGGATCGGCTCTGGGATCAGCTCAATGGAATTGGCGGTGATCAGAAATCGTAGCTGGCTCGCGTCGATGACAATGTCGGGAAGAGACTGGTCTCGAAACACAGATGCTGTTTCCGCTTCCAGCAGGCTGTAGAGAGCCCCCAGCGGATCATGATCGAGAGTGCCGACCTTGTCGATTTCATCGATAACGATCAGCTCGTTGGCTACCCCTGGCGATGCAAGGCTTCCCCAGGCCATCCGCTCGAAGAGCTGGCCGGGGCTGCTGTTGGCCCAAAACGTGGAACTGCCGCCCAAAGCAGATCCGTTCGTCTCGGCTGCCATGGATAGAAACAGCGGCGGCGGCACACCCAATGCGCGGTGCAGCGATCTTGCGAAGTGAGTCTTCCCGATTCCAGGCGGCCCGATGAGCATGACGGGCGGCATTCGGTGCCTGTAACCCATTGAGATCAAGCCCAAGTGCGGCCGAACAACGGTGTCGATTACGGCTGAAAAATTTGGGAGGCCCTGCGCCATGGCGTCGAGTTGATCGGCCCAGTCATCCGCCGGCCGCCGGAGCGGGCGGTTGAATCCCGACATTCGCAGGCGACTCATCGTCCGGTCGATGCGGGTCGACGTGTCGTCGTTACGCCCTCGGGCCTTTCCGCCATCTGAAGACTCCAAGGTGTTCAACTTGAAAGCCGGCAGCGAAAGCTCCGGCGAAGTCTCCTCGATGGGATCGACGGGATCTAGGGCGAATGGGTCGTCTTCGAGTTCGTCAAGTCGCGTGATCGTGTCTTCGATGGAGTCCTTGGCGACGACGTGGTCGTCAGCGCCCAGGTCGGCCATCTTCTGGTCCGCAGCGCGGTGCGTGCGAGACAGATCTTGGAGCCGATCAGCCACGTCGCGTAGCGTCGCCTTCAGTGGATCAGCCTCGGGAGGTGAGCACCTGAGCCTGATGTTCAGACCGCCGTCTTGGGCTTGAAAGCTCAGGATCGCCAGTATGGGCGGGTCCTGAGCCAACATGGCGCTGACAAGGCGCGTGTAGGGGTCGACAAGGCTCATCCACGAAGTGGGCATTGGTTCGACCACGCGCAGGTGCAACCAGCGGGGGGATTTGTCTAGATTGATGGTCATGCCCTACCGCTCACTTCCGTCGCTGTTGCTGTCTGTCGGGTCACTGACGCACGCGTGGCCGCAACCAGTCGAACTGCGATGGGAATCAGCCAAGCGGCCATAAATGAACTTGCGCTGATCACCGTGGCCATCAGCAGGAGTAAGCCGCCGCCGACCGTGTACGAGTAGCCGATCACTGCCGCGCCGTAAGCGCTGCCCAGCAGTGGGCCACTGCCCGGCCACCATGGTGCATTTTTGTGTGGATGAGTGACGTTGGCCAGTTGCACAACCGCGCGTGCAGCAGGCAGTGCTACTGCTAGCGCGCCCAGAGCGCTGCTCGGTGAAAACTCCATGCCCGACTCTCAGTGAATGCCGCGCAGGTCCGGTCCTGCGGGCGCACTGGCGCGGTGCCAGTGCTCAAGAAGGGATTTAGGTCGCGGCTACATCACATCAGCCGGCGACGGGAGGTATTGCGGTCGGCGCCGCCGATTCCAAGCTCTCGAGGCCCGCCGATGGTGGGCTGTCTGCTGGTACTCGCGCATTCAATGAAGTTCTCTTGAGCCATTGTGGATGGTCGATCAACGCGAGGGCCCCTTGTTGTTCAGAGGCGCCAGCAACTGGTCTGTCCGGTCCTGCAGGGCACGGTGACGCTCACGATAAAGCGTTTGATTAAGCAGGCAGTCTACTTACCAGCCCCAAAAGATCCAAACTTTGCGGCATAGCGCGGCGTGAGGCTGTCAGTGGGGCACCACAAACTTCATCATGACTGGGAAGCTCGAAGGCGCTCACTGAAGCGGCAATGAGATGCTTCGGCCAAGGCAACAGATTGCAATCTTGAAGGCTTCTTGCTGGGTCGCATTCGCTAGTCGGACTGACCCCCGATCCTCCGGAACGAGTGCAGATTGCACGCGTCAGCGCAACGCAACCCGCAGCAGCAAACGAGCCTTTTCCCAGTCGCGGCGAACGGTACGGTCAGAAACGCCCAGCGCGGTGGCGATTTCACCATCGGTCATGCCGCCGAAATACTGCATCTCGACCACCTGGGCCAAGCGCGGTTCTGCTTGCGCCAGCACGCACAGGGCCTCATGGACTTCCAGGACTTGATCTTCGGGCGCGGCCAAACGCTCCCCCAGTTCGGTGTCCAGCGGCAGGTGTTCCGCATGTTCCCCCCGGCGTTGCGTCAGCCGGGCACGCGCGTGGTCGACGATCACGCTGCGCATGACCTGTGACGCGTATGCGAGGAACGCGGGCAGTTCGTTCGAATTCAGAGCGCCGCGCTCCGACAAACGAAGGAAGGACTCGTGCACCAGGGATGTCGTGTCGAGAAGCGTCCAGGTGTCTTCGCGGCGCATCTTGGAATGCGCCATGCGCCGAAGTTCGGGATAGAGCGCAGCAACGCGGCCTGCCAGTGTCCCAGGCGCGGGTGACACTGCGGCAGACGGGTCGGGTCCGGGGTCTCGAATGCTTCGGGTTGGTTGGTTCATCGGATCACCGCGCATGGGAAACATGGACTCATTTCGTGGGATGGGCTTCTGAAGACTGAGCACGCTGCGACGACGGCGGCAGCCGATCACTTGGCTGACACCCGAAGGCCTGGTGACAGGCTGGGATGCCGCGCCCAGATCGCCTTGGCTTGAGCTTCATGAAGCTGCGACGAATCGACCTCGTTCACGGCGGCGTCTGCTCGTGCCAGGGCCTCGAGGGATCGAGCGAGGTCCAGGCTCAGTTCCGCGACCTGGGACTTCCGGAAGACCTCAGCCGCCAATCGCAGTTCTGGCCGTGCTTCATTGGCGCGGCCCGTTGCCATCAGCAACTCGCCGAGCGCGAAGCGCGCCCGGGCCACATGGTCGGTCCAGTGGTGCGCATCGTTGCGTGCTTCAATGGTTTTCAGAAAGTCCCGCAACTTCGCTTCGGCCTGCTGCGTCTGACCTTCCAGCGCCAAGGTGCGCGCTTGCAGCACCTCTAGCCGCCAAAGCTCGTAGAACCGAGCCGATTCCGGATTCAACTGCTGCTTTAGGATTTCATCCAGTGAGGAACGGGCGCGCTGCCGATCTTGCATCGCGAGGCCCAGTTCGATCGATGACAGGTAATAGTCGAGGGTCCTGAAAGAAAAGACTTGGCCTTCGTCTGCCAGGTTGCGGCGCTGCACTTCGAGCATCTTGGCCGCTTCAGCCAAGCGCCCCGCTGCGAGGTATGCACCTACCCAGAAAGTCGGTTGGCCGAACCGCAGTGGCTGGCCGTCGCCTGGCTTGGGGTCGGGGAGTGTCTTCGTGCTTTCGGCCCAGACGGCCTCAGCCCTGTCGAGGCTGGCCAATGCCAGTTCGATTCGTCCGCTGCGCCACGCCGCTCGGGCATGGAATTTGAACGGGGTGGCCATCTCCGGCGTGAGATCAGCCTCTCGAAGCTTGTTCAACTTCAGGATGGCCTTGTCCGCCGTGCGGAACGCGTCCTCGAGATTGCCGGTTGCGTCGAACCAGCGCCAAAGGCCCTGATACACCCATTGCTCTTCGGCTGCCACCTCAGTGCCCTCAACCGACTTGATCGCCGATTCGATGCGAGACCGCGCGGCGTCGATGTTGCCGTTGTACAGCTCAGCAGCACCCAGCCAGGATTCGATGGCGAAAGACTTGGCTCGCTGGTCCGGGCCCATCGCATCATGCAGCGCCATCGCCTGTCGCAACTCTTCGAGTCCTTCTCGCAGCTGGCCGCCCTGCAGTCGAAGGATGCCCAGGTTCATGAGAAAAAAACTCTTTGCTGCCAGGTTCTGGCTGCGCGACATCCACACCTGCCCTTCGGTGATGGCCGCGAGGCCCAGTGCCAGGTTGCCGCGCGCGCCCGCATCCGCAACCACGCCGGCGTAGCGCACCCAAGCGGTGGCCAAGGCCTCACTGGTACCTGGGATGCTCTTGAGTGCCGCACGCGCGGGCTGGGCCGCAGCTACCGCTTCAGGCGCCAGGCCCATGACGGACAGGCCCCAGGCGACATCGATCAGCGCCTCGGCATAGGGCAGGCTGCCTTCGCCAAATGCGTTTCGGGCATGCTCCGCACGTTGCCGCCCGAGCGCGACGCTGCGATCGAGCAAGCCCATTTCACGGTAAATCGTCCCGAAGGTCGCCAGCAAGTCAATGCGGACTTCGGGTGAGATCGTCTGATCGCCAGCGAGCCGCTCCACACCGCGATCGAGCAGTTCTCTGGCCGTTCGCTGCCGTGCAGCCTTGACGTCCGTGCCGCCCCGGCCGTTGGCGCTGAACACGTCCTCCATGAATTTCGAGACCATCTGCGCCCGGGTCGCTTCCTGTCGGGCCAGACGTTCCTGGACCAGCGCACGCTGCGCTTGATACATCGACACGACGGTGCCCGCGATCAGCGCCGAAGCCACTGCCGCAGCCGCCGTCAGCGGCACCCAATGTCGCTGCGTGAAGCGCCAGGTGCGGTATGAGGCCGAGACCGGGCGGGCCATGATGGGTTCATGCCGCAGCCAGCGTTGCAGGTCGCCTGAGAACGCAGCCACGCTGGCATAGCGATCCACAGCTTGTGCCCGCAGCGCCTTGGCCACGATGGTGTCGAGATCGCCGCGCAGCAGGCGCTGCAGCGAACGGGCGGAGACGCCCCGTGCCGCAGCCGTGGCCGCCGTGACGCAACTGCTGGGCGACGGCCGCTCGTCGGCCAGGATGGCCGCCTCCAGTGCCCGGCGGTCATTGCGCCGCAACGCGTAAGGCCGCGCACCACACAGCAGTTCGAAGAGCACCACGCCCAGCGAATAGACATCTGACGCCGTGCCCACAGGCTGCTGCAGCACCTGCTCGGGCGACGCGTAGTCCAGGGTCAGTGCACTCCCGCCCATGTGGGTGAGTGCGGTGGCGGCCTGCCCGGTCGCCAGTTCGTCCTCGCTCAGAAGCTTAGCGATGCCGAAATCGAGCAGACGCACGGTGCCGTCGCCCGTGACCATGATGTTGGCCGGCTTGATGTCGCGGTGGATCACCAACTGCGTATGAGCATGGTGCACCGCGCCCAGCAACTGCAGCATCAGGCCCACACGCGCTGAAACCGGAAGCACACGGGCGTCGCAGTAGGCGGGCATAGGCTCGCCTTTGACGTATTCCAGCGCCATGAAGGGCTGGCCGTCGGCGCTGACGCCGGCGTCATACAGCCGGGCGATGTGGGGGTGGTTGAGCGCCGACAGGATGGCGCACTCGCGGTCGAAGCGCTGCCGCAACATGCGGTGTTTCGCCAGCGTCAAGGGCAGCTTGAGCGCCACCTCGCGGTCCATCGGGCCGTCTTTGCGTCGCGCCAGCCAGACCTCGCCCATGCCGCCGCGCCCCAGGAAGCGCAGCAATCTGAAAGGTCCGACCTGATCGTCTGGTTGGTGGCTGCCGGCTGGACCGGGTTGCGAATCGTCGGCCATGGCCGGCGCGCCGAGTGACAGCCCATCGGTCGTTCCATCCCTGCGGCGAAGCATGTCGCGCAAGGCCGGGACGTGAGCCGCATCGTCAGCGCCGACGGCGCACAGCCACGACTCACGTTCGCCGGCTGGCAGGTCGGCCAGCACATCCCAGAGGTCAGAAATCCGTTTCAGGTCGCCGGGGGTGATCGCCATGTACTTCGTTCGTCCTTCGTGACGCGGGTGTCGGCGGCACCGCCCGAAGCGCTGGCCCTGGGAATATTCCTGGGTCGTGTCCGCATTGTGTGTTGTTTCTCGCCTTACCCCTTGCAAGGCAGTTTGAAGAAACGTCGCAGGGCCTTTAATGGCGCTCGTCGTGGCCCGTGATCCATGTTTCAAAACCAGGAAACAACGATGACCATCGTCAGGACATTTCGTGTTGCTGCAGCCTTTGGCTGCGCCCTGTTGACGGCCTGCAGCGGAGCACCAAGCGAAAGCGACATTCAGGGCGCGGTGACGCAGCAGATGAAGGCCGAGCACGAATCCTTGGCCAAAATTGGTGGGGCAGCGCTTGCGAAGTCCATGCTGCCCGAGGTCACCAGTGTCAAGAAGGTCGGTTGCAAAGAGGACGGCGAAAAGGCCTATCGGTGCGACGTGGAAGTTGAGGTGATCCGGCGTGGACAGACGAGCAAAGGGCCCGCTGCATTCAGGCTCGTCAAGCTCAGCGACGGCTGGTCCGTGAGTCGGTGATGGCTGCCCGACGTGATCATGCGGCGTGTTGACACGCGCATGTCAGCGCCTCAAGACCGGTTTGCCGATGCTGCCCGAAGCAGCATCACGTCGATCAACAGCGTGGTGCTGCTGGTGTGCACCCTTGTGGGTGCGGCGCTCAGCTTGTATGCCGACCTGTTCCAGGGAGCGCTTCCCCATGCTGTCGGCACCGCAGCACTGATTGGCTGGCTGGCCGCCATCGCGTTATTCGTCTACTTCGCAGGTCGGGGCGCCGGCGCCGTGGGCACTTGGAGCCGGATTGCCGCCGGCGCGCGACTGGGCCGCAGCAACCCCGGTTTCGCCGCCGTGCTGTTGGCTCTCAGTCTGGCCGTTGTCTTCACCGCCTGGTCTCGGGCGAAGGCGGATCAGGGCGGCCTGTTGGCTTCGATCGTGTCCATTGCACGTCAAACGCAAGCCTCTGCGGCCGAGGCGGCCAGCGCCGCGAAGTCGGCTGACAGCAAGGCCGACAAGATCTTCGATGACACCACGACGATCCGACAGGTCGTGACGAAGGAGCTGGCGCCCGCCGAAGCGCTGGCCAAGCTGGGCTACACCACCAGCGATGCTGATGTCTGCAAGGCAGCCACGGCCGGCAACACGCAGGCGATGGCCTTGTTTGCCAGCGCTGGCGTGACGGCGCCGTCGTTCGCCCAAGGCTTGGGTGACGGGTTCATCGCGTTCTGCCTGGAGCCCCTGTTGCTGAAGACCGGACGCGCCGTGCCCCTGCACAGCGTCTTCACGCACCTGCCGCCACGCCTTGTGGAATTGAACAGACGCTATCCGTCGTCTGTGATGGCCTCGGAGTTGGGGCCGTTCCACGACTTTCGCGGCCTGATCAACGCCGCAGGGCTTCGCTTCATCAAGAAGGAGCGCTTTCTCGGTGTACGCGCCACGCCGCTGATGTTTGCGGTGTGGGGCGACAACGCCGAAGCCGTTGAAACCCTGCTGTCACGCGGTGTGGATCCCAACCTGCCGAGCAAGGTGATGGTCGCGGACGACAAGGACGTCATGAATTTATCCACCGTCATCGTTTCGCCGTTGGCGGAAGCCCGGCGACTTCGCTTGCCACAGATTGAAAAGCTGCTGATGTTGCAGAGCGCCAGGGCCAGTATTTCCAAGGTGGACACCTTGGAGGAATGACGGCACCGGTCAGCCACCGTCCACCACAAACACCCTCCACGATAAAAAACTATGCTCCGCCCAATCTTAAAAACCACTGCAGTGATCTTCGCCTTTGCCGTGGCGATCAACGCCAACGGGGCGACTCCGACACCAAACGCGCCATCTACAGGTCAACCTGCAACGGAATATGACGGTGGAACCGGCGGCAGTATTCGCAAAGGCGCGAAAGCGATGGACATCATCGGCGAATGGTCCGCCGAAATCGACTGCGGCAAAGGCGCCTTTGACGTTCGAATCAGTTTTGGACCTCTGGCTGGCGGCCCGCAAATGGTGGGTGCCATGGTCATGCTCAAACCAAGGCCAGGTAGCAAACTAACCCCTGGCGGGTACTCCATCAACGGTGAATTGAAGGATGGAGAACTCCGGCTGCGCGATGGCACGTGGCTGCTGAAGTCGCAGAGCATTCCCATGCTGTCCATGGACGCGACGGTGTACGCAAACCCTGACCGGATTGCCGGCCGGGCGCTGGAGGCCGGCTGTTCGAAGGTTGAGCTTCGTCGTCCTGGATCGCTGTTCGCCGCCGTGGTCCCGGCAACACCCACAGCGATAGATCAAGCCAATGCTGCCGGTGTGAAGTCGCTGACCTATCGGGCTGTCACCAAAATCATCGGAGACGCCAAGGGAAATGACCGGCTGATCGTGGCCAATCTTGTGGGCAAGTCGGTCAGTCTCAGGCTCAAAGCCACCGGTCCCCAAGCTTTGGTTGTCGATCCGAAAGATGGCGTGTTCTTCGTTTGCGCCGATCGGTCGCCGGCATTTCGCAGCGGGGCTGTGACAGCCAAGATTACGGCGTATGAAACCACGCCCGATGGCGATGTTTCGATATCACTGGATCGCTGTG
>JBBRPV010000120.1:0-10010 GCA_038227445.1 Burkholderiales bacterium | reverse complement strand
GGCAACGACACCTTCAACGACGCGGCGACCACATCAAACGACACCTACCGCTGGGGGATCGGCTCAGGCATTGACACGCTCACAGACGCCGGCGGCAGCCTCGATCACGTTGACTTGTTCGCGGGCATCACAAAGTCACAGCTGAAGTTCGTGAAGAACGCGAACGATCTGGAACTCAGCGTGATCGGGCAGTTGGACAAGCTGACGGTCAAGAACTGGTACCTGTCGTCCGCCAACCAGATTGAAGAGTTCAGGCTGACCGATGGCACCAAGGTGCTGGCGTCTGAGGTGAATGGGCTGATCAGCGCCATGGCAGCTTTTGTGCCACTCAGCTCTGCGTCGACCCTTGGCTACGAGCCTCGGGCTTACGCGCCGACCTTGCCTGACTTGGCGGCCAGTTCGGTGTTTTAGGCCGATCTGCTGCCTACTGCTCCACGGCAAAGCTCAGGGTGGCGCCATTGCGCCATGCCTAGAATCCTTGACACGTGGGGCGTAGAGCCTGCCTTCTGGTTGACAGCCGCCAAAGGCACAAAGCGCCTGTGCCAGTGTTTTGAACACTGGCCCAGCACGCCCGGCTTGAACCAAAGGCCGGGCGAGTCGCTCAAGAAGCGAACACGCCAATCCAACGAGAAGTACAACGCGAAGCACAACGAGAAGTACAACGATTGCACCCATGAGCAAAGCGAGCCTTCCGACAAGATCGGGCATTCAAACGAAGAATTTTTGCCCTGGTGAAGCCGTGGTCTGCGGCATCTGATGAACACAGGTCAGCAATTCAAGATTCCAGAATCAGTGCTCGTCGTGATCCACAGCGCCGATCTTGAGGTGCTGCTGCTCGAGCGCACCGACAAGCCCGGCCACTGGCAGAGCGTGACTGGCTCCAAAGACAGCGCCGATGAAGCGCTCATCACCACGGCAACGCGCGAGGTGGAAGAAGAAACCGGCATCGTGATCGGCTCGCCTGAAGTGCCGGCGAACGCGCTGCGCAACTGGCATTTGCACAATGTTTATGCCATCTGGCCGGACTGGCGGCACCGTTATGCGAGCGGCGTTACCCACAACACTGAGCACGTGTTCAGCCTTCAAGTGCCGCGTGATGTGGTGGTGAAGCTTTCGCCGCGCGAGCATCTTCAATACCGCTGGCTTGGTTGCCAAGCCGCTGAGCAAGCTTGCTTTTCAAAGACCAACGCCGCGGCGATTCGGCGCCTGGCGGACCTGGCCTGAACTGACCGTGCCTACCCGCATGCGCAGTACCCACCCCCACTCCACCCAGCACCCGAGCCACGTGCTGCGGGTGGCCACCTACAACATCCACAAGGGTGTGCGTGGCGTCGGTCCGCGCAAGCGGCTTGAGATTCACAACCTTGCGCTCGGCATCGAAGCGCTCGACGCTGATCTGGTGTTTCTACAGGAAGTGCGCTCGCTGAACCGCGCCGAGGCGAAGTTTTTCCCAGACACCCACCTCGGCTGGCCGCGCATGCCGCAGGCCGACTACCTCGCGCCCGAAGGCTATGACGTGGCCTACCGCACCAATGCCACCACGCGCCACGGCGAGCACGGCAATGCCTTGCTGTCGCGCTGGCCGCTGGGCGACATCGGCCACCACGACGTATCTGACCACCGCTTCGAGCAGCGCGGCCTGCTGCATGTGCCGGTGCGCTGGAACGGCGTGTTGGTGCACGCCATCGTCGCCCACTTCGGGCTGATTCATGCCAGCCGGGTGCGCCAGGTGGAGCGGCTCGCGCGCATCATCGAGGCCGAAGTGCCGAGCGACGAGTTGCTGATCGTGGCGGGTGATTTCAACGACTGGGGCCAGAAGCTGGACGAGCCGATGCGGCAGTTTGGCTTGGCCCGTGCTGGCGTGCCGGGCGACCCGCCGGCGCGTTTCAACACCTTTCCGTCGCGCTTGCCGGTGTTTTCGATGGACCGCATCTACCTTCGCGGGCTTCGCTGTTTGTCGACCTCGGTGCCACGCGGCGCGGCCTGGGCGCGCATGTCAGACCATCTGCCGTTGGTGGCCGAGCTGGCGCTCGAATGAACCGCGCGCTTCGCCCCGACCACCAACTCACGCTGCTCAAGGGAAGCGAGGCGATGTTCCCGGCGATGATCGAAGCGATCGGTGGCGCGCGCACTCAAGTGCTGCTCGAAACCTACATCTTCCAGTTCGACCGTTCCGTGCTTGGCGTGGCGCAGGCGCTTGAAGAGGCCGGCGCGCGCGGCGTTGCGGTGTGTGTGGTGGTTGATGGTGTGGGCACCGGCGATGTGCCGGCCGAGTGGCAAGAGCGCTGGCGGGCTGCGGGTGTGCAGTGGGCCGTGTTCAACCCGGCGCAAGGCTGGCGCTTGCTCTTCCCGAGGCGCTGGCGGCGCATGCACCGCAAGCTCTGCGTCGTTGACGGCCACATTGCCTTCTGCGGTGGCATCAATCTGCTCGACGACTACTACGACCCGAACCACGGCGAACTGAATCACCCGCGCTTTGACTTCGCGGTGCGCGTTGCTGGCCCGCTCGTGGCCGATGTGCACGACACGATGACCCGGCTGTGGGCGCGCCTGAAGGTGGCGCGCGAAGCACGCGATCGCGACCTGGCAGGTGCATTGAAAGCGGTGCGCGCTGCTGCGCATGCCGGCACCGACATGGGCAAAGCCAAGCCCACCTCGGATACCCTCAAGCGAGCCCCAGGCGAGGGCGCGCTGGCCTCGCTGGTGCTGCGCGACAACGTGCGGTTTCGGCGCAGCATTGAAGGCGTTTACCGTGTCTCGATTGCGCAGGCCCGCAGCGAGATTCTGATCGCCAACGCCTACTTCATCCCCGGCGTGCAGCTGCAACGCGCGCTGTTGCGTGCGGCCAAACGCGGCGTGCGCATCACGCTGCTGCTGCAGGCCAAGTACGAGTACTTCATGCAGTACCACGCGAGCCGCGCGGTGTATGGCGTGATGCTGAACGCCGGCATCCAGATCATCGAATACGAGCCGAGTTTTCTGCACGCCAAGGTGGCCGTGATGGACGCTGCCGACGGCGCGCTCGCCACCGTGGGTTCTTCGAACCTCGATCCGCTGAGCCTGCTGCTGGCACGCGAGGCCAACGTCTTCGTGCGCGACGACGTTTTTGCGGCAGAGCTGCGCGCCCATTTGCTCGACGCCATTGCCCACCACGGCCGGCGCGTTGATCCCGGCGAGCATGAGCGGCGCCCGGTGATGACGCGCGCACTGACCTGGGTGGCCTACGGGCTGATGCGCATGCTGCTGCTGGTCAGCGGCAATCGGTACTGAGCGTATTGAGTCGGCCGACTACGGAGAGCCTGTGAGCAAATTCGCCGCACCCGCAGGGCCGCAGCAAACGGCGCGACTCGTCGGTGCAAGTGCTCGCCGTAGCCTGAGCTTCGGCTGTGGATTGAGCCCAGATTGGCTCGGCCTGAGTCGCCCGCTGCGTGGGCGCCCCGGCTTCATTCGCGGTCTTTGAGCGCTCGCAGCGGCATGGGCATGACGGCATCTGACGACCTGATCGTGCAACGCCCCGAGGGCTTGTACTGCCCCGTGGGCAACTTCTACATCGATCCGTGGCGCCCGGTAGACCGGGCCGTGATCACGCACGCTCATTCTGACCATGCACGGCGCGGCCACTCGGCCTACCTGGCCGCCGCACCGGCCGAAGGCGTGCTGCGCTCGCGCTTGGGCGCCATCCACCTCCAAACGCTGGCCTATGGTGCAAGCATCGACCACTTCGGCGTGCGCTTGTCGCTGCACCCCGCCGGCCACGTACTCGGCTCGGCGCAGGTGCGGCTCGAACACGGCGGGCGCGTGTGGGTGGCTTCGGGTGACTACTTCGTGGCGGGCGCCGAGGCCGATGCGCGTGAAGACAACCTCACCTGCACGCCCTTCGAGCCGGTGCGTTGCCACTGCTTCATCACCGAGAGCACCTTTGGCCTGCCCATCTACCGCTGGGCGCCGCAGCGTGAGCTGTTCAACGACATCAACCGATGGTGGTCGGCCAACGCGGCGGCCGGCCGCGCCAGCCTGTTGATGGGCTACAGCTTTGGCAAGGCGCAGCGCATTTTGGCGGGCGTCGATGCCGGCATCGGCCCGATCTTCGTGCATGGCGCGGTCGAGCCATTGAACCAGGCCTACCGCGCGGCCGGCGTGGCGCTGCCGGCCACGATGTTGGTTTCAGCGGTGAGCGACAAGGCGGGCTTCAAAGGCGCGCTCGTGATCGCGCCACCCTCGGTGCAGAACTCGGCATGGACGCAGCGCCTGGGTGACTTCAGCGATGCTTTCGCCAGCGGCTGGATGCAACTTCGCGGCGCGCGCCGCCGCCGCGCCGTCGACCGCGGCTTTGTGCTCAGCGACCATGCCGACTGGCCCGGCCTTCAGCGCGCCATTGCCGCCACCGGCGCGCAGCGCGTGATCGTGACCCATGGCTACGAAAGCGTGATGGTGCGTTGGCTGGGAGAGCAAGGCCTGGAGGCCGGCTCGTTCAACACCGAGTACGGCGACGCGCACGAAGCCAGAGAGGAGGGCGCCACCATTGCCAACGTGGCCGAGGGTGCGGAAGAGGGCGGTACCACGGCTCCAGGGTCGGTGCCGCCGCCATCGCCATGAAGGCCTTCGCGCAGCTCTTTGGCGAACTCGATGCCAGCACCGCCACGAGCGCCAAGGTCGAGGCCCTGAAGCGTTATTTCGCCGTTGCTGCGTCGGCCGATGCAGCGTGGGCGATCTATTTTCTAGCCGGCGGCAAACCCCGCCAGGTGGTGCCCACAGCCGTGCTGCGTGGGCTCGCCTGCGAACGTGCCGGCTTGGCGCCGTGGTTGTTCGAAGAGGCCTACCAAGCAGTGGGTGACCTTGCCGAAACCATCGCGCACGTGCTGCCGCCGCCCGGCGCGCTGAGTGACATCGGCCTTGCCGAGTGGGTCGAACAGCGCCTCTTGCCACTGCGCGGCACCGAGCCCGAACAACAAGCGGAGCGTATCGGCGCGTACTGGAATGAGCTTGACGCCGCCGGCCGCTTTTTGCTCACCAAGCTCATCGGCGGCGGCTTTCGTGTGGGCGTCAGCAAGCTGCTGGTGCAGCGCGCGCTGGCCGAACACGCTGGCCTGGACCCCAAGCTCGTTGCGCAGCGCTTGATGGGGTACACCGACGCGAAGCAGATGCCCAACGCCGCACGCTTTGAGCAGATCGTGACGCACGCGGAGAGCGGCCCGGCCGACGCGGGCCAACCTTACCCATTTTTCCTGGCCCACCAGCTCGACGCGGGTGTGGAGGAGTTCGACAAGAAACTCGGCCCGCCTAGCGACTGGCTGGTGGAGTGGAAGTACGACGGCATTCGCGCGCAAGTCGTCAAGCGCGCTGGCGCGGTGTGGGTCTGGTCGCGCGGAGAAGAGCTGATGACAGATCGGTTCCCCGAGATCGTGGCGCTCGCTGCGGCGCTGCCCGACGGCACCGTGCTCGACGGTGAGATCGTGGTGAGCAAGGGCGCTCGCCCGGCGCCGTTCAACCTGCTGCAGCAGCGCATCGGGCGCAAGACCTTGAACAAGAAGGTCCTGGCCGACGCGCCCGTGGTGTTCATCGCCTACGACCTGCTGGAATGGCAGGGCGAAGACCAACGCGCGCATCCGCAATTGTTTCGCCGAGAGTTGCTCGAATCGGCGCTGCAGGCGGTGCCGGGGCTGCATCTGTCGCCAGCCGAACAGCGCGCGAGCTGGGCCGAACTCGCGCTGCTGCGTGAGGAGTCGCGCGCGCGGGGAGTCGAAGGTTTCATGCTCAAGCATGTCGGCTCGCGCTACGGTACTGGCCGCACGAAGAGCGACGGCACCTGGTGGAAGTGGAAGATTGAGCCGCTCCGCGCCGACGCCGTGCTGATCTACGCGCAGGCTGGCCACGGCCGCCGCGCCAGCGTCTACACCGACTACACCTTCGCGGTATGGAGTCGCGCGCCGCGCGACGCAGCCGAAGCACAGGCCGTGATCGACGCCATTGCGCGGCGCGAGCCTGCGCTGCCCGGTTCGCTGCAACTCGTGCCCTTCGCCAAAGCGTATTCCGGCCTAACCGACGACGAGTTCCGCAGCGTCGACAAGGTGATTCGCGCCAGCACGATCGACAAGTTCGGCCCGGTGCGCAGCGTCAAGCCTTCGATGGTGTTTGAGCTTGGTTTCGAGGGCATCAACCGCAGCCCGCGCCACAAGAGCGGCATTGCGGTGCGCTTCCCCCGCATGTTGCGCATTCGCGATGACAAGCCGCTGCACGAAGCCGACACGATGTTGCAACTCGAAGCCCTGCTGGCGCTGGCCGGCTGAGGCTCAGTCCACGCCATCCCGCCAAGGGTTGAGCGCGAACGGCAGGTCGGCCGTGACAAGTTCTCCGACGCCAAGCGTCAGCCCTTCGACTTGATCGACACGACACGACACGCTACGAGACTGCGCCTGGTCGGCTCGCGTCAAGCATGGCGGGCGGGGTTGAAGGTGCCCAAGGGCTGCGAGAAAAGCGGGCGATGGCGCACCGCGCGGTGGGTGCGCAGGGTGCATCAGGGCACCTGTATCGCGGAAGTCAATCCACGACCGACGAGTCCCGAAAGCGCTTGAAAGCAGCGGGCTTCCAGGGCCCGATCAGGTCGATCGCCAACCCGCATGACAATACACGAGCTGAGAGCTGCATGAAGACGGTCAACGACGAGCAGGTCTCCTTGGCCGGCTACAAGACCTTTGCCGATGTTGCCGAACAGTTGCAGCATTTCATCGACGAGGTCTACAACGCCAAGCATCTTCACTCAGCGCTCGGCTATCTGCCGCCAAAGAAAGTCGAACCGCAACTCGTTAGGCTCGCGGCCTAAATCTGATGCCCTCTCTGCTCCAACTTGAGGGGTTGACTCAACACTACCCTCAAAAGTAGCTCAGTTTTTAGTTGCAGCCAACACCTCCGAGTTCGATTGGCTCGACTGTTTTTCGCAAATCCGACAACAAGTCCTGCGAAGAATACCCGCGTTCGCAGCCTTTGGCCGAGCAGGTTGCCGTCGGTGGTACTCGTCGGCGCACGATAAAAAACGCCGACACAAAATTTTTAAAATCGGAAAATTAGATATGACGCAATTCCACACCGTAGCCAATGGCAGCAATTCGCCACAGGGCTTTTCCGCAGATGAGATGCAAAGAATAGCTCTGGAGGCAGAGGCGAAAAAGCTAAGGGTATTCAATGCGACACAACTAAAGAGCTTCGTCCGCAACGCTGTCACGAACAACTCTCCGAGAGCTCCATATCAACCACCCACGCCCCGCACAACAGAAAATAAAACGTACGATTCCAACCATAATCTAATTATGGTAAGCCGAGTGCAAAACGGAATTGAAGTAAAGCGTGAAAATTATGATGGAAAAGGCAATTTAGTCAGCGAAGTAAGAACTGCGACAGAATGCCTGGAGGGTGATTATTTTCCGAAAAGTTCCACCGTATACGATTATACAAAAGGAAGAGTAGTTACCGAAAGAATACTTTATGAGCATGGTGAGATTGCCAGCAAGGAGGAGTATGGCTACTTGACGGAATCATCTGGAGATTACGCTTTTTTGGATGGGGTATATAAACAAACAACTTGTTATGTGCGCGTCGGCGATGATTTTTTGAAGACGGAATCTAAATCATATGATTCAGGCGGAAATTTAATTAGAAGTTCGAAATTTGATTCGTCAGGAAGAATGATAGATGAAATTAAATATTCAACCGACAAAAATGGAAATACCTCTCCGGACAACGGTGATTATCTCGGCTATGAAACATTGGATAACTACGTCCTACTCGACATAGCTGGAAGAGAAAAATATGTACTGGCAAAGGGCGACAAATTTGTTGATACAAATGGACAGTCCCATAATGTGGCTGTGGTTTGGCTCGAAGCAAACCCTGCAGCTGGTCTCCCCTTATCTGGATATGTTCGAATTGAAGGTCAAGCCTCTCTGGACCAAGATGCTGGAACTTATAAATTCGAACATTGGGGAATAGTTAGAAGCGATGGAAGTGTTATTAAATACTTAGGAGTTGCCTTTGATGAGGCAACTAATAAATGGAGCAGTCAGCCTGTTAATTTTAAGGCTGGACTTTATTCGGAAGGTTCTTTCACTAAATTAAGTCAAGACGGTGCTGATCCCAACGAATTTCAGAGTGAGTTCATTAAGGATTCCACTCAAAATACTGTAGGTTTCGTGACTATAGTAAATCCTTTTGAATTTTCAGGATTTGAGCCGCAAACAACTCCTGTTAGTGGAATCAGGGCGATTTTACAGGCGACTCCTAACCCTGTCCGAAGTGACTTAGATTACTTGGTTTACCTTGTTAATACTCTAACCCCAGAGCAAGGACTTTCACTGACTCTTGAGGAAAAATTAAAAATAATAAACTTATCTTTCCTGAGCGGAGTTCCGATTCCAGTTAATGCGGCGAAAACACTTGGACTGGGTACGCCAGGAATAGATGAGCATTTAGATGGGTTTTCACTCGAGGCACAGGCTCTTATAAATTATCAAAGTGACGAGATATCGACAGCAATCCAAAATGATTCCGAACTAAAACCGTACTTTGATAAGGCATATGACGTGCCGCCCATAGCGCTGACGGCGACCGAAGTAGAGGCGGTTGTTGAGCGAGTTGCATTCTTAACCACCAAGGTCTACGGTATTGATGCAAACCCACCGGCCATACGGTACCGAGAACGGGAAATTGGAGGAGGATATAACATTCAGAAACACGTACTAACCATCTCAACAAAGGTTATCGACGGTGTGGTCAAAAAGCCAATTTCTTTAGTTCAACTTATTAACACGGTTGTCCATGAGGAGACGCATGCTTATCAACTTGTTTTAGTGGCGAAATTACAAAATAAGGAAACATTAACAAATCCTGAAAGAGAACTAGCCCTGCTAAATCAGGCGAGTTTGAATTCGTTTCATGCAGACATTCCGCCAACTCCAAGTGAAACCTATTTTCGGCAGTGGCACGAAAAACAAGCGTATGCTGTCGGTAACTCGGTTTTGGAATCTATTGTTAACAAGGTTAATAGTAATCGCGTATATAACAAAGTATTATACGGAACCGTGCTTTATCATGATGATAATGCTGGTTATGGGCGGCTTGCATCACAGTTTATCGTAAAGGCTAGGCCGACCTCGATAGATGGTGTTAAGGTGTTGTTTCCTGTGTATTCTGGTGAATATGAGACAGATTCAAATGGAAATCTGAAATTATTATTGATGACTGGGGCTGATGTGATATTCCCGCCCATTTCTGGAGTTCCCGCTAACACTCGATTTACGCGGGCGAGGAATGGTCAGGTGACAGCTATAAGGGATGATTCAGCAGAACTGCCCGCCCAACTTCCAAATCATGACGGCCGTATCGGATCTGACGATAGCCCTCAGTCGATTACTACAAGAATAGATTACTATGATTTCTCAACGAAAGAAATTACAAGTTCTAAATTTTTTACTGATAAAAGGCTATCAAAAAAACTAACCTTCGATAGTATTGGCAATTTAGTACACTCTGTTAACTACGATAGAGATGGCAAGGAAATTTTAGACACTGTCTATGATGCGACCGGGCATATAGATGAAGTAGTTTCTTTTAATCAGATGCAAATCGGAATGCTCGATGATGGAATGGCCGATGTTGAATCTTTGAAAACCGTCATTGATTATGATAACGGTACTGTGGTCAGTGAGATAAATTACGCAGCTGACGGCAAGCAGACAAAAATTAATTTTAACGACAATGGTAAGGCAATATCGGAAACGTTGTCTGACTCATCTGGCGGAATAATTTCTTTCTCTTTAATTAACCAGGAAACTGAAAAAATTGATGTAAAAATATACTATTCAAGCGGAAAAATAGCTACGCAGGAAAATTATCGACTCGATGGAAGTTTATCTTCGACCACTAATTATGACGTGAACGGGTTGGTAAGCTCAGAATACAAACATTATCCCACTGGTGAATTGGAGTCTCAAACATTCTTTCTGCCGGGAACTTCTGTT
>JBBRPV010000119.1:0-10458 GCA_038227445.1 Burkholderiales bacterium | reverse complement strand
TCGGCCAGCGTCACCTGCACGCTGGCAATGTGCTGGCGGTTCCACACCGGTTCGAGGAACGAGTTCGCAAAGCGGAAATAGAGGATATTCATGATCGCCTCCTTCCCCAGATAGTGATCGATGCGGAAGATCGACGATTCGGGGAACACCGTGTGCGCAATAGCGTTCAGCTCGCGCGCCGACGCGAGGTCGCGGCCGAAGGGCTTCTCGACAATGACACGCGCGTCCTGAGCCAGCCCGGCGCGGCCCAGGCTCTGGATCACGGTGGCGAACAGTGCCGGCGGAATAGCGAGGTAGAACGCTGGGCGCTTCGCATCACCGAGCGCGGCTTTTAATGCGGCGAAGGTGGCGACGTCGTTGTAGTCGCCGCTGACGTAGTTCAGAAGCGCCATCAGGCGTTCGAAGGCGCCAGCGTCGTCGATGCCGCCTTCATGGTCTGCGTGCAACAGACTGTCACGCACGTGGCGATGCCATTCCTCGACGCTCCACTTCGAAGAAGCGACGCCGATCACCGGCACCGTTAGGCAGCCCTTCTTCACCATCGCGTAGAGTGCAGGGAAGATCTTCTTGCTGGCGAGATCACCGCTGAAACCGAAGATGACCAAGGCGCCGGAATGCGGCCGGTCCGCGATGGAGCCGGTGTGTGCGGCGATGGTCATTGCGCGTCCTCGGGCTTCTCGAGGTGGCCACCGAAGGCGTGGCGCATCGCCGAGAGCAGTTGATTCGCGAAGTCCGTTGTGCCGCGCGAGGCAAAGCGTTCGTACAAGGCTGCACTGAGCACCGGCGTAGGCACCGCTTCGTCGATCGCCGCCTGGATGGTCCAGCGGCCTTCACCCGAATCGGACACACGGCCGTCGTAAGCTTCGAGCTGTGGGTCCTTCAACAGCGCGCCGGCAGTCAGGTCGAGCAGCCACGAGCCGATGACGCTGCCGCGCCGCCAGACCTCGGCGACTTCGGGCAGGTTCATCTCGTAGCGGTAGAACTCAGGATCGCGCAGGGGCGTGGTTTCGGCGTCGCTGGTCTGCTGTCGCTGGCCGATGTTGGCGTGGCGCAGAATGTTCAGGCCCTCGGCATAGGCCGCCATCAGGCCGTACTCGATGCCGTTGTGTACCATCTTGACGAAGTGGCCCGCGCCGGATGGGCCGCAATGCAGGAAGCCCTCTTCGGACGGGGCGGCAGGGCCGTTGCGGCCCGGGGTGCGGGCTGCGGATGCGACGCCCGGCGCCAGCGCAGAGAAAATCGGTGTGAGGTATTCAACGATGGGCTTTTCGCCGCCTATCATCAGGCAATAGCCACGCTCCTCGCCAGCGACGCCGCCGCTGGTGCCCACATCGACGTAGTGCACGCCGGATTCACGCAGGCGCGTCGCGCGCCGCACATCATCGCGGTAGTAGGAATTTCCACCGTCGATCACGATATCGCCTTCTTGCAGATGAGCTGCCAGTTCCTCGAGTTCGGTGTCGACGATGGCGGCAGGCACCATGAGCCAGATCACGCGTGGCCGAGTCAGCTTGGCGCTCAATTCCTGCAACGTGCTCGCGCCGACAGCTGCCTGCGCGCCCAACTCGGCAATCGCATCGGCTCGCGTGTCATGAACAACACAGCTATGGCCCGCCTTCATCAGGCGCCGCGCCATGCTTGCTCCCATCCGCCCCAGACCGATCATTCCGAGCTGCATGTGTTTCTCCGTTGAGTTGAATTTGAGCCGCGAGGAAAGGCAAGTTTTACGACGATTGCTTGCGTTTGGACACCGTCCCTGCGCGTGATGGTGTCACCTTCAGTCGCGCTGAAAGTGCGTTGTTGTTGTAAATATTTGTAAAACGACGCGCCGCAGCTCCACTACATCAACGAGTGAGACCCCAATCTCGCTTCGCACTGCAGTTTCAATACTGTAGTTGCGGCTCCAGAAGCTCCTTCCGCCGCCTGCAAAGTCATGTCCGCAGACCTCGGATTGCGGCGAGCCCGGCTGGATCATAGTTGAGCAGGTGCGTCGGGCCTCGTCATCATGCAAGTGACACAGCGCGCCGCAGAGAGCCTGCCCAGCGTCGCAGTACCAGCGCGTGACCGCCATACCTTTCCAGCGGCTACGTACATAGCCAGAAGCCGTCACCATCAGGTGGCTAGGGCGGTAGGACAGGAGCTGAATTTCGTACATGGATGACGTTTGCAAGCTTGGCAGGGCAGCGAAGTGTTTGACCATCACATGATGTGTGTGCAAGAAGTAGCGGTCTGTGCGCTGGCGCACAGACGGTTGCCACTAGAGAGTTCAGAGTCGCATAAACGGATAAACGCGCGGGCAAGCGGCGTTTTGACGACTTACTGCGTCGAGATCACGCGATCGTCACCGAACCTCAAATATTTTTGAAGGAGCGAAAGCATGTTACGAACTATCAAGGATTTGCACGACTACGGCATAAGCGCCGCAGACGGCGACATCGGTCACGTCAAGGACCTCTATCTGGATGACAAGTCGTGGGTCGTGCGCTACCTTGTCGTCGAAACCGGTACTTGGTTTTCAAGCCAAAAGGTGCTGATCTCGCCGATCGCGATCGGACATCCGGACTGGGCGAAGCGGCTGCTGCCGGTTTTAATCACCAAGGAGCAGGTGAAAAACAGCCCCGACTTCGACTCCGAGCAACCGGTGACTCGACAACATGAAATGGAGTATTCCGGATACTACGGCTACCCGTACTACTGGGGCGGCATGGGGTACTGGGGCGGAGGTATGTACCCTAACTTGATGCTATCGGGCTACGGTGGCATCCCAATGCCAACGGTCGAAGAAACCGAGGCACAGAACGCCCGAGCGCGAGCAGAGGCGACTCGCGACAGCAACGCAGACCCGCATCTTCGCAGTTGCGCTGCTCTCAATGGGTACCACATCCACGCAAGCGACGGTGACATTGGTCATGTCAGCGGCATGCTGATCGACGACGAGACGTGGGCCGTGCGCTACCTCATCGTCGACACCAGCAACTGGTGGATCGGTCATCAGGTGCTCATTGCGCCGAAGTGGATCGAAGGCGTTAGCTGGGCAGATGGCACCGTTTCGGTTGGTCTGACGCGCCAGGCAGTGAAGGACGCGCCCGCCTACGACTCGGCAGCAAGTCCGACCCGCGCCGACGAAGGCCTTCTATACGGACACTACGGCCGCACCGGTTACTGGGCCGATGCCGAGAAACGCGAGACCGAAATTTCACGCGTCTAGCGCCTACGCCAGACGCAAGCGCGTCGACCCACGCCTTGCCGAGAACATCATGAAGCTCAATCCCCGACCAATGGCGACCGGCGCCAAGACGCTGATGCTGGACACCACCGGAGTCACCGACAGCAATCGGCGCGCGCGGCTGAACGTTATGCGCGACATCCCGCCTTGTTTGCACTACGCAGGCCGTAGCAAAAAGCTGGCAGCGCCGGATCGCAACATGCCCTTCGAGTTCACGTCTGGCTGCTTGGCTTGCAACGACTGGTACCCTGAACCGTGAACAGCTCACAGTCGCCAACTGAGACGGGCGCAGGTATGGTCACCGCCGTGCGCGGTAGCGTGGTCGACGTACGCTTTGAAGGTCGCCTGCCCTCAATCCGCACTTTGCTGCGCGCCGGCGCCAACGACGCAATGGCCATCGAGGTACTGACCCAGATCGATGCACGCCATGTGCGCGGCATCGCCCTCACGCCGACGCAGGGCCTGGCGCGCGGAATGCCGGTGACCAACACCGGCGGGCCGCTGCTGGCGCCCGTAGGCAAGGCAATTCTTTCGCGCATGTTTGACGTGTTCGGCCATGCGATTGACCGCCAGGACGAACCCGAGGGCGTCACATGGCGTCCAGTGCACCGCGAGCCGCCGCCGCTGGTTCACCGCTCGACCACGTCGGTGATCTTTGAGACCGGCATCAAGATGATCGATGTGCTGATGCCGCTTGAAACCGGCGGCAAGGCTGGTCTGTTCGGCGGTGCGGGCGTCGGCAAGACCGTGCTGCTCACTGAGATGATTCACAACATGGTCGGCAAGCACAAGGGCGTCAGCATCTTCTGCGGCATCGGAGAGCGCTGCCGCGAAGGCCAGGACCTGTATTCCGAGATGAAGAAGGCCGATGTGCTAAAGAACATGGTGATGGTCTTCGGCCAGATGAACGAGCCGCCCGGCGCGCGCTTTCGGGTCGGGCAGGCCGCCCTCACGATGGCTGAGTACTTTCGCGACGACGAGCAGCGCGATGTGCTGCTTTTGATCGACAACATCTTCCGCTTCATCCAGGCCGGCTCCGAGGTATCGAGTCTCATGGGCCAAATGCCCTCGCGCCTTGGCTACCAGCCGACCATGGGCACCGAGTTGGCAGGTCTGGAAGAGCGCATCGCCAACACCGACAGCGGGGCGATCACTTCGATCCAGGCCGTGTATGTGCCGGCAGACGACTTCACCGATCCGGCTGCAGTGCACACGTTTTCACACTTGTCGGCGTCGATTGTCCTGTCGCGCAAGCGGGCTGGCGAGGGCCTGTTCCCGGCCATCGACCCGCTGCAGTCGAACTCCAAAATGGCCACGCCCTCGATCATCGGGGAGCGCCACTATTCGCTCGCGCAGGAGATCCGGCGCACCCTGGCGCAGTACGCCGACCTGAAGGACATCATCGCCATGCTCGGACTGGAGCAGCTCTCGCCAAGTGACCGCGCAGTCGTCGCGCGGGCGCGCCGGCTGGAGCGCTTTCTGACGCAGCCGTTTTTTACCACCGAGCAATTCACCGGCTTGAAAGGCCAACTGGTGAGTCTGACTGACGCGCTGGAAGGCTGCGAGCGGATTCTGCACGACGAGTTCAAGGACCAGCCTGAAAGTGCGCTGTACATGATCGGCGCGGCGCCGACGACGAAGGCTGCCGAGACGAGTGCCGGGAAGGCTGGGGCCAAACCTGATACGAAGCCGGATGTGAAGCCTGCTGCCATGACACCAGCAGCAGCACCGGAGCCAGCCCATGCGCCTTGAGATCTTGCTGCCGTTTCGCGTCTTCGCCGATGAGACCGGCGTGTCGAGTATCGTCGCCGAAACGCGCGAAGGATCGTTCGGCCTGCTGCCGCGCCGGCGCGACTGCGTTGCTGCGCTGGTGCCGGGCATCCTGACTTATCGAAGCGAAGCAGAAGGAGAGGTCTTCATTGCAGTGGATGAAGGCGTGCTGGTCAAGATCGGTGACCAGGTGCATGTGGCGGTGCGTCGCGCAACACGCTCAACAGATCTGGCTGCGTTGCGCGAAGCCGTGCAGCATGATTACTTGAAGCTGGACGCGCTGGAGCAAGGTGCGCGCGAGGCCGCGCAAAAACTGGAAAGCGGCTTCGCCGGACGCCTCTCGAGATTCCATGCCGACTGAGCCGACACCACCCGACCTGCTCGCCGTGCAGGTTGAAGCCAGGGCGCAGCGCAAGCTGCTCGCCAGGCAAGACGGAGCACCCGGCGTCTGGTCGGGTCTGGGAATGATGGGCCTGATCGGCTGGTCGGTTGTGGTGCCCACCCTGCTCGGCGCGGCCTTGGGGATCTGGCTTGATTCGCGTCACCCCGGCAATCGTTCGTGGACGCTCGCCCTGTTGATGGCGGGCCTTGTGCTCGGTTGCCTGAACGCCTGGCGCTGGGTGGCCCAGCAGGACAGTGCGATGCACGCAGCCGCTCGCGCTGCACAGCCCGCCGCCCAGCCCGTTGCTGATCCTGCTGGTCGCATCGCCGATCAAGAGACGGAACTCTGAGTGACCCTGAACAACTTTCCCTTGATGCTGCTTGCTGCCGCTGCCGGTGCGCTGCTCGGCCTCATCTTTTTCGGTGGTCTGTGGTGGACATTGCGCCGAGCCTTCGCATCGACGCGGCCCGCGCTGTGGGTCGGCGGCAGTCTTCTCGTTCGCATGTTGAGCACCAGCGCCGGCTTTGTCTTTGTTTCGGCGGGCGACTGGCGCAGGCTGTTGTCTTGCCTACTGGGCTTTCTGGCCGCCCGCTGGCTCGTTCTTCGGCTGACCCCTCGCGTTGCAGCACACACTCCGGTCACCCGCGCAGTGCAAGTCACCGGCGAAACCGCGGTGGAACAGTCCTGATCCACCATGCGCCTAAGCCCCGACCAACTCATCTTCTGGAAGCACGGCCTGTTCAAGCTCAACGGCACCATCGTGTTCACTTGGGCCTTGATGGCGGTGCTGGTGCTTGGCTCCATGCTGGTCACGCGCCGCCTGTCCAATGGCAACCAGCGCACGCGCTGGCAAAACCTGCTGGAGATCGTCGTCACCGGCATCACCCAGCAGATCCGTGAAGTGGGCCTTGAGCACCCTGAGCGCTTCCTCGCCTTTCTGGGCACGCTGTTTCTATTCATCGCTGCCGCAGCATTGGCAACGATCGTGCCCGGCTACGAGCCGCCTACCGGTTCTCTGTCAACCACAGTAGCGCTGGCCCTGTGCGTATTCATCGCCGTGCCGCTGTTCGGCATCCGCGAACAGGGCCTGGGGGACTACTTGAAGTCGTACATCGAGCCGACGATCATCATGCTGCCATTCAACCTCATCAGCGAAGCCTCGCGCACGCTGGCACTTGCTGTACGGCTGTTTGGCAACATGATGAGCGGCGCGATGATCGTCGGCATCCTGCTGACCATCACGCCGCTTTTTTTCCCAGTTGTGATGACGCTGCTAGGGTTGTTGACCGGCATGGTGCAGGCCTACATCTTCAGCATCCTCGCGGCCGTATATCTGGCGGCTGCGACGCGGCCCGCGCCGCGGCCAGACAAACCCGCTGCGCCAGCAGTACCATCGCCCTCCGCAGCACCTGCACCACCCACAGCATGACAACTTCAAGGAAAACTTCATGGACAGCCTGACTCTCATCGCCGTGGTGTCGATCATCGTCGCCGGCATCACCACCGGCTTCGGCACCATGGGCCCCGCGCTAGCCGAAGGCCGTGCTGTGGCCACCGCGCTCACGGCGTTGGCGCAGCAGCCCGACGCCTCCGCCACCATCACCCGCACGCTCTTCGTCGGTCTGGCGATGATTGAATCAACGGCGATCTACTGCTTCGTGGTATCGATGATCCTGATCTTCGCCAACCCGTTCTGGAACGCAGCGGTCACCCACGCGGCCGCGGCTGCAGGCAAGTAGGCCATGCTGATCGACTGGTTCACCGTCGGCGCGCAGGTCTTGAACTTCGTGCTACTGGTCTGGCTGATGAAACACTTTCTCTACCAGCCTGTGCTGGACGCGATCGCCGCCCGCGAAAAGCGCATCGCGAGCCAGATCGCCGATGCTGCAGCCAAAGAGTCAAAGGCGGAGGCCGACGGCAAGACCTTCGCAGACAAGAACACCGCTTTCGACGAGCAACGCGCCGGCCTGCTGGACAAGGCCAGGGCCGACGCTGCGGCCGAGGGCCAGCGCCTTGCGGATGATGCGCACAAGGCCGCCACTGCGTTTGCCGACAAGCGCGAGCAGGCGCTGGCAACCCAGGCCACGCAGTTGCAGCAATTGATCGCCGGGCGCGCAGCGCACGAGGTGTTCGCCGTGGCGCGCAAGACTTTGACCGATCTGGCGGATGTGAGTCTGGAAGTGCGCGTTGTCGGAGCCTTCATCCAGCGCCTAGCCGCGCTGTCCTCCCCCGCCAAAGACCAGCTCGGCGCTGCGCTTAAGCAAGGCGGCGAAGCTGCTCTCGTGCGCAGCCACTTCGAGTTGCCGGGCGACCAGCAGGCAGCAATCAGCAAGGCGGTCAAAGCGGCCTTCTCGGCCGACGTGGCGCTGCGCTTTGAAACCGCAGCCGATGTCGCCTGCGGCATCGAGCTGAGCGCAGGCGGCCAGAAGGTGGCCTGGACTATCGACGGTTATCTGCGCGATCTGGAGAACGAAGTGGCCGGGCTGCTGGCGCCAGCAGCAAAGCCGGTTGCCGCATGACGGACAGCAGCGTCGCCGCGAATGCGCTGGACCGGGGCTTCGCAGCGCTTGCAAAGGCTCGCGCCGGTTTCGCGCCCAGCTTCGTGCCACGCGAGGTCGGCACCATCACGCAGGTCACCACCGGCATTGCCCACGTCAGCGGACTGCCGGGCGCTGGCTTTGATGAACTGCTGATGTTCCCCGGCGGCCTGGCCGGCATCGCCTTCAACGTTGACGAACATTCGCTGGGCGTCGTACTGCTGGGCGATTACTGGCACCTGCAAGCCGGTGACGAGGTGCAACGCACTGGCCAGGTGATGGACGTCGGCGTGGGCCCCGGCTTGCTGGGGCGCGTCATCGACCCGTTGGGACGCCCGCTGGACGGTCTCGGGCCCGTCAATACAAGCGCCAGGCTGCCAATAGAGCGGCCGGCTGCCGCCATCATGGACCGCGCGGCTGTCGATACGCCACTGCAGACTGGCCTGAAGGTCATCGATGCGCTGATCCCTATCGGTCGCGGCCAGCGCGAGCTGATCCTGGGCGACCGCCAGACCGGTAAGACCGCGATAGCGCTGGACACCGTACTGAACCAGCGTGGAAAGAACGTGACCTGTGTCTACTGCTGCATCGGCCAGCGCGCATCGGCAGTCGCGAAGGCGGTGGCGACGCTGCGCGCCAAGGGCGCGATGGACTACACCGTGGTCGTCGTCACCGAAGGCAATCAGCCGCCGGGCCTGGCCTACATCACGCCGTATGCGGCAACCAGCATTGCCGAACACTTCATGGAGGCCGGGCGCGACGTCCTGATAGTCTATGACGACCTGACGCAACATGCGCGCGCATACCGGGAGCTGTCTTTGCTGCTGCGTCGACCTCCCGGGCGTGAGGCGTTTCCGGGCGACATCTTCTACCTCCATTCGCGGCTGCTTGAGCGCTCGACCCACCTCTGCAAAGAACGCGGCGGCGGCTCGCTCACGGCACTGCCGGTCATCGAGACCGAGGCCGAGGACATCTCTGCCTACATCCCTACCAACCTGATCTCGATCACCGACGGTCAGATCTATCTGTCTCCCTCGCTGTTTGAGCTGGGTGTGCTGCCGGCGGTGGATGTGGGCAAATCGGTCTCGCGCGTTGGCGGCAAAGCGCAGCGCGGCCCGTTCCGCGCCGTGGCAGGTGACCTGAAGCTTGCCTACGCGCAGTTCGAGGAGTTGGAGTCGTTCTCGCGCTTTGGTGCGCGGCTGGACGATGCGACACGAAAGACCATCGGGCATGGCCAGCGCATCCGCGCCTGCCTCAAGCAGCCGGAGTTCGCGCCTGTGGCCGTGCCGGCGCAGATTGCAGTTCTGCTGGCGCTCACCGGTGGCCAGTTCGATCCCGTTGCGCTTCCTCGTATGGCCGACGCTCAGCTCGCTGTTCAGAATGCCGCTTCGAAGCTACCTGCGCCGCTTATCGAACGCATGCTTGGCCAAGACAAGCTGAACGACGAGGATCGCAAAGCTGTGACGGCCAGCGCGGCAGAGGCGCTGAAGGGCTTTCTGCCAAAGCCTGAAGCGGCACTCAGAGCCGAAGTAGCTCCCGAGACCAAGCGACCGCCATGAGCGACAATATCGCGACTCTGCGCCGCAAAATCACCGGTGCCAGCGACCTGCATGCCGTGGTGCGCACGATGAAGGCGCTGGCAGCTTCCAGTATCGGCGACTACGAGCGTTCGGTCCTCGCGCTGGTCGGCTACGACCGCATGGTCTCGCTCGGCTTGGGCGAATGCTTCCGCCAAGCCAGCTGCCGCTGCAGCGCAGAGGCCGGCAACGCGCAAGGGCCCGCTGATCCGCCAAAGAAGGAGAGCCCGGATGACCCAATCGGCGCCATCGTCTTCGGCTCGGACCAGGGCCTGGTCGGCCCTTTCAATGACGTGGTCTCGCAATTTGCAATCGACACCTTGGCCGCCACGCCGGGCCGACCTCGCGTCTGGGCTGTCGGTGAACGGGTCCGGGCCCGCCTGACGGATGCCGGGCTGGATGTGCCGGTGGTTTATGCAGTGCCGGGCTCGGTACAGGCCATCGCGCCGCTGGTCGCCCAGATCCAGATCGACAGCGAAGCGAGCCGCGCGAAGAGCGGCATGACCCAAGTGCATGTGTTCCACAACCGGCCGCTGACTGGCTCGCTGTACGAGCCTGTAAGCCAGCGCCTGTTGCCGCTTGACGCCAGCTGGCAACAGAGCCTGTCAGCGGTGCCCTGGCCAGGAAAAATGAGGCCCCAAGTGCTGGACCACGGCGCTGTGACCACGCGCGCGCTGATCCGTGAGTACCTGTTCATCTCGCTGTTCCGCGCCTGCGCCGAATCGCTGGCCAGCGAAAACGCCAGCCGACTCGCGGCGATGGAACGGGCCGACCGCAACATCAAGGATCTGATTGAACAACTCCACGGGAGCTTTCACCGGCTGCGCCAGGGTTCGATCGACGAGGAACTCTTCGATGTCACCGCATGCTATGAGGCTCTGGCTCATCCATGACCAGTCTGACCCTGGAAGCCGGGTCGTCGAGCATCAAGTTCCGGGTTAACCGTAAGCGATCAATAAACCACGT
>JBBRPV010000118.1:0-10907 GCA_038227445.1 Burkholderiales bacterium | reverse complement strand
TCTCGGCGCACGCGAGGTGCCTGCGATCTTCGCCTACGGGAGCGACGGTCAACCCGCCCGGGTGAATTGGCACATGCGTGGCCCGTTCATCGTCGTTCAGCGACTCGCCCGGAAATTCACGTTGCGCCTCGGCGGCGCAGTTGTCGGGGTCTACAACGAGTCGTTCGACTCCGTTGGCAAGGACACCAACACGTCAACGGTCTCCCCGGCCGTCATTCGCGAAGGCAGGTAATCGTGACCCAACCACACTCCAGCGCTGATGCGAACCAGCCCGCCAGCGATCTGCACAGCAGGGCCGATGCAGAGCAATTGCCGCAAATCGAAGCGCCTCACGGCGCCGATGATGCCGGCATTGTTTCCGTCAACCAGAACAAAAGTCAGGGCAACAAGTCCGCCAAAGCAGCCTTTCTGTTGATCTCGGGGCTGCTGCTTGTCGGCGCCCTCGTCTGGTTCGGGCAAAACTACCTGACCAACATCAAGAACTCGATGCGCGCTGGCAGCGCCGGCAAGAAGGCGAACGCAGAGCAAGAGGATCTGCTGAATCCCGAAGGGTCCAAGCAAGTCAAGGCGCCCCCGAAACTGGGCCCTCAACGCGTTGGCCTCCCGGGTGCGGCCGCGAGTGCTCCGCCGCTGGCGCCGGTGGTGGCCACGGAAGCAGGCTGCGAAGGCATCCCCGGCGCTCGTGCCCTGAGAGGATCTGATGGCCAAGTCATGACAAACCCGCAGGGTCGTGCTCTTTGCATCGGTGCTGATGGCAAGGTCGTCTCTGTGCCCGCCATTCAAACAGTGGGCGGCAATACAGGGGGCGGTGGTCAAGCCTCTCAAAAGCCGGCCAGTCGGTTTGGCGGCAGCTTGTTCGCTGACGGCGGCCGGAGCTCGGCATACGGTGACTCCGCTGGCAGCGAAGGCTCTGCTGGCGACTCGGCTTCGCGAGCGAAACCGACGCCTGGCAACCCCAACCCGCAGAAGGCTACAAGCACCCAGCAAAACCTTGAGCTGTTGCGCTCCTTGATGCCCACGTCGTCGAGCACCGGAGCGGGCGGCGTGGGATCGAGCCTGCTGGGTGGCGGCGCGGGTGGCGGTGCACCAGCCGGTGCCCAGGCGCAACCCGCAGCGGCCGGCACCGTGGGTGGCTTGCTCAACACCAGCTCCACGCCGCTAGCGAGGGCCTCGCGGCTTGCCGATCAGAACCTCATGCTCCCGAAGTCGCGCCAGATCGATTGCGTGCTCACCGGGCGAATCGTCAACGACGTGCCGGGCTTCACCAGCTGCGCGTTGACGCACGATCTTTACAGCAGCAACGGCAGCGTCAAGCTGCTCGAAAAGGGTTCGGCACTCGATGGTGAGTACGGCAGCGTGACTCAAAACGGGCAGCAGCGCCTCTTTGTGGTGTGGGATCGCATTCGCACACCTGATGGCGTGCAGATCGACCTGAAGTCGCCAGGCACCGATGCATTGGGAACCTCTGGCATCCCCGGCTACCTCGACAACCGCTGGACCGAGCGGCTCGGCACCGCGCTGCTGATCTCGCTCATGAATGACGCTTTCGCGTTGCAAGCGGCGAAGCAGGCCGCGGCAAACAGCGGCGGCGGCACTGTTGTTCTTTCCCAGGGTGGCGGCCAATTCCAAAGCACTCAAGCTGCTGGACAGTCGATGGCCGAGCAGGTTCTGCGGCAGACCATCAACGTGAAGCCGACGCTCTACATCAACGAAGGCGAACGGATCGCGATCTATGTGGCCCGGGACCTGGATTTCAGCGGCGTGTACGCGCTTCGGACGGCCGGCCGCGGCGGTGCGTTGAGGCTTCAGTGATGTCGGCCGTTCACCCGCTGCCACGCGCAGTCGTCAAGGATGCGGACGCATTCGGTGACGTGCTCGCCGGTGATATTGCGATCCGGAACTACCTGGAGCCGATCAAGAAACACCTCCGCAACGCCGGCGCCAACGAGGTCTGGATCAATCGCCCCGGCGAGTTGCTCATGGAGGTCGCGGGCGAGGCCGTCGTGGTCAAAGAACCGCTGCTGTCGTATGCAGCGCTCGACGCCTTGGCTCAAGCAGTCGCCGTCTACGCACAGCAAACCATCGACGCGCGAAACCCGCTACTTTCTGCCACATTGCTGGACGGCGAGCGCATCCAGATCGTGATGCCTCCGGCCGTAGAGCCCGGGCTGATCTCCATCACGATTCGCGTCCACGGCGACTCGATCCTCTCCTTGGAAAGCTACGAGGAACACGGCGCGTTCAATCGCTACGTGTGGGGTGAGCCCGAGGGCATCAAGGAACGCTTGCCGGATCTGTCAGCCGTGGATCGCGGCCTGGTCGCCGCACTGATGGAGTCCCGCCTCAAGGACTTCATCATTTCAGCTGTCAAGAACCGCAAAACGATTGCTGTCGTGGGCGACACAGGTTCGGGCAAGACGACCTTGATGAAGTCGATGTGCCAACACATTCCGCACTACGAGCGCCTCATAACCATCGAGGACGTGCGCGAGCTCCTGCTTCCGTCGCATCACAACCGAGTGCACTTGCTCTACAGCAAGGGCGGTCAGAGCGTGGCGCGCATCGACCCGAAGGATCTGATTGGCACCACCATGCGCATGACGCCCAGCCGCGTGCTGCTGGCGGAGCTGCGCAGCGGCGAGGCGTGGGACTTCCTGAAGCTTCTGACGACGGGGCACAGTGGTTCCATCACGTCCTTTCACGCAGAGAGTTGCGCACTCGCCTTCGAGCGATTCATGTTCATGGCCAAGGAGAACCAAGAGGCTTCCGGTCTGAGCCGCGACGAGCTGAAGCACCTCGTGCGGCTGACCGTCGATATCGTGATCCACGTCACTCGCCACGTTGTCTATGACGACGACGGCAACGTTCTACGTGTGGAACGCTTTGTCGATGAAGTCTATTTCGACCCACTCGAAAAGCTGACCGCACGCTTCGGTACGAAGCACGTTCGCCGGAGCCCTGGAGCGGATTCGTGAAGGTTAAGCACGTTGTTCTGAGCGTCTTCGCGGCCGCCTGGATCACGGGCGGTGTTTGGGCCACGCCTTGGGTCGCAGGTGGCATCTTCATGCTCAGCAATAAGGCAAGCCCGCTGAGCATCGACCGCAGCACCTGGGGTCAGTCATGGGACCAGCTGAGCGACATCAAGCCTCAACGCAAGAAGCTGCAGGCCACGATGGGCGTGGCGCTCTTCCTGTGTTTTGGTGTGCCCCTGATCCTCATTCTTGCGAACCTTAACAAGGCACGCGGTCTGCATGGCGACGCGCGTTGGGCCACGAAAGATGAGATTGAAAAAGCCGGGCTGATGAGCGATGAAGGAATCATCCTCGGCAAGATCGGTGGGCGGTTCTTGATGATGAACCTTGCAAAGTTCGTCATGCTGTGCGCCCCGACCCGCAGCGGGAAAGGCACCGGCACCATCATCCCGAATCTGTTGAACTGGCCTGATTCGACGGTCGTCGTCGACATCAAAGGCGAGAACCTCGAAGTTACAAGCGGCTTTCGTGCGAAGCATGGCCAGGAGGTGTTCAAGTTCGCGCCCTTCGATCCTGAGTTTCGATCGCATCGCTGGAACCCGCTGAGCTACGTCAATCGCGATGAACGCTTTGTTGTGGGTGAACTGCAGAGCATCGGCTACATGCTCTATCCGCGCGCCGAAGGGACCACTGGCTTCTTTAACGATCAGGCACGCAACCTGTTCGTCGGCGTCAGTCTGTATTGCATCGAGTGCGACTACCCGCTGACTTTGGGTGAAGTCCTTCGCCGTTCCAACGGTGGCGGACGACCGAAGACGTTTTGGCAGGATGTTGTGGACGGCGCCGTCACCCCGGATGGTGTCGTGTTGTCCGAACGGTTTTTGAACGCGATGCGTCAGTTCGTTGGCAACAGCGAGAACACGCTGACCTCGATCTTGGCGAGCTTCAATGCCCCGCTTGGAACGTTTGCCAATCCCAGCGTGGATGCCGCCACCAGCGCGGACGATTTCGATGTCCGGGACGTGCGACGCAAGCGCACCACGATCTACGTCGTGATCCCGCCAAGCAGGCTGAGCGAATCAAGCCTGCTGGTGAACTTGTTCTTTTCTGTCGTGATCGACCAGAACACGAAGGTGCTTCCGGAATCAGACCCTTCTCTCAAGTACCGCTGTCTGTTGGTACTCGACGAATTTCCGGCGCTTCGGCGGGTCGACAAGTTCGTCCAGTCGATTGGCTACATCGCAGGCTATGGCCTGCTTTCGCTCACGATCGCACAGAGCCGCAGTCAGCTGCAAGACAAGGACCTGTACGGCCAGGAAGGCATGCGAACGCTGGAGGCCAATCACATGGTGCAAATCATGTACGCCCCGCGCGAGCAAAAGGATGCGCAGGAATACAGCGAAGTGCTCGGCTACGCGACCGAGAAAGGCAGCAGCAAGGGGCGCTCTTCATCGAGCGGGAAGCTCACTCGCAGCGAGAACGTCAGTGATCAAAAGCGCGCACTCATGATGCCGCAAGAGCTGCGCGAACTCGGCGACGACAAGGTGATCGTTTTGTCCGACAACTGCAAGCCGATCTTGGCCGACAAGATCCGCTACTACGAAGAAGCGGCGTTCAAAGAGCGCCTGCTGCCGCCGATCGAGGTGCCGCGTCTGGACGTCGACGCCCACATTGCCCGGACGGAAGGCCGCATTCGCGATGCACTACCCGGCGAGGTCGTCGCACCCGCGCGTCTGGTCCTTGCCGACGCCGCCATGCCGAAGGTCACGCCTGGCACGGCACCCATTGCGGCCGAGGTTCACGCAATGGCCGACTTCCTGTTTAGCAATGTCAAGTGGACCGTCGCCACGCCGGCACCACGCGACTCCGATGTCTCGATGAATGAGGTGATCTATGAATGACGGCTCCTGCCTTGGCTCTGATGCAACGAATGCCACCTGGTGCGAACCAGTGCGCCACAAGCGCTCGCGCCTCCACCCGCGTCGACGACCGAACCTTGCGCTGCGCATCACTTGCGTGGCTGCTGCAGCCCTGATAGCGAGCTGCGCGTCAGCGCCGAAGCCGGCCGAGCCGGACGGGTCGGCTCGCGTGCCAGTCAACGATCCGGGCCGCGTCGCCCGTATCAAGGAGCTGACCGGCCTGGAAAGCGTGGCGGTTCAAGAGCGCAGCATGCTGTCGGGCGAAGTCAGTGCGCTCCGCGGGCAGGTACAGGAGCTTCGCGAGCTGATCAAGACGCTGCTCATCAACCCCGAGCTTCGCGGCGCAGCGCAAGCACCCGCGCCCCAAGGCGCCCCCGCGGCGGCTGTGAAGCCAGGCGCGGTCGCACCGCCCATCAGCCAAGCCAAACCAGTCATGCCAACAGCCGTGTTGGCGACCGCCCCTGCAGGCTTGCCCGAGGCCAGCGTCGCCGCCGCCGGTCTGGATGGGAAAGCCTTTGAAGTGACGCCGACCGGTGCTGTGTTTCGCATCTTCTTCGCCAGCGGCCAATCGACGTTCGACGCCAGCCCACCGATGCGCAAGGCAATGCTTCAGGCCGCACGCGATGCGTCATCGGTCGTGGTTTGGGCCTACACCGACAGTTCGGTGATCGACGCACCGAACACGCGGATCGCGCAAGAACGCGCGGCGGGCGCCTATCGCTACCTGATTGCAGGCGGCGTGAAATCTACCGTCCTGCGTGCTCGTTACTCGTCGTGCTGCGGCTTCATCGCCGACAACAACACCGCCGAAGGGAAGAACACCAATCGTCGCGTTGAGATTCGCACGACGGGTGACGCGACCGCCGCGCTGGCGGAACTCAAGAAGGGCTGAACATCATGGCAAACAGCATTACCGAGGGTCGTGAACTCGTCCAAGTGAAAGAAGGCAACGGCGAGTTGGGCCGAAGGCCCGCCACAGCCGTGGAGGAACTGGCACAGCAGGTCGCCGCCGCGCATGCCGCAAAAACGGCGGGGCAGATTGTCGAAAGCCGCGAGGTGTCGTCCATCGCGTCACGCGGCGAGCTGCGCCAAGCCGCCCTGAACGAGACCGCTCCACCCGGCACGCCGAACAGAACGGTCGCAGTCGATAGAACCACGGTGCGGCAGTGGGCCGACCTTGACGCTGCCGAGTTCGCCCGGCTTCGGTCTCCCGCAAATCGCGATACGGCGATGGACACCATTGCCACCAACGTGCGGTCGTCGTCAGAGTACGCCGTCGCCCTTACCGACCGTTCGCCAGCGCTGTCGGCCGCCGCAGCCACCATCAATGTCGAGATCGTGAAGGCCGACGCCGAGCGCCAACGGCAAGCGACCGACATCGCATCGCGTGAAAGCAACCAAGCCCGTGCCAGCGCGCAACTGGCGCTGATGGACGCTTCTGCGCTGAACAACGTCGCCAGGATTCGCAGCGTGCAGTCGGAGTTGGCTTCGGACGCACTGCGTACTTCAACGACTGTCCCTGCGGCCACCGACAGGGGCGCCCGAGCTGATGCCACGCTAGAGGCAAGCTCAAGCGCATCAGCCTCCCGCTCAGCACAGCCGGACATTGCGCCGGAAGCACTCCGCGCCATCAAGCGCCCGCTGCTCGAGGACGAGATTCCGGCCGAGCTGCGTCGACGTTTCATCATCGCCACAGAGAAGGCGGGCTTGATGGACCAAGGCGCCACCGCGTTCCACTACCGAGGCGGCTCGCGCGACGGCCAAGTCGCGTTCACCGATGCGGGCAAGCAGCTTACAAGTCAACAGTCAGACCAGGAAGTCGTGCGCGGGATGGTGGCTTTGGCGCAGGCCAAAGGCTGGAAGGAGATCACGGTCAGCGGCAGCGAGGCATTTCAGCGGGCCGCGTGGCTTGACGCCAGCCTGCAAGGGCTTCGCGTCAACGGCTACGACGTTCGCGAGGCCGACAAGCAGCGCCTGGCAGAGCTTCAGCAAGAGAACAAGCGTGGCCCGACGAACGCCATCACGTCCAACGATCGGGAGCGCGCGCAGGAACGCGGCGTGGGTCGCGCTGCGGCCCAGGAACGACCCGCGGAGGCTACCGAGGCCCTCCGGGGTCGCCTGCTCAACACAGTCGGCCAAAACGCTGTCATGACGATCGAGGAAGAATTCAAGCTACGCACTGCGCGCGAGCGCGGCGACGTGGATGGATCGAAGAGTCTCCAGCAACAAGCGACTGAACGCCACGACCGTGACTTGCAAACCATACGATCAATGGACGACGGCGAGTTGCGATCCCTCGCCAGGCTCTATGACGGCCCGGCTTCTGCCGAAGGCGAGCGCAAGATGCGCACCGTGCTTGCGGACGCTGCGAAGCGACACGATATTTCCGGCAGCAAGGAGCTGAAAGAGCCCCAACAGCGCGAACCCGAACGCCATTACGACGGTGACCGTCTGTCACGCAAGGAGCAAGACACGCTGGACACGCTTCGTGGCCTGCTCAAGAGCAAGAACTACGGCCCCGAGTTCGTCGCGGCCACGATGGTCGAACTTGAAAGCCGCATGCGCAGTCAGCGCGTGCACGTTGGGGCCGTGATGGAGCACGGGCCGGCACGCTACCAATTCCAAGACAAGAACGACCCCAGCTACTTCGTCAGGCTGCGCACAGCGAACGGCGAGGATGTGGTCTGGGGAAAAACCATCGGCGAAGCGCTTGAAAAGGGCGGCGTCAAGGTTGGCGATCAGATTGCCCTCACGAACTCGGGCAAAAAACCGGTGACCGTGACCGAGCGCACCACCGACGAATCCGGCCGCACAGTTGCGCATGACAAAGCTGCAACCCTGAACGCATGGACGGCCCAACCCATCGATCGGTTGACCAGCCTTGACCGCGCCGCAGCCACCGACAAGGCGCAGCACCGCAATCCCACCGTGCAGCTTTACGACATGGCTGCTACTCGAAGTGCGCCGGCGCCGGCGCAAGTACAGAGCCGCACCCCAGAGCGGCAGATCTCTCGCGATGATCGAGCAGACAGATAGCGCCCCTCGTCGACGTGGATGGCCGTCGAACGCGCGATCCTGCCACTACCTTTCCAATCCAACGCGGGAATCCCGCACCAACGACATGAAAAACATCCGCAACGCAACGCTCGCTGTCATCGCTTCTATGGTTCTTGCTGCCTGCGGAGGAGGAGGCAGTGATAGCGGCAGTTCCACGTCGGCCCCGACAAGCTATTGGACAATGAACGCCTACACCTACGCGAACGGCGGTTTCTCGGCTCAATCGACCGGCCGCGTCGGAGACAGGCCCGTAACCGTCGTAGCCGTGTCGACGGCAACAATGGCCGGGGGCGATGCGAGCAACGGCGCGTACTCCGGCAGCGCGCTCACCTTCTCGTTCGCCGGTACGACTCCAGGCACCTACACCGTGGTCAAGGACAAGGCCACATTCATCGCCGCCGACCCGCTCACGAATCCCATCGTTGTCGAGAGCAACGTGGGCATCGGAGTGACGACCGGTGCGACGCTGTACACGGCGGCATCCGGGCAGGTGACGATCAGCAAGGACACTGCTGGAAAGTTCCACTTCGACAGCGTTGCAGCGTTGCCCGCCGCGAAGACGCTCGACGTGCTGGGTGGCGTTGCCGGTGCGCCGGCCGCGATGGCGCTGACGATCCACGACGCCTACTGAGCTACCCGCCATGACAACGTCTGCAGGCCAACTGGACAACTTGTGAGCGCAGAGTCAGACAAAGCCAAGGTCGAGTCGTTCCTGAAGATCAACGAACTGGTCTCGGCAGCGGTGAACCTTGAGGCCTCCAGTGCCGATCAGGTCCTGGCTTTGGTCATGTTCCTTCGTGTCACCGCCTCGCATCTTGCAAAGATCGTTGGCCCTCGCAACGCCGCTCGAAACCTCGTTCTCGAAGCCCACCATCAGCGCTCCCACAGCGACTACGTTGAGACGCCATTTGAGGCTTCGCACTACGACGAGTTGCAGGTTCAGGCAACGTCCTTTGGCGACATCAAACACTAAGAATGGGATCGCCGTCACGCCCGTCCGGCATATTGACGAACCACACTTACCATCAGGTTGGTGGTGCCGGCCGACTCGGCAATACGATGGGGCTCGCCAGTTCCTAACCGACTAACACCCTCCCGAGCTTCGTCAAATCGAAACGCGACACAAATGACCGACTCGACTTCTGATGCGTTGATTTGCCAGTCGGTGTACCTACTCCAAGCGCTCGGCGAGTGCTATCGCTGCAAGAAGAGCACACGCATGTTTGCCATGATGGCTTTGCCGCCTTTCACGTTCGAGGGCGACCAGGATCAAGCAATGGACGACGACGGCCCAATGCTCAGCCAACTCGCCGACCTTCCCTCCGCACTCGTTGAGTCGATGCGGCCGATCCGGAACTGTCTTCCGCGAGGACTACAGCCACACAGCGGGCACAGCCTACTGGATGAACCACTGCGAGCGGTGCGATGCCAAGCAGGGTGACCATTTCGTCCACGGCCCCAACGGCCCTTTTTGGCCGAACGATGAAGCCGACAATGGCGGCGATCCACGCCACGCGGTTTGATGGCCACTTCCGCTTTCCCGACGCTTGCACGGCCTACTCCGGCGCAATGGCCGACTGGCGCGATCGGCGCGCCACGGTATTCCGCCGGTAGTCGCCCCTCCAGGCAAAGCCAGAAAGCCACGCACGAAACTGCCGCGGCCGAAACCGTAGGCGTCGGCGTCGGCGTCGGCGGCCGCAGCGTCCAAACCACCAACTCTTTGATCGCCTCTTTCCTCCGCTCCGACCGCAGCTGACCATTGCCTCGATGATTGAACCCATTGCCAGAAGAACCTTCGACGACCCAGAGCGTGCTCGCGTCCAAGAAGAAGCGATTGCCTCGGCCACCACCCGCACCGAGCAGCACTTGATCGCTTACGCGAGCGACCGCAGATCCTTCGGTGGCCGGTACATTGCCGCAGACCTCTTCAAAGAAACGTTCGCGATCTACGCGGCTTCGAAGGACGCGCGCAACCGCTTCAACGCCCCGGTACACAACGCAGCGGCTGTTCTTTCGGCGGAGCAATTCCGCCGAGTGCTTTCAGCCCCCAACGAGCCTCTTCGAGACACTGTTGTATTGCTCACCGGAATACCCGGTGCCGGCAAGACATCGACGGTGCTCTCCGCCGGCGCCCTGGCCCCCGACTACAAAGCTGTATTCGAAGGTCAGATGGTCAAGCCGGAATCGACCTTCCCCAAGATTCAGCAGGTCCTCGATGCCGGGCTCAAACCGGTCGTCATTGCCGTGCACACCACCCCCGAGAATGCGTTGCGCAACACCTTCAGGCGATTCACAGAAGAAGGCCGCGGCGCCAGCCTGGCGGTGATGGCGGACATTCAAGGCGGCCTGCCTGACGGCCTCCGCGCCGTGCACCGCCACTTCGGTCACGCTGTCGAACTCCGCGTGTATGACGTTCGCGACCGCGCGAATCCGCGTGAACTTCGCGGCTGGGAAAGTGTCAAACTACTGGAATCGGAAGGTAATCATGAACGCATTGCACAACGCCTCGCAGCCGAGCTTGAGCGAGCTCGTAGCTCAGGACGCATCAACGACGCCGCTCACCGTCAAGCGCTCGGTCAGCCGCCTCTCGCCATCGCAAGAGGCCTGGACGGCCAGGGCGCTGGCGGGCGTGAAGCGGATGCACGAGGACGAGAGCTATCGCAAGACGATCGCGCAGGACCTGTCGTAACGCCCACCAAAGCTCGCGACGAAGGCCCGGAGCGTTGAACACGCGGCCTACTGCAAGCACCCAAGAAAAAGGGCTGATCGCAAATGATCAGCCCTTCTTGTTTTCGAGGCTCCCACACCCCAAGGCGGTCAGCTCCCGATGAACGCCCCTGGATTCATGAGCACGTCGTTGACTGAGCACGAGCACGAATACCGATGTCCCTGGCCCGCGATTTGATCAAGCTGAGCGAGGGACGATATAAGGTCTCCCTCAGCGATCTTGAACAAACGA
>JBBRPV010000117.1:0-11000 GCA_038227445.1 Burkholderiales bacterium | reverse complement strand
CTGTTCATCGCCCTGGACCAGGGCCCCTTGTCGCTTGCGTCTCGATTCACCCATCGGGTGAGTCTGCCAAACAAGCGCAACTCCCCGCCAGTGCTGGATTTCCTTAGTGTTGGCGCCGGGGAACTGCCGTTTCTAGGTTGAAGCGAATTCACGGGTTGCGCGCGCCGGCGTCAAGTTGTTATCGGGCCTTGCCGTTAACCACAGCGTGCGGGCCACCGAGGCTCGAACCGACCGACCCTGCCTGGAGTGCACTTCGTTGATCCTTCTCCAATTCTTTCTGCGAACGCTGCTGCATGCCGGCGAATACGCCCTGGCTGCGGTACGCCGTGCGTGTCTCGGCGCGGCCTTGACGGCTGGCGTGCTCGCCGCCGCGCCGGCGCTTGCGGCCGAAGACGCGCTGCTGCAGATGCACCGCAGCGGCCGCATCTCGATAGGTGTTCGCGACCAGGCCCCGCCCACCAGTTCGCTCGACCCCAGCGGCGTGCACGTGGGTCACCAAATCGACATCTGCAACCGCATCGTTCAGGCCATTCGGCAGCGCTTCGACATGCCAGCGTTCAAGGTCACGACCGTGACAACCACGCTGGCCACCAGCTTCTCGATGCTGAACAACGGCACCATCGACATCGACTGCGGCCACAACGCCGTCACCAGTGCGGGCATCCAGCAGGCGCTTTTCGCCCATGCCACGCTCGTGACCGACGTTCGCGCGATGACCGTGCATGAGAACCAGTCGCTCAGCCTGGCCAATCTCGACGGCCGCACTGTCGGTGCCGTGGTCGGTGGTTCGGCGTTGCCGCTGATCCGGTCGCTGGTGCGCAAGAGCCAGATTTAGGTCACCGAGGCCTTGGGCCGCACGTCACGAGAAGCGTTTGCACTGCTCGAAGCCGGGCGTGTGGACCTGGTCGTCTTCAGCGAGCCCTACCTGCTCGCACAGCGCGCCCGTTCCAGCAGCCCGGCGCGGTACGTGTTGCTCGACGGCGTGCTTCGCACCGAGCCGGCGGCACTCATCGTTCGGCTGAGCGACGAAAAGCTGCTGGCGGTTGCCAACGAAGTCATCGACGCGATGATGCGCACCGGCGAAATGGAGCGCTTGTACCGCAAGTGGTTCGTTGATCCGCTGCCAGGGCAGAAGGAAGTACTCAATCTTCCACTGCCGCCGAAGCTGCGCGCACTGTTCGCGAAGCCGGGCAGCGAGATGCTGGACTTTTAATGCAGCGAGCCGGCCTCGAAGGGCCGGCTCGCGGGTCGATCAGAACCGGTGCTCGCGCTTGCGCGTGAGCACCGGTCGAAGCGTCAGCGCGGTGCTTCGTTGCCCGTGCCTGCGGTTTCGAACGGCAGCTTGAACTGCGACAAGTCCTTGCGTGTTTCCACCAGCACCAGCGGCCCGCTGTCGGCGTTTTCCACCTCCTTGCGTTCGCGTGGCACGTGGGCCGGCGCCTGCTCGCTGGCCATGGCGGCTTGCACCGCGCGAATTTTGTCGACGTCAGAATTCACCCACTGCAGGCCCGCGGATTCGGCCATGGCTTGCAGCGAGTTCATCGGCAACACGAAGGGCTCTGCGCTTGCCACTGCGACAGGCACAGACGCGGCGACGACGGCCGGCGCCACCGGTGCGGTTCGCTCCACTGGCGCCATCGCAGAATTCACGGCTGCTACCGACGCTGCTTCAATACGTGGCGCTGCAGCGACAACTGCTGCTGGCGCCGGCACTGGAGCCATCACGGCATGCGTGGCGGTGGCGGCAGCGGGCGCCAGCAACTGCGGTGCTTCGTAGGAAGCCGCCACGGGCTCTGTGCTCGCGGTGGTCACGCCCTCGGCCGCGACACCAGTTTCAAGCCCAACTTCTTCGCTGTGATCGCGGCGATTGCGGTCGCGGCCGCGGCCGCGTCGGCGCCCTTCACCGGCCTCACCAGCGCCTTCGGTGCGCGGTGCGGCGCTGACGTCGGTATTTGCGTTATCGCGAACAGGTTGCGTTGCAACCGACTGGTCTTCACCGTTGGCGGCAGGGGTCTGCGCCGTCGTCGCGCCTTCGACCCCGACATCATCTCGGTCACGGCCACCGCGGCCACCGCGTCGGTTTCGGCGGCGACCGCCTTGGCGTTCCGCCTGCGCTTCGCTGGTTTCCGGGGCATCGGCTCCGGGCAGTGTGTCGACGAAAGCCTGCGGCGACGCGGCTTCGTCAGATGCCGCACTAACAGCCTGTGCCGGATTCGCTTTGCGTGGCTCGCGATCAGACCTCGGACCACGGCGGCCGTCACGGCCTTCGCCTCGTCCTTCACCTCGTCCTTCACCGCGGTTCTCGTCTCGGTTGCCTTGTCGGCTAGCGCGCTCTTCGCCAAGGGTTGCGTCGAGACCTTCGGTGCGAACTGCCTCTTCGCCGGCTGGGCGCTCGGCGCGGTCAGGGCGTCTGCCGCGGCCTTCGCCACGGCCTTCGTTTCGGCCTTCAACTCGCTCACCGCCTCGTTTCCCGTCACGGCCACCGCGCCCGCCGCGGCCACCGCGATCGGCACGTTCGCCGCGATCACTCCGGCCTTCGTTCGTTTCGGTGTTCTTGGCCACCTCCGGCAATGCCGCCGTTACTGCCAAGGCTGGCTCGCTGGCGAATAGGCTCTTGACCCACCTGAAGAAACCACCACCGGCGGGCACTGCCGCGGCTGCGGCCGCGGCAGGTGCAACCAGCACGGGCGGTGTCGCCACGATCGGCTCGGGCTTCGGGGCGGCTACAGGGGCGGGCGTCTCGGGCAGGATGCCCTTGATGACCGGTTCCTGCTTGGCCTTGGTCTTCTCGCGCCGTGTGATGCCAACTTCTTCTTCGGCCTCGTCGACCATCGTGTAGCTGGCCTGCAGGTTTTCCAGGCGCGGGTCATCGTGGCGCAGCCGCTCCAGGCGGTAGTTCGGCGTGTCGAGGTTTTTGTTCGGCACCAGCAGCACGGTCACGCGCTGCTTCAGCTCAATCTTGGTGATCTCGGTGCGCTTCTCGTTGAGCAGAAACGACGTCACCTCCACCGGCACCTGCACGTGCACAGCCGCCGTGTTGTCCTTCATCGACTCTTCCTGAACCATGCGCAGGATCTGCAGCGCGCTCGATTCGGTGTCGCGGATGTGGCCGGTGCCATTGCAGCGCGGGCAGGTAATGTGGGAGCCTTCGCTCAAGGCCGGTCGCAGACGCTGGCGGCTCAGTTCTAGCAAGCCGAACTTGCTGATGGAGCTGAACTGAACACGCGCGCGGTCTTGGCGCAGCGCATCACGCAGCCGGGTCTCGACCTCACGCCGATTCTTCGACTCTTCCATGTCTATGAAGTCGACGACGATCAGGCCGCCCAGGTCGCGCAAGCGCATCTGGCGCGCAATCTCGTCGGCGGCTTCCAGGTTCGTGCGGGTGGCGGTTTCCTCGATGTCTGAGCCACGGGTCGAACGGGCCGAGTTCACGTCGACGGAGACCAGCGCTTCGGTGTGGTCGATCACGATCGCTCCGCCAGAAGGCAGGTTCACGGTGCGCGAGAACGCGGTCTCGATCTGGTGCTCGATTTGGAAGCGGCTGAACAGGGGCGCATCGTCCCTGTAGCGCTTGACCTTGTGCGCCGTCTCCGGCATCACATGGGCCATGAACTGCTGCGCTTGGTCGTAGATGTCGTCGGTGTCGATCAAGATCTCACCGACGTCGGCGGTGAAATAGTCGCGGATTGCGCGGATCACCAGGCTCGATTCTTGATAGATCAAGAACGCACCTTTGCCGGCTTTTGACGCGCCGTCGATGGCGGTCCAGAGCTTCAGCATGTAGTTCAGATCCCACTGCAGCTCAGGCGCCGTGCGGCCGATGCCGGCAGTGCGCGCGATCAAGCTCATGCCCTTCGGGTATTCAAGTTGGTCGAGGTTTTCTTTCAGCTCTTCGCGGTCTTCACCTTCGATGCGTCGAGAAACGCCACCGCCTCGCGGGTTGTTAGGCATCAGCACCAGGTAGCGGCCGGCCAGCGACACGAAAGTCGTTAGCGCCGCGCCCTTGTTGCCGCGCTCTTCTTTCTCGACCTGGACCAGCAGCTCGGTACCGTTCGAGATCACGTCCTGGATGCGCGCCTCGCGAACTGACGCGCCTTCGCGGAAGTAATTCTTCGAGATGTCCTTGAATGGCAGGAAGCCGTGGCGGTCTTCGCCGTAATCAACGAAGCAGGCTTCGAGCGAAGGCTCTACGCGTGTGACGACCGCCTTATAGATATTGCCTTTGCGTTGCTCGCGGCCTTCGATTTCGGTCTCGAAATCCATCAGTTTCTGGCCATCGACGATGGCCAAGCGGCGCTCTTCAGCCTGCGTCGCGTTAATCAGCATGCGTTTCATATGTGCACTCCTTTGCGCCGCTTCGCTTCTTGATTCAGCGAGAGCGGTGCATCACCCACAGTCACCGCCGGTCAAACCCGGTCGGCGACGACTCGATGCACGAGAAACGCGAAGGAACCGGAAGGGTGTCGCCCTGGACTGCGTGCGAACGGGCGCGGTCAGTGGACCGGCCGAACAGGCAGCGTTGGCGCGTGCGTGGAGGTGAAGTGCGCGGCGCGCTGCGGGCTCCTGTGCCGCGAGGGCAGGTTGCACGCAGCGAAGGCGTCGTCTGCCAGACACCGTTCCGCAACCGGCACGCTCGCCGCACCGCAGGCTCTTGGCCGGGGCAGCAAGCGCGCGAGGCGCAGTGAGTCGGGGGCTGGGGTCGACATCCGCTAGTGTTCACTTAACGCAGAAAGAAGCGGCTGAGACGCGTCGGGGGTCGTGAGGCCTGCTTGTGAGGCCTGTGCCGCCGGCAACATTTCGGTCTTCTATCTGGAAAACCTTTTGAGTGGGTTCGATCTTTGTTTGCTCTGCCGCTTCGGGCTGTTGGCCGCGCCGCCACTTGGGGACGGTGCCCGCCGCACGCTCCGAAGCGCTGCATCACCTTGAGGCCTCACCCCGAGGGTGAAGCCGCCACGTTCTACTTTCAGCGAGTTCAGCGAAGCTAAACTCTGTTTAATCAATTACTTACAGCAGCAACGTGGTGCAACGCATTATAGGGGCCAAACCAATGGCCCCAACCGGCAACAAAACCGCGGATCATCCGGCAAACGCAACCGCTTCCGCCCCTGCCGTGCACCACGTCGTGATCGATGAGGCTTCGGAGGGGCAGCGACTCGATAACTTTCTCGTCAAGCTGCTCAAGGGCGTGCCAAAGACGCATGTGTACCGAGTCATACGGTCTGGCGAAGTGCGGGTCAACAAAGGTCGGGCTGCGGCCGACACGCGTTTGGTGATCGGTGATGAAGTGCGCATTCCCCCGGTTCGAACATCGCAAAACGCGGCCGACCGCAGCGCCGCGCCAACAGCACCGGCGCGAGAGTTTCCGATCATTTTCGAAGACGAATTTTTGATTGCGATCGACAAACCCGCCGGCGTCGCTGTGCACGGCGGCAGTGGCGTCAGCTCGGGCGTGATCGAGCAGCTGCGCCAGGCGCGGCCCAGCGCGAAGTTTCTCGAACTCGTGCACCGGCTCGACAAGGAAACATCAGGCCTGCTGCTGATCGCCAAGAAGCGCTCGGCACTGGTGGCGCTGCAGGACCAGCTGCGCCAGCGCGAAACGGGAAAGGCTTATGCGGCACTCGTGATTGGCGCCTGGCCATCCCAGCGCAAGGTCATCGACGTGGCCTTGCAAAAGACGCACACTGCCGGCGGTGAGCGGCGCGTGCACGCAGTCGACGACGCAAATGAAAACGGCCGGCGCTCGATCACGCTGGTAAGGATCGCGCAGCAGTTCGGTACCTTGAGCCACCAAAACGCCGTGGGTACTGGCGCCGCTGGGCGGTGCTCAGTCGTCTCGGGGAGGCCCGGCGAAGGATGCTTTACGCTTCTTGACGTCACCATCAAAACTGGCCGCACCCACCAAATTCGGGTGCACCTCACTCACGAAGGGCACGCGATCGTCGGTGACGAAAAATACGGTGACTTCACGCTCAACAAGGCCCTGGCCCGCGGCGCGGCCGTGCCGGGTTGCCGCTTTGACCGCATGTTTTTGCATGCGAAGTACCTGCGTTTCACGCACCCCGGCAGCAACGAGGTGATCGAGCTCGCGGCACCATTGCCGGCAGAATGCGAGGCGCTGATCCACGCACTCGCGCTCCAGGCTTCTTCATGACCGATCTTCGCAAGTTTGACCTGATCGTCTTCGATTGGGACGGCACGCTGTTCGACTCCACCGCGCTCATCTCGCGCTGTATCCAGGCCGCATGTGCCGACCTTGGCACCACGGTTCCGACCGACGTTCAAGCCAGCTACGTGATCGGTATGGGCCTGAAAGAAGCGCTGCAACACGCTGCACCTGAACTGCCGCAAGAGCGCTACCGCGAGCTCGCCGAGCGCTACCGCCACCACTACTTCGCGCGGCAACACGAGGTGGTATTTTTCGAGGGCACGTCAGCCATGTTGCACGCGCTAAAAGCACGCCAGCACCTGCTCGCCGTGGCCACAGGCAAGTCGCGTCGCGGGCTCGACGAAGCACTGAATACGTCGGTGCTCAAGGGGTTGTTCGACGCCACCCGAACCGCCGACGAAACCGCTTCCAAGCCCGACCCGTTGATGCTTCGTGAACTGATGGTCCAGCTCGGCACCGAACCTTCCCGCACGCTGATGATTGGCGACACCACGCACGACCTGCAACTGGCCGCCAATGCCGGCACTGCCAGCATCGCCGTGAGTTACGGTGCTCACCACCACGGTGCCTTCAGCGGTTTCGACGCGTTGATGGTCGCGCACTCAACGGCAGAGCTGAGCGACTGGCTGCAACGCCATGGATGAGGGCAGGGAAGCGCCCGTGGCGCTGTGCGCGTCGGCGGACCTGATCGAACGCGGCGACGCTCATGTCTTCGATGTGCTGCACTTTCGCGAGCCGGCACGCGCTTTTGTGTTGCGCTTCGACGGCCGCCTCGTGGCCTACCTGAACCGCTGCCTGCACGTGCCTACCGAGATGGACTGGCAGTACGGAAAGTTCCTCGACGGCGACAAGGAATACATCCTCTGCTCCACCCACGGCGCTACTTACGAGCCGCTCACCGGCCGCTGCGCGGGCGGCCCGTGCGGGCGCGGCAGGCTCACGGCAATGGACGTGGAAGAACGAGAAGGGCAGGTGTATTGGTATCCTTGCAAAGACACGCGTCCCGCGTTCGCTGATTGATCCCATGAGCCAGACCGAAGACCACTCCTCGTTTACGCCCCCCGCCGCGCCGCCTTCTCACCCCACCTGGGATGGTGTTGCCGAACAGTTCGCCCGCGACTATTTGCGCGACCGCCGCAGCGAGCGCCGCTGGCGCCTGTTCTTCCGCTGGGCCTGGCTTTTGTTGGTGGTGTCGCTGGCTTGGTCGATCTCTGCGTCGCGTCGCGCCAGCACCGCGCCCAGCGGTCCGCACACCGCGCTGATCGAAGTGCACGGCGAGATCGCCGACGGCGCCGAAGCGAGCGCCGAAAACCTCATTCCCGGCATCAAGGGCGCGTTCGAAGACGCTGGTGCGCAGGCCGTGGTGCTGCGCATCAACTCGCCCGGCGGCAGCCCCGTCCAGGCCGGCATCATCTATGACGAGATCCGCCGGTTGAAGGTCTTGCACAAGAAAAAGGTCTTCGCCGTTGTCTCCGAAACCTGCGCCTCGGGTGCTTACTACATTGCTGTGGCGGCTGACGAGATCTACGCCGACAAGGCCTCGGTGGTTGGTTCGATCGGCGTGCTGATGGACGGCTTCGGCGCTACCGGCCTGATGGAAAAGCTCGGTGTGGAACGGCGCCTCATCACGGCTGGCGAGAACAAGGGCATTGGCGATCCTTTCTCGCCCCTGCCGGCGAAGCAGCGTGCTTACATCCAGGCCACGATCGACCAGATTCACCAGCAGTTCATCGGCGTGGTGCGCGAAGGGCGCGGCAAGCGCCTGAAAGAAACCCCCGAGATGTTCAGCGGGCTGTTCTGGAACGGGGAGCAGGCGCTGAAGATGGGCCTGATCGACCACCTCGGCAGCCTCGACTACGTGGCGCGCGAGGTCGTCAAGGCCGAAGAGGTGATCGACTACACGCCGAGGGAAAACGTGGCCGAGCGCTTGGCCAAACGTTTCGGTGCATCGATCGGAGCAGGCGCGATCAAGGCGCTTCAAGGCGCCGCAGCCACGATCCACTGACCGTTGCCGTATTTCGAGCGCGCTGCGCGTGTGCGCATTGGTGCAGCGCCCTACCTGCCTGCGGGCCCATTTCCTGAGAGAGTTCCCTTGTTCAAAAATTTGATCGTGTACCGCATCGCGGCCGGCTGGTCGGTCAGTGCGGCGCAGATGCTGGAGCGCCTGGAGCAGGCGCGCTTTGTCGAATGCGGTGCCACGCAGCCGGTCTCTTCGGGCTGGACAGAGCCGCGCGGCGTGGCCCATGGGCCACTGGCTGAGGTGGTCGCGGGGCAGGTGCTGTTGAAGTTCGCTACAGAGTCGAAGGTTCTGCCTGGAGCCGTGGTGAAGCGCCGAGTTGACGAGATGGCCGCGCACATCGAGAAGACTAGCGGCCGCAAGCCGGGCAAGAAGCAGAAGAAGGAGCTGAGGGACGAGGCGCTGCTCGAGCTGATGCCGCAGGCCTTCACCAAACGATCAGCAATCAACGTGTGGCTCGACGCGCAGCACATGCGGTTGTTGGTCGATGCCGGCAGCCCGGCACGAGCCGACGAGGTGGTGACGCTGTTGGTCAAGTCGTTCGAAGGCCTGGCGATCACGCTGGTGCAGACGGTCGAGTCTTCTGCGGTTGCGATGACACGCTGGCTCGCCTCGGGCGAGGCGCCGCAGGCCTTCACGGTTGATCGTGAGTGCGAGTTGAAATCGGCTGACGAGATGAAATCGGTGGTGCGTTATGCGCGTCACCCGCTCGACATTGACGAAGTGCGCCTCCACGTTACCGAGGGCAAGCTGCCGACCAAACTCGCGCTCACGTGGCAGGGCCGCGTGTCATTCATGCTGACCGACACGATGCAGATCAAGCGAATCGCGTTTCTCGACGGTGTTTTCGAAGGCAGCAAGCCAGGCAAAGATGAAGCCTTCGATGCCGATGCCGCCATCGCAACGGGTGAGCTTCGCAAACTGATCCCCGACTTGATCGACGCGCTGGGCGGCGAGCAGCCTTTACCCGCCTGATCGAGCGAGCTACGAAACCAGCATGCCCTTGGTCTCGATGAACGTCACCACCTCGGCCAAGCCCTGGTTCGTCTTCAGGTTGCTCATAACGAACGGCCGCGCGCCACGCATGCGCTTCGTGTCGGCAGCCATCACGTCGAGGTTGGCGCCCACGTAAGGCGCCAGGTCGGTCTTGTTGATCACGAACAGGTCGCTCTTCGTGATGCCTGGGCCGCCCTTGCGCGGGATCTTCTCGCCGGCTGCCACGTCGATCACGTAGAGCGTCAAGTCGCTGAGTTCGGGGCTGAAAGTGGCGGCCAGGTTGTCGCCGCCGCTTTCGATGAAGACGATGTCGGCGTTCGGAAACTTCGACAGCATGCGGTCGACCGCTTCGAGGTTGATTGACGCGTCTTCGCGGATTGCGGTGTGCGGGCAGCCCCCGGTCTCCACGCCCATGATGCGTTCGGCTTCGAGCGCACCGGCCTCGGTGAGCAGACGCTGGTCTTCCTTGGTGTAGATGTCGTTGGTGACAACGACGAGGTCGTATCGATCACGCATTGCCTTGCAGAGCATCTCGACCAGCGTGGTCTTGCCCGAACCCACCGGGCCGCCCACGCCGACGCGCAGCGGAGGGAGTTTTCGGGTGCGGTTCGGGATCGAATGAAGACTGCTCATAAAAATTGATTATGGTAATTCGGTAATTCGGTAATTCGGTGACGCGGTCAGGAGCGGAACAGCCGCGAGTATTGCGTTTCGTGCTGCGCCGAGAGAATCGCCAGCATTGGCGTGAACGCTTGGCGCTCGCTGTCCATAAGCTGCATCGCGTGGTCCACGGCATCGGGGATCTGCGCGGCGAGCGTGGCCAGCACGCGCTGCCCGGCGTTTTGTCCTAGCGGCACGACCTTCACCGCCGCCTGCACCATGTTCTCTGCCCAGCCGAAAGTAAAACTCAGCAGCGCGTCGCGCAGCAGCGCGCCGGTCTGTGCGGCGCCGAGCGCAAAAGCCACCGGCCAGGTCGGCGTGGGCCTGAGCGCGGCGAGTTGCGCAAGGCGGTCGTCGGCGAGGCCGCGGTTCTTCAGCCACTCGACCATCGAGCGGCCCATCTGCTCAGTCTGCCTGCGCACTTCGCTGGTTTCGCGAGTGGTCGTGACCCAGGCGTTCAGCTCGCTGATGCTGGCGGCATCGCCGCGCCGCCAAGCCTTGATGGCGCGGCTCACGACGGCGATGTCGCTGCGCGCCAGGTTCAGGTAAAGCTGGTCTAGCAACCATGCTGATACCGTGGCTTCGTTGGTCACCCGGCCCGATTCGACCGCCGACTCCAGCCCTTCGGAGTAGCTGAAGCCGCCCACCGGCAGAGCTGGAGAAGCCAGCCACATCAACTGCAGCAGCGCGGCGGCGGGTGTCGGTCGCGAAGGCGGGCGGGCGCGCGCTGTGCGGCGCCGCTGCTCAGTGCGCGTGGCCTTTGCCGTGCGCGTGGTCATGGGAATGATCGTGAATGTCGTGGTCGTGTTTGGCTTCGTGCGCTTGCGCGTGCCCATGTGCGTGCCCCGCGTGCGCGTGCGCCGAACCGCCGGCCGCATAAGCGCCGCTCTCCGGTTCGAACGCGGCCTGCGCGTCAGCCACGATCAGGTGCATCTGGCGCAGCATGTCGGCCAGCACGTGGTCCGGCTCCAGTTGCAGATGGTCGGGATTCAACTCCAGCTGAACGTGCCGGTTGCCCAGGTGGTAAGCGGCGCGCAGCAGGTCGAAGGGCGTGCCGTGTTGGCTGCAGTGTTTCACCACCAGGACCGGCTGCAAGGCAGCGCGCACCAGGATCAACGAGCCGTCTTCGGCGACCAGCACGTCGCCCCCGCGCACGACGCT
>JBBRPV010000116.1:0-11100 GCA_038227445.1 Burkholderiales bacterium | reverse complement strand
GGGGCTGGACAGCCTCGCCACGATTGGCAGATTCTTCAACCGTATCAGGCACTTGCGGCGTCAAGAGATCTTGTAACGCCGGCGACGGTCGAACCCTGCCGCGGCTGTAGCCTGGATGCGCGGCACGCCACGCCTGCACCCGGGCGACGTGCACGGGGCCAGTGAAGTAGTCGTTGTTGGGCGGCCGTGCCAGCCAGGCCATACGCACCGCACTACGGACTTAGCTCTTGATTTCATTGGGGCCCGTAGTGCCAAGTGACTAACTTGGGTTAGATGAAAGGTGTTTGCTTCGCGAGGTTGGCGCGCATGCGCGTGGCCATCACCGAACCGGCAGTGCGCAACAGCTCGAATGCGAGTACCGGTGAGCGCTGCGCCAGCTCTTCCAGACGCGGGCCGCGCAAAGCCCACACCACACACGGAGTCATTGCCTCGACGTTGGCCATGCGTTCGGCGTCGCCGAACAACCCTGGTTCACCCACCACCGAGCCGGCTCGCAAAATGGCGATGCGGTTGCTGCCTGGCGAGCCGCCGGTCACAAACACCTGCAGGCTGCCCTGCTCCAAAAAGTACGTCGACCGATCAGCTTCGCCCTGCTTTATCAGCAGGTCGCCGGGGCGGATTTCGTGGCGCGTGAGGTAGGGCGCGATAGTGCGCCACTGTTCGAGATTCAGTCGCGCACGAAAGGCATCCTCGGCGTTGAGTGTCTGGATTGCCTGCACCAGGTTGTTGATTTCCATCTACTTCTTTCCTGTGGCCGCGTTATCGACAACACGGGCCACGTTTTGATTTAAGTCGCAGTACCGATCATCGGCGTGCTACCGCCGACTTCACATCATCGCTCGGATGAGCGACTCGCACTTGCGTCGCTGTGGCAGCACAGCTTGGTGATTCTTGACGCGCGTTTATTTGCCGATACAGAAGCGGCTGAAGATCTCGCCGAGCAAATCGTCTGGAGTGACCGCGCCGGTGATCTCACCGAGTGCTTCATGCGCAAGGCGCAACTCTTCGGCCAGCAGGTCAAGTGCGGCGTCGGCACGCGCGGCTTGTGTTTGAGCGCGCTGCAGATGCTCACCAGTGCGGCGCAGCGCCTGCACATGGCGGGTGCGGGCGATGAACACGCCTTCGGGCTGCTCGTGCCAGCCGACGAGTTCGAGCAACCTGCGGCGCAGCGCGGCGAGGCCGTCACCGGTCAGCGCGGAAAGCGCGAGCCCTTCGATTGTGGTGGCCGCGGGGGCAGCATCGGCCTTGTTGAATACGTGCAGCAGGCGGTTCGCTTGCAATAGGGTGCGCGGCAAGCGGCGTTCGATGCGCTCCTCGCCAGCGTCGTAGGCGGGCTCGCCGATGCGGGTAAGGTCGTGCAGGAAAAGCACAGCATCGGCTGTGTCGATCGCGCTCCAACTGCGGCTGATGCCGATGCGCTCGACTTCATCGTCTGAGTCGCGCAGGCCAGCGGTGTCGATCACGTGCACTGGGACGCCCTCAATCTGAATCGTCTCGCTGATCTTGTCGCGCGTGGTCCCGGCGATGGGCGTGACGATGGCCCGCTCGGCGCCAGCCAGTGCGTTCAGCAGCGAGCTCTTGCCGACATTGGGTTGGCCGGCGATCACGACCGTGATGCCTTCGCGCAGCAGCGCGCCTTGGCGCGCGCGGTCGAGCACTGCAGCCACGCTGGCTGTCACCGCTTGCAGCCGGCCCCGGGCGCTGGCCTTCTCGAGGAAGTCGATCTCTTCTTCGGGAAAATCGAGCGTGGCTTCGACCAGCATGCGCAACTCGACGAGCCGGTTGCGCAAAGTGTCGATCTCGGCCGAGAAGGCCCCACTCAACGAGCGCGCCGCAGAGCGCGCCGCAGCTTCGGTGCTGGCATCGATCAAGTCACTCACGGCTTCGGCCTGCGCCAGATTAAGTTTGTCGTTGAGGAATGCGCGCTCAGTGAATTCGCCGGGCTCGGCCAAGCGAAGACCGATGCCTGCGCCAGCCGCTAGGCAGCGCGAGAGCAACAGCTGCAGCACCACGGGGCCGCCGTGCGCCTGCAGCTCGAACACATCTTCGCCGGTGTAGGAATGCGGCGCTGGGAAGTGGATCGCCAAGCCCTGGTCAATGGCGCCACCTACGCCGTCGGAAAAGGGCAGGTACGTTGCCGTGCGCGCTTTGAGGGCGCGCGCGCACAAGGCCTGAATCAGCACGCCGAGTTCGCGCCCCGAGACGCGCACTATGCCGACCGCACCCCGGCCGCTGGCCGTGGCAATGGCGACGATGGGCTCTTGATGGCGTGGCAGCATGTTTCGATTCTCGCGCAGCGCTCCAATAAAAATGCCCCGTACGAAGCGGGGCATGGGTGCAGCGTGGCTTGAGGCCAGCTACATGCCGAGTACCCCAAGCCTCTTGTTGATAACGTACTGCTGCGCGATCGACAGGATGTTGTTGGTCAGCCAGTACAGCACCAGGCCGGAAGGGAACACGAAGAACATTACGGAGAAGATCAGCGGCATGAACCACATCATCTTGGCTTGCACCGGGTCCGCCGGAGTCGGGTTCAACCAGGTCTGCAGCAGGCTGGTCAACGTCATCAAAATAGGCAGGATGAAATACGGATCTTTGGCCGAGAGGTCGGTGATCCAGCCGAGCCACGGTGCCCCGCGCATCTCGACCGTGGAAAGAAGCACCCAGTACAAGGAGATGAAAAACGGCATTTGCACGAAGATCGGCAAACAACCCCCAAGTGGGTTGATCTTTTCTTCCCGGTAGATGCGCATCATTTCCTGCTGCATCTGTTGCGGCTTGTCTTTAAGACGCTCGCGCATTTCTGTGATCTTTGGGTTCACAGCCTTCATCTTGGCCATCGATCCATAAGCCTTGGCGTTGAGCCAATAGAAGGCAATCTTAAGCAGCACGACAAGGCCGACGATCGACCAGCCCCAGTTGCCAAGGATCTTGTGCAGTTGTGTGAGCAGCCAAAACAGCGGCTCGGCCAGCATCTTGAAGATACCGTAGTCCTTCACCAGCTCCAGGCCCGGCGCCAACTGAGCGAGTTTGACTTCTTCCTGCGGGCCGACGAACAAGCGAGCATCGAAGGTCTTGATCGCGCCGGGCGCCAGCTCGCCGAGCGGCACGAACATACCCACCGAGTACACGTGGGCCGTGCTGTTGGTGGCAGGGTTGATCACGTCGCGCTTGTCGGTGAAGTACTCGCGCGGCTGCTTCTTGCCGTCAGCTTTGTCGATCAGCCACGCCGTGGCGAAGTAATGTTGCACCATTGCGACCCAGCCGTTGTCTGCGTTGACCGAGTGGTCGGGCTTTTGATCGGCGCTGCGCTTTTCGATCGTCTTGAACTCGATTTTTTGGAACTTGGCTGTATCGTCATAGATGGCGGGGCCAGTGAAGGTGGAATAGACGCTCGACTCGCCCGGTGGGGCGATACCGTCGCGCAACAGCTGAAGGTAGAGCCGCGGGACGATGGGCGAGCTCGATTCGTTAAACACCTCGTTTTTCACATCAATCACGTAGTCGCCGCGCTTAAAGGTGTAAGTTTTCACCACCTTGAGCCCGCCGACAACGGGCGACTCGAACCTCACTTGCAGCGTGTTGTCACCAGTCTTGAGTGTGCGCTCGCCCGGCACCAATGTCATCACCGTATGGTGGTTTGGCAACCCAGTGCCGCCGACGGCGGGGATCAGTCCGGTCTGCGCTACGTACAAACGCTGGGCCGACTCGTCGAGCAGGGCGACGTTGCGACCGTAGGCGGCGGGCTGAGCTGGGCTCGTGCTGAACAAAGCCACGAGCGGCTCGTACCATTGCCTCTCGACGTGCTCAGGCTCCTTCAGCAGCTCGACACGGGTCAGCGTGCCTCCTTCGCTTCGCAGGGTGGCCTTCACGAGGTCAGTCGTGATCGTGACTGGCTCCGAGATCACCGGCGCCTTGACCAAATCGGCTCCGGGAGCAGTGGCAGGCGCAGTCCTGCCCGCGGGATCTGGCAAGCTCGCCGTAGTCGGCGGGTAGCCCACAGGCGCCACCTTCGCTGGCGTCGGGGTGAACAGCGACGGTTGCCCGTTGTGCTTGTTCCAAGCGTCCCAGATCAAGAACAGGGACATGGAGAAGACCACCCACAGCAGGGTGCGGCGAATATCGGTCATGGGGAAGTTTTGCGGTCGGTCGAAGGAATGGCTGGAGCACCGGAACGCTTAGAAGCACTGTCGGTGAACAATCGGAACAAGGCGTGTGGCATGGCAGGAACAGGATCGTGCCCGGCCTCACACCACGGGTGGCAGCGGACCAGGCGATAAAGCGTCATGTAACTGCCAGTAGCTGCCCCATGTGCCTTGATCGCTTGCAATGCATAGGAGGAGCAGGTCGGCTCGAATCGACAGGAGCTGCCCAACCAAGGGCTCAGAAAATACCGGTAGGCGCGAACCGCCGATGTAAGTGCCCGCTGTGAAAAATTGAGTCTACGTGCAGCATTCATCGGGTGACTGCTGACCTCAATCAACGCGGCATAGCGCGAAGAGCTGCCGCAACGAGCAGGCTTTCAAGTTCGGTGCGCGCATAAAACTTGAGCGCACCTGATGCGGCGCTCGGGAAAGCAGCCTTGTCGAACGGAGCTCGCAGGCGCACGACCCACAAACCCCCGAGCAAGGCGCCAGCGCGCGCCGCCACCGCGGCGCGGATCTGTCGCTTCAGGAGGGTGCGAGTCACGGAACGTCGGGCATGGCGCTTCGGCACGACCGCACCACACCAGATGCCCAGCTCTGCGCCAAGACGGAAGTTATCCACAGGCAGAACCAAGTTTGGTGCACCGTCTGTTGATAACTCAACAGAAAGCGACTTGCTTGGACACTTTTTGGCCGATTTTTGGGGCTTAATTGGACGGTCTGGCAAGTAGTGAACAGAAAAATGCTGACTGCTCGCCCGAGACCGAGTGCGCAGCACACGCTCAAAATCAACCGCTCGCAAAAGGCGACCAATCATAGGTTAGCTCGGCGCGGCCGCTCATCCAACGATTAGGCGTGACGCGAGACGCAGCAGACAACCTCGGCCTTAGACGGCCAGGCGCTTGCGACCCTTGGCGCGACGTGCGTTGATCACTGCGCGACCCCCGCGAGACTTCATGCGGACCAAAAAACCATGCGTGCGAGCGCGGCGGACTTTTGATGCTTGGTAGGTGCGTTTCATGTTCTGTCCAACTCTGTCTGAAGTGTCGTTTTGACGGGAAGCCCGATGCGCGCTTCCTTGCGGCCAAGGCAAAGAGAACAACTCTCGGTGCCACGCGCACACAGCTTTTGAAGACTTTTGCAGGTATTTGAAGTGCGCAAATGCGCGCCGCCTACCAAAGTGCTCCGGGCTCCAGGAAACCCGCTATTACACCAAAAACCCCTCACCCCGTCAACGCCCTACACAGACCTCCACTGTGGGCCGAAGCCATTCAACCTTGAATTCAGTCTGTGGATAACTAGCCTCCGAGCGCATCGACAACGTACAATTTGGCCGCTCCACAAAAGAACTTTTCCACAAATGAGCGCTGACCTTTGGCAGCGCGGCTGCGAACGCCTCGCGGCCGAGCTGCCCGAACAACACTTCAACACCTGGATACGCCCGCTGCCTGCGGCCGACTGCACAGATCTCGGTGAAATCGGCGCTGTGGTCACACTTCGGGTGCCCAACCGCTTCAAGCTCGATTGGATTCGCAATCAGTACGCTGGGCGGATCGAAACCGTGCTCAGTGAGTTGGCCGGAAAACCGGTACGCCTTGACGTAACGCTGGCTGCCCGCGAATTCCAACCCTTGGCTGCCGCGGGCGACCCGCGTGCTGCCCCCTCGCCAATCATCGTGTCACAGGCATTGAGGGGTGCCGTCTCTCCGGGCGGCCGATCAAACGCGACCGCCACGTTGATGCAAGCGGCTCCAGCCATGTCGCGTAGTCGCTTGAATCCTGCACTGACGTTTGAAACGCTGGTGCCCGGTCGAGCCAACCAGATGGCGCGCACCGCGGCATTGCACGTTGCCGGCGCACCTGGTCAGATGTACAACCCCCTGTTCATCTACGGTGGCGTTGGTCTAGGTAAGACCCATCTGATCCATGCGGTAGGCAATGCGCTGTTGGCAGACAAACCTGACGCGCGCATCCTGTACCTTCATGCTGAGCAGTTCATTACGGACGTGGTCAAGAACTATCAGCGCAAGACCTTCGACGAACTGAAAGCCAAGTATCACCAGCTCGACCTCCTGCTGATTGACGACGTTCAGTTCTTTGCTGGCAAGGAGCGCACGCAAGAAGAGTTCTTCAACGCGTTCGAGGCACTGCTCGCCAAGCGCGCGCACATCATCATGACAAGCGACACCTACCCGAAAGGACTGGTCGACATTGATGAGCGTCTCACCTCACGCTTCGACGCGGGCCTGACCGTCGCGATCGAACCGCCTGAGCTTGAAATGAGGGTTGCAATTCTGATGCGCAAAGCAGAACTCGAAGCGACACCGATGCCAGAAGACGTGGCCTTCTTTGTGGCCAAGAACGTGCGCGCCAACGTGCGCGAGCTAGAGGGTGCTTTGCGCAAGATCCTGGCTTATTCGCGCTTTAGCCATAAAGAAATCAATATCAGTCTTGCGCGCGAGGCACTCAAAGACCTCCTGTCGATCCAGAACCGCCAGATCGGGGTTGAAAACATCCAGAAAACGGTGGCCGACTTTTATAAGATCAAAGTCGCAGACATGTACAGCAAAAAACGCCCGGCCAGCATCGCGCGACCGCGCCAGATCGCGATGTACCTGGCCAAGGACATGACGCAAAAAAGCCTGCCCGAGATCGGAGAGTTATTCGGCGGCCGTGACCATACAACGGTTCTGCACGCGGTTCGCAAAATCGGCGCCGAGCGGCAAAAAAACACCGAGCTGAATCAGCAGTTGCACGTGCTCGAACAGACACTAAAGGGCTGAACTGCGATGCAGCATTTGTCAAGCAACAAGTCTGTGGACAACTTCCGAACAAGCACTGACATGTCCACAGGGCTTGGTACTTCCGCAAAGTTGTTATCTTTTGCTGATGCGCAAACGAGGCATCAGCCCCCATGGTTTGCGGTGAGCTAAGTGTCTGATGTGACAGGTGAAAATTGCTTTGTCCACAAAAAATGGCTCGCTCTACTATTACGACTAAGTTGAGAGGTTCAAATGATTGTCTTAAAGACAGCGCAAGAAAAAGTTTTGAATGCCTTGCAATCAGTGGCCGGCATTGTGGAGCGACGCCACACTTTGCCGGTTCTGGCCAACGTGCTGATCCGCAAGACCGGCTCGCAGCTAGAGCTCACAACCAGTGACCTTGAAATCCAGGTGCGCACCACTGCTGAGCTCGGTGGTGATGGTGGCAACTTTGCAACCACGGTGGGCGCACGCAAACTGATCGACATTCTTCGTTCGATGCCGACTGACCAGATCGTCACCCTCACCGCGAACCAAAATAAGCTGACGCTACAGGGCGGCAAAAGCAGATTCACACTGCAAACAATGCCCAGCGACGACTTCCCGCTTGTACAAGAGGCCGCTGACTTCGGCCCGATGTTTAGCGTTCCACAAAACACGTTGAAGGGGCTGATCAACCAGGTGCACTTCGCGATGGCGGTGCACGACATCCGCTACTACCTGAACGGCATACTTTTCGTAGCCGAAGGCAAGAGCCTCACACTCGTTGCAACCGATGGTCACCGTCTGGCGCTGGCGCAAGTCACCCTGGACGTCGAGATCCCAAAACAGGAAGTTATCCTGCCTCGCAAAACTGTGCTCGAACTGCAGCGTTTGCTAAAAGATGACAAAGGCGGCGATGAAGGTGTGATCGAGATGCGCTTCGCCGGCAACCAGGCTAAGTTCAGCTTCAGCGGAATGGAATTCGTGACCAAGCTGGTGGAGGGAAAGTTCCCCGACTACAACCGGGTGATTCCCAAGAACCACAAAAACGTCGTTACGCTGGGCCGCGCACCCTTCCTTGCTAGCCTGCAGCGGGCTGCGATTCTCACCAGTGAAAAATTCAAAGGTGTGCGCGTCAACATTGAGCCCGGCACGCTTCGCATCGCTTCAAGCAATGCCGAACAAGAGGAAGCCAAGGAAGAACTCGAGATCGACTACGCAGGCGACAGCATCGAGATCGGCTTCAACGTCACGTACTTGATCGACGCGCTGATGAACATGAGTGTCGAGATGGTGAAGCTGGAGCTTCAAGACACCAACTCCAGTGCGTTGCTCACCGTACCAGAACAGTCCGGCTTCAAGTACGTGGTAATGCCGATGCGCATCTGAACCCAGTCCAAAAAACCACTGATCAAGCGGGCTCCGGCTTGCTGCGGTGTTTTTGATGAGGCTGAGCACTGATCAAACGCAGCCCGAACCGTGAGTGCGAAATCCCGATGAGCGATACCCAGAACAGCTACGAAGACAAGGCGCCCGATCAAAAGGCGGCAGAAGCGCGCGCCGATGCGGCCAGTAGTGCTGAAAGGTCCACAAAACACGCTGCTGACAGCGCCGCTTACGGCGAAGGCAGCATCCAGATCCTTGAAGGGCTGGAAGCGGTGCGTAAACGCCCCGGCATGTACATCGGCGACACCTCCGACGGTACGGGCTTGCACCATCTGGTGTTCGAGGTGGTCGACAACTCTATCGACGAATCGCTCGCTGGGTACTGCGATGACATCGTAGTCACCATCCACACCGACAACTCGATCAGCGTGACCGACAACGGCCGCGGCATACCAACCGGCGTGAAGATGGACGACAAGCACGAACCCAAGCGTTCAGCATCCGAGATCGCGTTGACAGAGCTGCATGCCGGTGGCAAGTTCAACCAGAACAGCTACAAGGTTTCAGGCGGCCTGCATGGTGTAGGCGTGAGCTGTGTGAACGGTTTGTCTAAATGGCTGCGCCTGATCGTGCGCCGCGATGGGCTAACCCACCTCATGGAATTCAGGCAAGGCATTCCACAAGACCGATTGCTCGAAATGCGTGACGGCGTCGCTGTGTCGCCGATGAGGATCACCGGCGAGACCGAGAAGCGCGGCACCGAGGTGCATTTTCTGCCCGACTTGGAGATCTTCTCCAACATCGATTTCCACTACGACATCATCGCCAAGAAGTTGCGCGAGCTGAGCTTCCTGAACAACGGCGTGAAGATCCGCCTGATCGACGAACGCAACAATCGGTCCGACACATTCGCGTACGCCGGCGGCGTGAAAGGCTTTGTCGAGTTCATCAACACCGGCAAGAAGGTGCTTCATTCCACGGTGTTCGGCTCCAGTAGCGAAAAGCAAAGCGATCAGGGCACCACCATCACCACCGACGTGGCAATGCAGTGGAATGACGGCTATAGCGAGAATGTGCTTTGCTTCACCAATAACATTCCGCAGCGCGACGGCGGCACGCACCTGACTGGCCTACGCGCCGCGATGACGCGCGTGATCAACAAGTACATCGACGACAACGAGCTGGCCAAGAAGGCCAAGGTTGAAGTCACCGGCGACGATATGCGTGAAGGCTTGTGCTGCGTGCTGAGCGTGAAAGTGCCCGAGCCGAAGTTCAGCAGCCAGACCAAAGACAAGCTCGTCAGCAGCGAAGTGCGTGGCCCGGTCGAAGAGTCTGTGAGCAAGGCGCTCACAGACTACTTGCAAGAAAACCCGACCGACGCCAAGTTAATTTGCAGCAAGATCATCGATGCCGCACGCGGCCGAGAAGCCGCTCGCAAGGCTCGCGAAATGACGCGCCGCAAAGGCGTGCTCGACGGCATGGGTCTGCCCGGCAAGTTGGCTGACTGCCAAGAAAAAGACCCGGCACTGTGCGAGATCTACATCGTCGAGGGCGATTCCGCTGGCGGATCGGCCAAACAAGGCCGCGACCGGAAGTTCCAGGCGATCTTGCCGCTGCGCGGCAAGATCCTGAATGTCGAGAAGGCACGCTATGAGAAGCTGCTGACCAGCAATGAAATTTTGACGTTAATCACCGCTCTAGGTACTGGCATCGGCAAGGGTATGGGTGGCGACGACTTCAACCCCGACAAGTTGCGCTACCACCGCATCATCATCATGACCGACGCTGATGTCGACGGCGCACACATCCGCACTCTTCTGCTCACGTTCTTGTTCCGGCAGATGCCCGAGCTTGTCGAGCGTGGACATATCTACATTGCGCAGCCGCCGCTTTACAAGGTCAAGCTCGGAAAAGAAGAGCAGTACCTCAAAGACGGCCATGAGCTTGACGGCTACCTGCTCAAGGTGGCTTTAAAAGACGCCAAGCTCGATACCGGTCTGCCCGGGGTTGCTCTGCTGCAGGGCGAAGCACTCGAAGCGCTGGCTCGGCAGTATGTGCTGGCGAAGAACATCGTTGAACGACTCTCAAACTGGATGGACGTGGAAGCCCTGCGTGCCATGGCCAATGGTTTGGCGCTCGACATCGATACGCGCGAAGCCGCCGAAGCTTCCGCCGCCGCTTTGAAGAGCTCCTTGCACGACGCCGAAGTCACCGCCGAGTTCGATGCTCGTATGGACAAGTACATCTTGCGCGTCAGCCGCATACACCACGGCAACGTGAAGAGCAGCGTCATCACAGCCGACTTCGTGCACGGTGCCGACTACGAAGCGCTGAGCTTGGCCGGCCGCACTTTCCGAGGGCTGATGAGTGCCGACGCCATGGTGCGGCGTGGCGAGGGCGAACGCCTGAAAGAAGCCCGTGTCGGCGACTTCCGTGAAGCGATGAGCTGGCTGCTGCAGCAGGCCGAGGCCGCAGTCGGCCGCCAGCGCTACAAGGGGCTCGGCGAAATGAACCCAGCCCAGCTCTGGGAGACCACGATGGACCCGGCGGTGCGCCGCCTGCTGCGCGTGCAGATCGACGATGCGCTAGAAGCCGATCGCGTCTTCACGATGTTGATGGGCGACGATGTCGAACCGCGCCGCAACTTCATCGAGACCAACGCGCTGCGGGCAGCGAACATCGACGTGTGACTGTGTAGTCGGCCCCGCAGAATTCATCCAAGCGAACCGAGTACCGACGACGGCAGGCTGGGCAAATCTGGTCGCTGCGATGTTCGGTCCGACTCCATCACCTTTGTCCGCATCGACATTCCTTCCAGCAAGCAGG
>JBBRPV010000115.1:0-11337 GCA_038227445.1 Burkholderiales bacterium | reverse complement strand
TCTGGTACAACCGGGCCCGGTTGCACTCGACGCTGGCATACGTCAGCCCGATGAAGTTCGAGCAAGACTGGCTTGCCAATCAACCAAGGCAAGTCAATTCGTGACTCGGTTATGGGGTACGGATTCCAGGGGCAAGGTCATGGCCACCTTTTTGCCCGCGAGTCGCTTCTTGAAATCCACCATGTTGTCTTATCTCAGTTTCCGACTCCGCGGTCGGCTACCCATAGTTTGGTCTTGCCTCGCCGGAAGGGCGTTGCCCGCGCAGCGCCTCATACAACATCGCCGGTCCCAGCAGAATGTCCTTCAGCCCATCCCGCACCCGCTGCGAATCCAGCGCCTGCGTACTCATGGTTGTGTGAGCGGCAAACGCGTCGATGATCGCGTTCATCAGCTCGCTGTTCAGGTCCGGTGAATTGGCGAACTGTTCCTTCGAATTGTTCGCGGCCTGCTCGGCCAAAACCTCTGACTCGAGCAACTTGCCCTTGATCACGTTGTTGACGTAGACCAGTCGGTCATCGTCGGTCAACTCGCCTTCGAACAGGTCGTTCACCCGTTCGATGATGTCCGCCAGGTAGGCCTTTTCCTTCTCGCGTACCTCGCCGCCGCCGGCCTCGGTCAGAGGGTCCAGCGTGGGGTACTTGTCGCCCTGCAACACCAGCCCCTGCTTGCCGCGGTCCTTCAGCGTGTGGTGCGTCAGCACCACCTTCGACAGGTCGATGCCGTCACGCTCGCGGCCGAACTCCAGCAGCGGCAGCAGGCGCTTGAAGAAGATAAAGCGCTTCTCGATCGCGGTGTTGCCGTAGTCGAAGATCTGCGACAAGAACGCGTACATGCGCTGGAAGGCACCCATGTCGCCTTTGAACAGCACCAGGGCGTTCAGCTCACCCTGCGCCGCGTCAGCCGCCGTCCCGTCGCTGGCGGCCTGCGCCACCTTCAATCGCTCCTGCGCCGCCTTGTAACGGTGCAGCAGCCGCGACACCACTGGCTCCAGCGCGCCCGACAGTTCGCTTTGCTTGGCGTTGGGCTTCAGCTCCACCGCCACCACGCGCTCCACTTCGAACTCGTCGTAGTGCCCAGCCGCGTCAAGCTTGGCGCGCAGGTCGAACACCAGGTGCGGGTCCGTCACGTCGGCCAGCGTCGCGGTGGCGTAGTAGGTCTGGAAGGCCTGCAGCACCTCTTGCGGGTCGTTGACGAAGTCGACGACGTAGGTGGTGTCCTTCAAGCCATGGGGGCCACGGTAGGCGCGGTTCAGGCGCGACAGTGTCTGCACCGCCTGAATGCCTGCGAGCCGCTTGTCCACGTACATGCCGCAAAGCAGCGGCTGGTCAAAGCCGGTCTGGAATTTGTTGGCCACCAGCAGGATCTGGTATTCGTCGGTGCCGAAGGCCTCGCGCATTTCGCGCCCGCGCAGGTTGGGGTTCAATGTTGCGCTGTTCTCGGTGAACGGGTCGGGGCCTGAGACCGGGTCTTCTACTTCGCCCGAGAAGGCCACTAGCGTGCCAATCTTGTAGCCCTGCGCCTTGATGTACTTGTCGATGGCCAGTTGCCAGCGCACCACTTCCTGCCGGCTGCTCACCACCACCATGGCCTTGGCGTGGCCGCTGAGCAGCGGTTGTACGCTTTCGCGGTAGTGCTCCACCACCACTTGCACCTTCTGGCTGATGTTGTACGGGTGCAGCTTCACCCAGCGCATGATTCCCTTCAGCGCCTCGCTGCGCTCGACGGCCTTTTCGTCGTATTCCTGGCCGTTGTGGGCGAGCCTGAAGGCCAGCTTGTAGGGTGTGTAGTTCTTGAGCACGTCGAGGATGAAACCCTCTTCGATGGCCTGGCGCATCGAATAGACGTGGAAAGGTGCAGGCAGGTTGTCGGGCCCGGCGGGGCGCGTCGGGTCGGGTCGCGTCCCGAACAACTCCAGGGTCTTGGCCTTGGGTGTGGCGGTGAAGGCCACGTAGGTGATGCCGCTCTCTGCGGCTCGGCCCGCCATCTGCGCCGCCAACAGGTCTTCGGTACCGACCTCGCCGCCGTCGGCCAGCTCGCGCAACTCATCGGCCGACAGCACCTGCTTCAGCCGCGCCGCCGCTTCGCCGGTCTGCGACGAATGCGCCTCGTCGGCGATGACGGCGAATCGCTTGCCCTGCGTGGCGGCCAGCTCCTGTACCGCCTTCAGTGCGAACGGAAAAGTCTGGATCGTGCACACCACGATTTTCTTGCCACCCGACAGCGCGGCGGCCAGCTCGCCGCTCTTGCTGCCGGCATCTCCCTTGATGCTGGCCACCACGCCGGCCGTGCGCTCGAAGTCAAAGATGGCGTCTTGAAGCTGCGAATCGAGCACCGTGCGGTCGCTGACCACCAGCACCGTGTCGAACAGCTTGCGGTGCTGCGCGTCGTGCAGGTCGGCCAGGAAGTGCGCGGTCCAGGCGATGGAGTTGGTCTTGCCCGACCCGGCCGAGTGCTGGATCAGGTACTTGCCGCCGGGCCCGTCGAGCAGCACGGCCGCCAGCAGCTGACGCGTGGCGTCCAGCTGGTGGTAGCGCGGATAGATGATGGTCTTGAGGCGTTTCTTGTCGTCGCGCTGCGCCACCATGTAGCGGCCGATGATCTCCAGCCAGCTGTCGCGCGCCCACACCTGGCGCCACAGGTAGGCCGTGCGGTGGCCATCCGGGTTGGGTGGGTTGCCGGCGGCGCCATCGTCGCCCAGGTTGAACGGCAGAAACGAGGTGGCCGCACCGGCCAGCCGCGTCGTCATGCGCACCTCGTGGTGGCTCACCGCGAAGTGCACCAAGGCGCCCGACGGGAAGCCCAACAAAGGCTCCACGCTGCGCCCCTGGCCCGTGCGCAGCACGGGATCACGGTCGAAGCGGTATTGGTCCACCGCGTCGTCCACGCTCTGCGTGAAATCGCTCTTCAATTCGGCGGTGGCCACTGGCACGCCGTTGAGGAACAAGACCAGGTCAATGGCGTTCTCGTTGTGCAGCGAGTAGCGCACCTGCCGCACCACACGCAGCCGGTTGGCAGCATAGTGCGCCAGCGTCTCGGGGTTCATTGCCAGGGCAGGCTTGAACTGCGCCAGCGCCACCGGTTGGCGCAGGCCCAACAGCTCGACACCGTGGCGCAGCACGTCCAGCGTGCCACGGTCGTCCAGGCTCTTGCGCAGGCGGTCCAGCAGCGTGGCCTCGGCGACAGCGCCGTGGCTCTTGCTCAGTGCCGCCCAGGCGGCGGGCTGGGTGGCTTGCACCCAGGCCAGCACATCGGCCGGGAAGAGCGCCCGTGCCCGGTCGTAGCTGGCGGCATCACCCTCGGCATGCAACCAGTCTGCGGCGGCCAGGTCGGCGCAGATCTCGTCTTCGAAGTGGATCTCGCGGTGCAGCGTCATGGCGCGTGGCGGGTGCAGAAATCGGCCGGCGTCAGGATGGGGTAGTGCTCGGCCAGCGCGAGCAGGTCCTTGTCACCGGACACCAGGCAGTTGGCACCGGAGGCAATCAGCGCCGCCAGGATCGGCACGTCGTTCGGGTCGCGCAGGCCGCTGGCTTGCGCTTGAGCCATGATGTCAGCGCCTGGCTCCACCCACACCGCAGTCGCTCGAAAGGAATCCAGGAAGTCCCGAAGTTCCATCGCTGACATCCCGGTGCGCGCCGACATTCTCGGCAGAACGCGGGTCAACTCCCGGAGCGCGAAATCTGACGACGCAATTCTGAAGGCGCCGCCACGCCATGCGGTCACCAAGCGGCCGGGCGGACCGCCCGCGTACGCAAGGCCCGACACCAGAACGTTCGTGTCAAGCACCACGAGCATGGTGCTGTCCGCTCAGCTTCCGCTGGCGCGGCGGGCTGGCTTGGCCTTGGCAGTCTTGCTAGAGGGCTGCGCAGCCCTACGCCGGGGTGACGCGGCCTTGGGGGCTGGCGCGAGCGGCGGCAAACGCCCGGCACTGCGCCATTCATCGGCGGTCTCCTGGCGTGCCAGGGCACAGGCCTTCTCGATCTCGGCCATGCCCTCGTCCTCTGGCACATTCTCATAGCCCTTCGCGATGCGGTCGCACAGGGCATCAAAACGCTCCTGCATGGCTCGGATGCGTTCGAACAGGGCGGCATCCACCAGCGCTGCCACCGGCTTGCCATCCTTCGTGATCACGATGCTGTCGCGGCGGTACTGCACGCGGTTGAGCATGTCGCCCAGGTTCTGGCGCAGAGTGACGGCGGTGGCTTCGGTGATCACAGCGGGCTCCTATGACCGATATGGTCAGTATGGTTCAGCTTAGCACGAACTGGGCGGCAAGGGGGCCTGTTCGTCCACCCGTGCCATGGCTTGCGCGCGGGCCACGTGCGCGGCAGCAGATTCGACCACGTAGCGGCCGGCCGCGATGTCTGCGCGAGTCTCGGCCAGGGCGGAATCGAGCGACGTGCGATCGCGCACATCAATCTGGCCGGTGACGGCGGCGGAGATGACAGCGATGCGGCGCTCGCGGAGAAGACGGACGGATGCGCGCGCATCCTCTATCAACTCGTTGAAGGCGGCAGACCTCGTTGTGATCGATCGCAGTATCGATTCCTGCTCGTCGGCCGGTGGTATCACAACGGGTAACTCCATGATGTTCGTAGACGATATGGACGCAAGGTTGGTGCTTTGCTTCGACCGTGACATGAAATAGAACTGCGCCGGCGCAGAGCCGGTAACCGCGTTCAGCCAACTGGCGCTGATGCCAAAAGGTCGCACGGCAAACACATGGTTCTGATGGATGCACGGATTGATGCTGCCGTCCCAAACGTGACCACGCCCTAGCTTGTCGAAGTCGCCGCCTTCATTCATCAGGACATCGCCTGCTTGAAGTCGGTAACGAGGCAGGTCGGCCAGCGGAATCTCGATGCTGGAAACCTCGTCCAGGTCCAGGAAGCCATCCTGAACGTTGGCGACCCGTAGGTACGGAACCTCGACAGTCTGCCTGCCCGAGTTGTCTTTGCCCTTCGCCACGCCGGTCTGCACGTGGGCCACAAACTTCAGCCGTGACACATCCCAATGCGCCGGCACCTCGCCCAACCACTCGATGCCCGAATCCTTCATCGGCGCCGACGGATTCAACCCCTTGGTGGTGGCTTGCGCGATCACCGCCTTGCGCTTTTCGGTCAGCAGTTCGATCAGTTGCTTCTGTTCGGCGATCAGCATGTCGATCTTGGCTGTTTCGCAGGTGAGGTAGCTGGCGATGAGGCGCTGTTCTTTCGTGGGAGGCACAGGTGCCACGAACTCAAGCAGGCTCGACTGCGGCAGGTTGTTTGCCAGGCCGGCCGCGCCACTGATGGCGCACTCGATCTGCGCGCGAAGTGGGCGTGAGCCCAGGCACCATGCAAGGAATCGCTTGTCCACACGTTCGTTCACATGCAGCCGGAATGTCTTGTCGGAAAGCAGCAGCCTCGACGGCGTTTGACCAACCAGCGCGGCCGATCCCACAAGATCGGGAGATCCACTTGCTCGCGACATCAGCAGATCGCCAGGTGCTACTTTAAATTCCCGTGGCACTTCGAGGTGGCTCGGCAGAGCCTTGTTCTCCAGCGCATTGAAGGTACCGCCATTGACGCAGCCGGTCTTCAGAACGCCCCACTCGCCCTCGTCCGCCGGGCGGCTTTCGCACTCAGGACTCCAACCTTGCTCAATGCGGTCAATCACACGGCGCAATTGATCGACCGACCAATGGGTCGGAACCTCACCGAGCCACTCGAAGCCGCTGTCCTTGTACCTCGCGTACCGCCGCAGCGTCATGCCGACTCCGAGTCCAGAGTTGCCAGTAGGCCTCGAATCCGGGCCGTCACCTGACGAAGTTCGGAATCGATGACGGCCAAGGGCCGAGGCGGCTCGAAGACGTAGAAGTGCCGGTTGAACGGAATCTCGTAGCCGACCTTGGTCTTGTCATGGTCGATCCAGGCATCGGGTGCATGCGGCAGCACTTCACTCAGAAAGTAGGCCTGGTCAGACATGGACAGCGGCACGTTTTCCGTGTCACGCAGGTTGGCGTTGGCTTGTGGCAGACCCTTGCCCTTGCCCTTGGTGACCAGCACCTTCTCGCCGTTTGCACCGCGCAGCGGGCGTTCAACGGTGATGGTTCGGTAGCCGAAGTCCTCGTTGCGGAAGATGCGAGACAGCGGCGCCCGTTTGAGCTTGCCGCCGGCGGGTGCGGCTGGCAGCGGTGAGCCGGCGGTCACGACCTCGGTGCCGGCCGGCTTGCCTTGTGCATCGATGAGCGTCACCAACTCAGCTTCGACGAAACTACCGAAAAGCCGAGTGACGTCGGCGATATGCGTCTCGCTCATCTGCTTTCGCTTGGAGCCCAGGCTCTTGCGCATCTTCTGCCAGAAGCTGCTGGCGTCTATGAGCTGCACCTTGCCCTTGCGTGCGCTCAGCTTGCGGTTGCTCAGCACCCACACGTAGGTGGCGATGCCGGTGTTGTAGAACATGTCGGTGGGTAGGCCGATGATGGCCTCGACCAGGTCGTTCTCCAGCACGTAGCGGCGAATCTCGCTTTCGCCGCTGCCGGCGCCGCCGGTGAACAGCGGCGAGCCGTTGAGGACAATGCCGAAGCGGCTGCCGCCGTCCACAGCCGGGCGCATCTTGCTCAGCAGGTGCAGGAGGAACAGCAAGGAGCCGTCCGACACCCGCGGCAGGCCAGGGCCGAAGCGGCCGCTGAAGCCGAGCTTCTCGAACTCATCGCGGATGGCCTTCTCGATCTTCTTCCACTCCACGCCGAAGGGCGGGTTCGACAGCATGTAGTCGAACAACTTGCCCAGCAGGCCGTCATCGGACAGCGTGTTGCCAAGCACGATGTTGCTGATGTCCTGGCCGCGGATCAGCATGTCGGCCTTGCAGATGGCATAGGACTCGGGGTTGAGTTCCTGCCCGAACAATGTCAGCCGCGCCTTGGGGTTCAGCTCGGCCAGATACTCGGCCGCCACCGACAGCATGCCGCCAGTGCCGCCGGTCGGGTCGTACAGGGTGCGCACTACGCCGGGCTTGCTCAGCGCGTCGTTGTCTTCCACGAACAGCAGGTCCACCATCAGGCGGATGACCTCGCGTGGCGTGAAATGTTCGCCGGCAGTTTCGTTGCTGATTTCAGCGAACTTGCGGATCAGCTCCTCGAAGACGGCGCCCATCTTGATGTTGCCCACGGCCTTGGGGTGCAGGTCCACCTGGGCGAAGCGCTCGGTCACTTGGTACAGCAGCCCGGCCTTGGCCAGGCGTTCGATCTGTACGTAGAAGTCGAAGCACTCGAAGATGTCGCGCACGGCCGGCGAGAAAGCCTGGATATAGGCGTAGAGGTTTTCCTTGATGTGGTCGGCGTCGCCGATCAACTTCTTCATGTCCAGCGGCGAGGTGTTGAAAAATAGCTGGCCGCTGGCGCGCAGCAGGAAGGGCTCGGGGTTGACGCCGAGCTTCTGGCGCTTGGCCAGTTCGGTCAGCACGGCGGGCTTGGTGGCTTCGAGCACGCAGTCGAGCCGGCGCAGCACGGTGAAAGGCAAGATCACCTTGCCGTACTCAGACTGCTTGTAGTCGCCGCGCAGTAGGTCGGCAACCGACCAGATGAAGGCGGACAGGGCGGGTTGGTTCATGGGGGAAGCATATCTGGCGGCTGACGGCAAGGCTGCGTGGCAACATGAACTGCCGGCAGTCGTTCTTCCATCCACCAGGATAGGGCAGGCCAGTTCAGAACAGCCGTGGGAGCGAAGGAGATGGCCGTCGAAGACGACGAAGAAAACTTCAGCATGGTGGTCCGGTTGCCATCCGACTTTCCTATGGACGGTTTGTTCGCGGTCAGCGATCGGCTTGCAGCGGCGGATGTCTGTGTGCCCGGTTACATCCCTCCGCCTGTGGGTCTCTACCATCCAGACGGCTACTTCTATGAGGGCTACGTCGAGCGCATCAAGACCGTGCTGCTGCCGGATCGAAATGTCGCTTCCCGCTTCGCCCAACTCGCGCAGGGGCGCGCGGCGCGGTCCGACGAACAGCTGAGAATCGCTGCGGCATTGTTGGCGTTTGCGCAGTGCTTGGATGTCGAAATTGAGCCGTCCGTTGCGTTTCACGAGCTGGCTCACAAGGCCGGCAACGCGACGGCGTGGGAAGAGCTGGGCTGGTTTCGCGCGGCCGATGGCGCGAGACCCCATGACCTCATCGAGGTCGCGCTGCATCGAACCAATGCGTTGGCCGGCCGGCACAGCCCGCATGAGGTGCCGAAACTCGACCTGGCCAAGCCCATCAAGCGTTGGCGTCGGAACTACATCATCGCGTTGAAGGTGGTGGAGCTGGAACAGCGGCAGCTTCGGCCTGTGGACCGGGTGCTGCAGTTATTCGACTGGATGCGTGATGACTTCATGTTCGGCGGGCCGGCAGCCTTACTCGCCAGCGTGTATTTCGCGCCGAACTCGCCGCCGAAGCGACGCGTGTTCAAAGACAAGAACTCGCTCGACAGGGAGGCGACCATTTCAGGCATCCGAAATGCCGCGTGGGATCTGACGCACCTGAGCGAATTTGCCCGTCTGGTGAACGAAGCGGGGCATAAGGGATCGACCCGCTATCTGTTCGCCAGTTTCGATCAACACTTGCGCGGCATGGCCCGTTTGCTGTTCGAGTTCGGCACTGACCGCTCGGCTCCAGACGCTTTGCCGCATGCGCTGTCGAGATGGTGGTCTCGGTCAGACGCGGAGCGCATCGCTGGAGCGATGTTCGGTCACCTGGAGCGAATTCAGTCACCGGACTGGAAAGCGAAGACGGCGCCTGGTCCCGGTTTCATCGACGAAATGGTCAAAAAGGGCGAAGACTTGGTTCGCTCTGTTGCACCGGGCGGGCGAGGCTAGGCGCGCCGATGAAAACTTCCCACCGCTCGACTGATCAACACCCCGATCACCAGCGGCACGCAAGGCAAGACCATCGGATGCAGGTTGACGGGCAACACAAACGCAAGCGCGGTCGCGCAGCCGGCCACGATCGCCCCGCTCGAATACACCGCGAACAGCTCCGGGTCGTGGTGCAAAAACTCCTTTGCCTTGATCGACCGCACGAGGTAGCCGTCGACCATCGCCGCCGCCACGAAGGCCAGTAGCCAGGACAGCCATTCCAGCAGCGTCGCCAGCCTGAAACTCGCCAGCAGCAACAGTGCATCAATGGAGCGGAAGTAGGCGTTGTTGAACAGACGCTGGTTGACGGAGGCCATCTCGTTGGCGACTGCGCCGTTGACGCCTTTGATCTCCGGTGCGTCGCCAGATGACGGAAGCGGCGTTGCACTGCGCGCCGATTCCTGGACGCGCAGTGCGCGCGACAACATGTGCGTGGCCGGTGCCTCTCCCCAGAAGGCCGCCGCCGCAGAGTGCTCTGCTCGCAGCTGTGCCACAAAACGCTCTGGCGGGTGTGCCGATGGCAGGTAGAGGACCAGCACCAGCAGCGCGATCAGCGACACGAGCGCCACGCCACGAATCACGATGCTGCCCGGCTGCCTGATCGCGCCGCCACCGACGCGTCCGGATCGAGGATCGGAAACCGCCCCTTGATGATCCGCCCGCCCGACACGGAGGCAAAGTACTGCAGGTTCGGCAACTTGCCCAGCACATCGGCCGGCACCATCTCCTCGAAGGTCTCGGTGAGCTGGGTTGAGTAGCTGGCCGAGAAGTCGCCGAGGTGCGTGTCGGCGCCGTGGCTCAGGCCGACGCGCAACGAGTGGATGGCTGTCTTGCCGAAGGTCTCGACGATGAAGTCCTGTGTCGGCCGGTCCTTCGAACGCAGCGCGATCAGGTTGTTCAGATTGCCGAGCGCCATGCGCGCCGCAGCTTCGCTGCCCAGGCGCTTGGCCAGGTCCGCCAGCGTCTGCATCGCGCAGGTCGTGAAGATGCCGCCCTCGGCGCCTTTGTTGAGGATCTCGATCAGCGGCTGGTTGATGACATTCGAGACCTCGTCAACGAACAACGAGATGCGCCGATAGCCGCCGAGGTTGTAGCGCATGCCGGCACGCGCCGCGAGGTCGGCCAGCGCCAGCGCGCCGATGGCCGACGCCACCGATGGGTCGGGCAAGGAATCCAGGCACATGTAGAGCACCTGCCCGCCGCGCTCGATCTTCTCGAAGTTCATGATCGGCCGCGTGTCCTTCGCGTCGAACGGGTCGGGCGACAGGCTGCGCCCCAGATCGCCGGAGGTCAGCATGGACAGCACCGGCAACAGGTTCGCGGTGATCTTCTGGTAGTGCTCGCGGTTGTGCCGAAACGTGCGCACCTGCGCGTCCACCACCTTGTTGCGCTGCGCCTGGGCGACGTGGTGTTCGTAGAAGGCTACGAAGGCCAGCAGGTCGTTGCTCGCCGCTTCGGACGGCCGCTTCATGTTGCCGCGGTGCGCATCCTGCAGCAACTTCTTCATCTCGGGCAGTTCGCGCCAGGCAGCGCCCAGGGTCTCGGCATAGAAGCGGCGCAACGAACCTTCCAACACCGGCTCGATGCCACCCTCGATGTAGCGGGTCAGCTTCGCAAGGTTCGGGCGTTCCTCGATCTCGACCAGCCCCTGGACGACGACGTTCACCGCGTCCCACCCGAAGGCCGAGAACGCGCCCGCCGTGTCCGGGGGCATGATCGACTGGATGCGTGAGGCGATCTCCGTCGGCTTCTGCCAGTTGAAGGTGAAGTCGAGCCGGACGCCGACCTCGGGGAAGGCCGGGTGGAATTCCATGAAGGTGTCCGGCTCGCGCCAGTCTTCGCACGCACGCTCGACCACACGCTTGAGCCGGCGGCTGTTCTTCGGATCGATGACGATCACCACGTCGCCGCGGCGCACCGCCTGCGTGACGAGGTTGGCCAGCGCCACGCCCTTGCCGGACTGCGTGGTGCCGACCAGCAGCGTGCCACCCTCGAAGTTCTGCAGCGGGCGGTGCAGCGCCACTTCTCGGGGCTCGACACCATGGATGTAGGCCAGGCCGATCTCGGCGTCGGGTTGTGGGACGCTGGCGTAGCCGAGCACGCCCAGCAGGCGCGGCGAGACGGTGAACTCCCGATAGTCGATCTTGGCAAGTTCATAGAGCCGCTGCGAATGAACCGGGCGCCACTCGAAGCCGAAGCCGAGGAACACCTCGCCCGGGTTCCTGCACCACTGGGCCTGAACATCCGTCCCGATCACATGGATGCCTCGGCCGGCGAGCGACGCGCGCAGCACCAGAACGTGCAGCGCCTGCGCCAGGCGCAGTAGGCCCATGGCAAAGCAGACGAGCGACAGCGGAAATGCGAGCGGCCTCGGCAACCATTCGGCGACGCCCACGGCCAGAAAGAAGATCAGCGCCACGCCCCAGCCGATGCCGGCATAGACCTCGTAGGCACGCCGCCAGGGCAT
>JBBRPV010000114.1:0-11416 GCA_038227445.1 Burkholderiales bacterium | reverse complement strand
TTGGCGGCCGTCACGCTGGTCACTGCCAAGCTGGCCTTGGTGATGTCCGCTGTGACGCCCGTGGGCTGCGCGACGTTGTAGTTGCCCGCATCCGCGCCGCTGATCGTGTAGCCGGTGGCTGTGACGGCCTTGCCGCTGCCGAAGTTTTTGTCGCTGAAGGCGCCGACGGCTGAGCCTGTGTTGACCGTCACCACGTCGCTGGCCAGTGCCGACACCGCGCCACCGCTCAAGGTCGCGGCCGTGGTGGCGTCGTAGACCTTGTTGGCAGCGGTCACACTGGTTACTGCCAAGCTGGCCTTGCTGATGTCTGCTGTGATCGCGGTGGGCTGGGCGACGTTGTAGTTGCCGGCATCCGCGCCGCTGATCGTGTAGCCGGTAGCGGTGACCGTCTTGCCCGCGCCGAAGTTCTTGTCGCTGAAGGCGCCGACAGCTGAGCCTGTGTTGACCGTCACCACGTCGCTGGACAGTGCCGCCACCGCGCCACCGCTCAAGGTCGCTGCCGTGGTCGCGTCATACACCTTGTTCGCGGCCGTCACGCTGGTCACTGCCAAGCTGGCGGCACTGATCGTTGCCGTCAACCCGGTGGGCTGCACCACGGCGTAGTTGCCGGCTGCGGCCCCACTGAGCGTGTAGCCGCTGGCAGTCACAGTCTTGCCTACGCCCACGTTTTTATCGCTGAACACCGCCGTCAGACCGCTCGCGTTCAAGCTCACCACGTCGCTGCCCAGCGCCGTCACGGTGGCCCCCGTCAGCGTGGCCGCCGTCGTGGCGTCGTACACCTTGTTCTGGGCCGTCGCCCCGGTGACCGAAAGGTTTGCCTGCGTGATTGTCTCGGTCGCTGCGGCGTAGCTGACGTTGTAGCCCGACACCGCCCTGCCCGCTCCCGCGTTGAAGGTCGCGCTGCTCAGCGTCACTGCCTTGTTCACGCCCACATTGGCGTCGCCGGTGACCGCGCTGACCGATGCGAGCACGTCGTCCTCAATCAGATTGGTGGCCGCCGCCCCCGTCGTGTCTACCGCCGTGGTGGTGTCATACACCTTGGTCTTGGCAGGCAATGAGACCGTGGAGGTCGACGGCTGGATGCGGTAGAACACGTTCAATGCCTTGCTGGTGTTGACGCTGCCCGCACCCCAGGCCGTGTTGTAGGACTTGTTCAGGCTGCTCGCTGACCCAGACACCAGTGACCCCAGGCCGCCGGCGCCGGTTGTGTTGGCATTGCCCGAGTAGATGGTGACCGACCCCGCCGTGGAGGACAAGGACGTTGCCGTTCCTTTCACCACGTCACCGGCGGTATCAGCCGATTGCGCCAGGCCCGTGGCCCCGGTCGTCCCCCCGCCCAACCTGATGCCGGTGCCGGCCAACAGGTTGCCGTTCAGCGTCAGCGTGCCCGAGCCGGTGGTGACCTGTAGGGCGCCGCCAGAGGTGATGGCGCCCAGCGACAGCGCGCTGGCATTGTTGAAGCTGTAGTCGCCCACCGTGCCAGTGGTGGTGACCGCGCCGACCGCGTTATTGCCGGTGAGGCTCAGCGTGCCCAGGCCGCTGTCGCTGAGCGTGGCCGCCGTGATCACGCCCGCCCCGGACAGCGTCGCCCCGGAGGCCACGACGGTGGTGGCGGTGCCGGCGCCAACGTTCAAGCTCCCACTCAGTGCAAGTGTTCCCGCATTGACGGTCGTCGTGCCGGTGTAGGTGTTGGCGCCGGACAGCGTCAAGGTGGAGGTGGTGCTGGTGTCCTTGGTCAGCGCCCCGGACGCCGCCTACCTTGTCTGCATGGCCAGCCCCAGGCTGACCACGAGAGCCCCTTGGCCAGCATGCCAATTTGTGCCCTCCGAGGACGCCTTTGGCAGGCCGAACGAAAACTGAAGCGGAAAAGGGTTCTTCTTTCCCAAAAAGCTCACGTTTGTCGTCGGACCTGCAGGGTTCATCCGAGGTTGTGGCGCCGCTCCGTGCCGGCATAGGGCTCGAAAATAGACGCGCCTCCGATTCCGGATCGAAGCTTGGCGCCACAGTGCGGCTGCGCTGGCCGACAATCCCACCCAAATGACGGAACAGACTTCACCAACCGAGCGCGTGCGGCTCGACAAATGGCTGTGGGTCGCTCGCCTGTTCAAGACCCGAGGCCTCTCCGCCGCCGAGATCGGCAAAGGCCGGATCGAAGTCAACGGCCAGGCCGCCAAGGCCTCTAGAGAGCTGCGCGCTGGTGACATGATCGAGCTGCGCCAAGGGCCGGTCACGCGCACGCTGATCGTCAAGGCCCTGAGCCTGCAACGCGGGCCGGCAACGGTGGCGCAGGCCCTCTACGAAGAAACGCCGGAAAGCATCAACTTGCGCCAAGAAGCGGCTCAAGAGCGCCGTTCCGGCGCAGAGCCAGCGTTGGCGCTGGAACAAGGCCGGCCAACGAAGCGCGACCGGCGCCAGCTGGCCGATTGGAACCGGTGGAGCGCTTCGAGCGAGCCCGACTGACCGCTCGGCCTGCTTTTTTTTCGCGGCAGTTGCCGATCAAATGCAATCCCCTCTTGAACCTGTGGGCTAGTGCCCCATGTTTGAGGCTGAAGAACTGAGCCCCACCCATGAACATCAACGAAACCACCCCATTCACGCCAGATCCGCTCGATGCTGCGGCCCCACCACCCGTGACGGCGACAGCCCAGAATGCCGAATTCAGGCTGCAGGAACTCGAAGCCAAACACGCCGAAGTGGCTGACGCTTTTCTGCGCGCCAAGGCCGAGGCCGAGAACATACGCCGCCGCGCTGAAGACGAGATCGCCAAGGCCCGCAAGTACGCTGTTGAAAGCTTTGCCGACAGCCTTCTGCCGGTAAAAGACAGCTTGGAGGCTGCGATCCTGATCCCCGGCGCCACGCCAGAGCAGCTGCTCGAAGGTGTGCACGCCACGCTGCGCCAGTTGGTTTCGGCGCTTGATCGAAACAAGGTGCTTGAGATCAACCCGGTCGCTGGCGCCAAATTCGACCCGCACCAGCACCAAGCCATCAGCGTGGTGCCGGCCGCACAAGAGCCCAACACCGTGGTGGCGGTTCTGCAAAAGGGCTATTTGATCTCAGACCGGGTCTTGCGCCCGGCCCTGGTCACCGTGGCGGCGTCTCCCTGAGGCTCAAGCAGCCCACAGGAAAGACTTGAAAGTCCACAGCTTATTCACACGTTAAGAACATTCTTTTCCAGCTCTCAGGAGATTTAATCATGGCAAAAATCATCGGCATCGACCTCGGCACGACCAACTCTTGCGTCTCGATCATGGAAGGCAACACCACGAAGGTGATCGAGAACAGCGAAGGTGCGCGCACCACGCCCTCGATCGTGGCCTACCAAGAAGACGGCGAGATCCTCGTTGGCGCTTCGGCCAAGCGCCAGGCGGTCACCAACCCGCGCAACACGTTGTACGCGGTCAAGCGCCTGATCGGCCGCAAGTTCACAGAGAAAGAAGTCCAAAAAGACATCGATTTGATGCCCTACAAAATCAGCGCTGCCGACAACGGCGACGCCTGGGTTGAAGTGCGCGGGCAGAAGATCGCGCCGCAACAGGTCAGCGCCGAAATTCTGCGCAAGATGAAGCGCACCGCTGAAGACTACCTGGGCGAGGCGGTCACAGAAGCTGTGATCACCGTGCCGGCGTACTTCAACGACGCGCAGCGCCAGGCCACGAAAGACGCTGGTCGTATTGCCGGCCTTGATGTGAAGCGCATCATCAATGAGCCGACCGCAGCAGCGCTCGCATTCGGCCTCGACAAAAATGAAAAGGGCGACCGCAAGATCGCTGTGTACGACCTGGGTGGAGGCACCTTCGACGTGTCGATCATTGAGATCGCCGACGTCGACGGCGAGAAGCAATTCGAAGTGCTGGCCACCAACGGCGACACATTCCTCGGCGGTGAAGATTTCGACCAACGCGTCATCTAATACATCATCAGCGAGTTCAAGAAGGAACAGGGCGTCGATCTTGGCAAAGACGTGCTCGCCTTGCAGCGCCTGAAGGAAGCGGCCGAGAAAGCCAAGATCGAGCTCTCGAGCGGCGCGCAGACCGACATCAACCTGCCCTATGTGACCGCTGACGCTTCCGGCCCGAAGCACCTGAACATCAAGCTCTCGCGCGCCAAGCTCGAAGCGCTGGTCGACGATCTGATTGAGCGCACCATCGCGCCTTGCCGCACGGCGATCAAAGATTCCGGCCTCAACGTTGCCGACATCCAAGACGTGATCCTGGTCGGCGGCATGACCCGCATGCCCAAGGTGCAAGAGAAGGTGAAAGAGTTCTTTGGCAAAGAACCACGCAAAGACGTTAACCCCGATGAAGCCGTGGCCGTGGGCGCCGCGATTCAAGGCCAAGTGCTGGCCGGCGACCGCAAGGACGTGTTGCTGCTGGACGTGACCCCGCTGAGCTTGGGCATCGAAACGCTTGGCGGCGTGATGACCAAGATGATCAAGAAAAACACGACCATCCCGACCAAGTTTGCGCAGACCTTCAGCACCGCCGACGACAACCAGCCGGCCGTGACGATCAAGGTCTATCAGGGCGAGCGCGAGATGGCTTCTGGCAACAAGAGCCTGGGAGAGTTCAACCTCGAAGGCATTCCGCCGTCGCCGCGTGGCCTGCCACAGATCGAGGTCAGCTTCGACATCGACGCCAACGGCATCCTGCACGTGGGCGCGAAGGACAAAGGTACTGGCAAAGAAAACAAGATCACCATCAAGGCCAACTCGGGTCTAACCGAAGCCGAGATCGAGCAGATGGTGAAAGACGCCGAGATCAACGCGGCCGATGACAAGAAGAAGCTCGAACTGATCCAGGCCCGCAACTCGGCCGACGCCATGATCCACAGCGTGAAGAAGAGCCTAGGCGAACACGGCGACAAGCTCGAAGCCGGTGAAAAAGAGAAGGTTGAGGCCGCGTTGAAAGAAGCAGAGGAATCGCTGAAGAGCGAAAGCAAGGCCGAGATCGAGGCCAAGACTGAGGCCCTCATGACTGCTAGCCAGAAGCTTGGAGAAAAGGTCTATGCCGAAGCGCAGGCGGCGCAAGCGGCGCAAGCGGCGCAAGCGGCAACAGGCGCGGCCGCAGGCGGCGATGCCGAAGCCGCACACACCGAGAGCGCGCAAGCCAAGCCGCCGACCGACGACAACGTGGTCGACGCCGAGTTCAAGGAAGTCAAGAAGGGCTGATCCCCTTCAAAAACCCCTCGCCGGTTTCGGGCGGAGTTGCTTTCCAAAGCAGGCTCCGGTTGAAGCCGGCGTTTGTGTTTGAAGCGCATACCAAATGAAGAACCTGCCGGAGCCTGAATTTCATGGCCAAACGTGACTACTACGAAACGCTGGGCGTGCCCAAAAACGCCAGCGAAGACGACATCAAGAAGGCTTATCGCAAGCTCGCGATGAAGCACCACCCTGACCGCAACCAGGGTGACGACGCGAGGAAGTCGGAAGAGAAGTTTAAAGAGGCCAAAGAGGCCTACGAGATGCTCAGCGACACGCAAAAACGCGCGCTCTACGACCAGCATGGGCACGCCGGAGTCGACCCCAACATGGGCCGCGGCGGTGGGGCTGGTGGTGAAGGCATGGGTGGTTTTGCCGAAGCCTTCGGAGACATCTTTGGCGACATCTTCGGCGGTGCCGGCGGCCAGCGCCGTGGTCCGGGCGGCCAGCAAGTTTTTCGCGGCAGCGACCTGAGCTACGCCATGGAGATCACGCTCGAAGAGGCGGCGGCCGGCAAAGAGACACAGATCCGAATTCCCGCCTACGAAAGCTGCGAAACCTGCAAAGGCAGCGGCGCCAAACCCGGGACAAGCCCGAAGACCTGCAGCACCTGCAACGGCGCCGGCACCGTGCACATGCGACAGGGTTTCTTCAGCATCCAGCAGACCTGCCCACATTGCCACGGCACCGGCAAGATCATTCCCGAACCCTGCATGACCTGCAACGGCCAAGGCAAGGTGAAGAAGAACAAGACGCTCGAAGTGAAGATTCCGGGTGGCATCAACGAAGGCATGCGCATCCGCTCCAGCGGCAACGGCGAGCCGGGCACCAATGGCGGGCCGGCGGGTGACCTCTACATCGAAATCCGTATCAAGCAACACGATATCTTTGAACGTGATGGCGACGACCTGCACTGCACTGTGCCTGTGGGCCTCACCACCGCAGCGCTCGGCGGAGGCATTGAGGTGCCCACGCTGGGTGGCAGGGCCGAGATTGAGCTCCCAGAAGGCACGCAGCACGGCAAAACTTTCAGGCTGCGCGGCAAGGGCATCAAGGGCGTGCGTTCCAGCTACCCCGGCGACCTGTACTGCCACGTCTCGGTCGAAACGCCGATCAAGCTCACGGAGCACCAGCGCAAGCTCATGAAGGAGCTCGACGAAGCGTTCCGCAACGCCGGCGACCGGCATTCGCCCAACACGAAGACCTGGTCGGACCGGCTGAAGGACCTGTTCAAATAATCCTTCGCGGCGTATGGCGGGCCGCTGCTCGCCAGCCGGCAAGCGCGTGGCGTGATGCTTGGTAGCTGAACGCGGGGCGCGCCAGGCGCCACAGGCGGCTGCACCGAGAATACGGCGGATGACAAAGAGAGTCGTGAAGCCGCCCACGCCAACTGCCTCAACGGGCTGGAACCCCATGACGGTTGCGGTGCTCGCCGCGCTGTGGATCGCAGTGTTCGCCAACTGGCCTTTGTGGCGGGCCTTGCTCGCCTTGCCCGAGACCAACTCGCCGCGCGGCTTCTTGTTTGTCACAGGCTTCGGGCTGATGATCGCTGCGCTGCTCAGCGCCCTGATGGCTTTTACCGCGTGGCGCACGAGCATCAAGCCGGTGGCGACACTCCTTGTTGTGGCCGCAGCGTTCGGTGCGCACTTCATGGGCACCTACGGCGTCGTGATCGATTCGACAATGATGGTCAACGTGGTGCAGACCGACCCGCGCGAGGTGCGCGACCTGCTCAGCGGGCGGCTGCTGCTGGGCTTGCTCCTCCTCGCTGGCGTACCGCTTCTATTTCTGTGGCGAATGCCGCTTCAGCGGCTCGGTGCGCTGCCCCAGCTCGGTCGCAACGCACTGGGGTGTGCCGCCGCACTGCTCATGCTGACCGCGCTTTTGTTCGCGCTGTTTGCCGACCTTTCGGCGACGATGCGCAACCACAAGTCGATGCGCTACCTGATCAACCCGCTGAACTCGTTCTACGCGCTCGCCGACATCGGCCTGCGAGCCAACGCCCGGCCCACGGGACCGCCGCTGCCGATCGGTCTCGATGCTCGCATCGCGTCCCGCGCCAGCGGCGCTCGCCCGCCGCTGCTGATGCTGGTGGTGGGCGAGACGGCTCGCGCCGACCACTTCGCGCTGAATGGCTACGCGCGGCCAACCAACCCGGAATTGAGCGCTCTTGACCTTGTGAGCTTTCGCGAGGTGAGTTCGTGCGGCACCAACACGGCAGCCTCGCTGCCCTGCATGTTCTCGCACCTCGGCAGATCGAGATTCGACGTGCACGCACGTGATTCCGAAAACCTGCTCGATCTGGTGCAGCGCGCCGGCATGGCGGTGCTGTGGCTCGACAACCAGGCTGGCTGCAAGGGCGTGTGCGACCGCGTACCGACCGCCCGGGCGATTGACCCGGCACCGGGAGGCACCGCGCCCGGCACGCCACTCTGCGAAGACGGCGAATGCCTCGACGAAGCCTTGCTCGTTGGCCTTGACGCCCGCTTAGCCGCCCTTCCCGGCGAACGAAGCGCACGCGGTGTACTGCTGGTGCTGCACCAGATGGGCAGCCACGGGCCGGCCTACTACAAGCGCAGCCCGGCGAACAGCAAGCCCTTCTTGCCCGAGTGCCGCACCAACGCGCTGCAGCAATGCGGCCATGCCGACCTGATCAACGCCTACGACAACTCCATTGCTTACACCGACCACCTGCTGGCGCAGGCGATCAGCTGGCTGCAACGAAAGTCATCGCAATACGACACCTCGCTCCTTTACGTGTCGGACCACGGCGAATCGCTCGGCGAGAACAACCTCTACCTGCACGGCCTGCCCTATGCGTTGGCGCCGCGCGAGCAGAAAAACGTGCCCATGATTGTGTGGTTCGGTCCATCAGCACCAGCACCAGCACCATCACCAGCACCAGCACCAGCGGCCGCGCGCCCGATGGCATCTTGCCTGCGCGAGCGCCGCGACATGCCGCTCACGCACGACAACCTCTTTCACTCGGTGCTGGGCTTGCTCGGCATACAGGCTGGCGAATACCAGTTCGGGCTCGATGCATTCGCGGGCTGCCGCGCGCCCTGAGCCGCCGTCAAGCCCGCGCTTGCGGCCCGGCACTTTCCGACACGAGCGACAGCCACCGCGGCGGCTCAAGCCGATTGGTTCGCGTCGATCTTCTTCTCGCTCGGCAACACCACGAACTTCAGGGGGAACTCTATTGGCGCGGCGCTGGCGATTGCCATCCGGCTGGATGGTGCCCCGGGCCGAATTCGAATCGGCACGCCGCTTGCGCAAGCAGCAGATTTTAAGTCTGCGGTGTCTACCGTTCCACCACCGGGGCTACGCCGGAGATTGTCACACCCAAGTGGGTTTTCGGCGAACGCGACGGGACGGTGCGGGAAATTTGAGTCGCTTTGCACGCTCACGGAGCGTGAGTGCGTGAGTGCGTGAGTGGTGGACGATAGATAGATAGATCGAACCCAAGACCGCCGGGCCATGCCGGCCTCACTCAAGCCAACAGGCTCTTCGAATTCCCGTGCAGTTCACAACAGGCGCTGCCACGATGGGTCAATCGAACTCACGCGAGCCCGGCGGCTCCTTCCGGCTCCGAACCGGAACCCTCACGGTTGAGCGAATGCCCCTTGAATTGCCTCCACAGCCTGGGCGGCAAGGTCTTTGTCCGCGAAGGCCGGAAACTCCTTGAGAAGCTTGTTCGACACCTTGCCACCACTCTCGCGCACTGATCGGATGATGCGGTCGATGTCGCCGTCCGGCCCTTCGATGACTTGCTTGACCCGCTCGCGGGCCTTGCGCAGGCTGCGCAGGTGGCGGGCCTCATTGCGCATCTCCTGCTCGATGGTCGATTGAACCACCTGGGCGAGGTACTCAACGTGGTCGGTCATGTCGGGATAGCGCCAGGCCGGCAGCGCGTCTTCGTAGGCATCGAACTGCAGGTTGTAGTGCACGCCGTCTTCGGCCACCTGTTCTGCGCCGAAGCGCCAAGCCTCAGCGTATTTGCGCATCAGCGGCCGCGAGAGCAACTCGAGCACCTGGTCGTAACCGCGTCGGTTGACGACGGTGCTGGTGATCGTGGCCGACACGGGCAAGATGAAGGGAGCCGGGATGGCGTGGTCTCGTCGCAGCACATCGTTGATCAAGAATCGCGAGATCCTGCCATTGCCGTCGGACATCGGATGGATGTAGACGAAGCCGAACGACAACACCGCGGCTCGCACCAGCGGGGAGGCACCTGCCGTTCGAGTCGCAAAACTGCGCAGGCCCGACAAAAGCGCCGGTGTCTCGTTCCAGTGCGGAGCAATGTAGTGAACCACCTCGGTGAACCCGTCCACTTCGCCAACGAAGACCGGCGAGCGGCGCACGCCGTAACGCGTCGCACGTGGCCCGAGGATCTGCGACTGCAGTTCGCCGAGAGCGACTTCCGACAGCGGATCGCTACCGTGTCCGCAGCGTTGCTCCATAGCAGACGCGAACCGCCGCACGCGATCAACGTGCTGCTCTTCATGCTCGATGGCAAAGCTCGCGCGGCTTTCCTTGATCGTCAGCCAGACCACGCTGCGCTGCAGCACGTCGGCGCCGAACTCGACCTCCAGATCAGCCAAGTGCTGCGCGCAGTCGTACTGCTCGGCCTGCTGCACGCGAGCGGTGCGCAGTACCACGGGGCAGTAGTCGGGCGTGCCGGGCAAATTGTCGCGCACGCGCCAGCGAGGGTTGTTGGTGGGTCGGCTGGCGGTGAGGTAAACATCTTCGTCCAGCGCCGAGACGTAGTTGCCCGCGACCACGCCGGGGAACGTCAGGTGCCGTCCTGTCAGGTATTCGAAGAAGAACCCGGTGCGGCGCGCATATTGCCCCGTCGGCTCGGCGGCGATCCATGCCTCAAGATCGGCCACCGGCGCCACGCGAAACAAGCGAGTCAGGAACTCCAGGTGAACCCCCTCGTGCTTGAGGGCGAAAGTCAGGTGGCCTGCCAAGGTGTTCGAAGGCCGCGCGGCGGGCCCGTAGTGTTCGTGGACGTATCCGTCTTCACGCACGGTGGCTCGCGACTTGGAGATGGCGCTGTCTGTACGAAACGCCTGGACTGGCGAGACGTTGTAGCGCTCGGCCAACCATTGGTACCCGATCCACGCAGTCACTTAAATCCTCGGTGTTGTTTTTAGATTCGATTAGCGTCCGTGGATTTTGATTACAAAAGCCATTGAGGTCAACAAATCGATTACTTCGGCCAAGTGCGCGTGACTGCGACGTAGAGCCCCTGCCCATCGGCTGTGGACAAGCCCGCCAGCCACTTGCGCGGACGGCCATAAGTGGGTCTCCGCGAAGGGCTGCTCAGACGCAATTCGCGTGTTTGCCGCGTGGCGGCGTACGAGACTTGGTTAGCCTTTGATGGGCGACTCTGCCAGCGCCACGTTTCGTGGCCGTGAAGCAGTCGATGCCATGGACGTGCCAGCGCAATCGAGCGCAGGTACGCGACCGAACGGCTGCCTGAAGGCTTCCATCGTGGCGCTGCAGCAGCGGTACAGTGAGTCGCCGACACTTCCCGACTCTCCGGCGACCGGTACCGCGTCAGAATCGAAACCGTTCTCGCCAATCGACCTCTTGAACAACTCTCCACTTCGTCGATTGCGTTCAAACCCTCACCCATGCCCTCACACAAGCAAACCTATGACCCGACTCCCGCCCCTCCAACCCTCGGCATCAAGGAGGAGCAGGTCGAGTACGGCTTCATCGGCAAGCTGCAAGACCTGAAGTACGAGCACCGGCCCGACATACGCGACCGCGCATCCCTGGAGCGCAACTTCCGCGAAAAATTTGAAGCGCTGAACCGCGTCCAGCTGTCTAATGGCGAATTCGCCCGCCTGATGGACGAGATCGTCACCCCCGACGTCTACACCGCCGCCCGCACCCTGCGCGAGCGCAACGCGTTCACCCGTGACGACGGCACCCCGCTGAACTACACGCTGGTCAACATCAAGGACTGGTGCAAGAACAGCTTCGAAGTTGTCAACCAGCTGCGCATCAACACCGACTACAGCCACCACCGCTACGACGTTCTCATCCTCATCAACGGCGTGCCCTGCGTGTGAGTGCGATCACCCAATTCGATGGACCGCTGATCGAGTTTGATGATGGACGGCGAGGCCATCGCTGAGCGTGATCGCCGGCGGCGATCCTGCCGATGGCGCCATTGCTATCGAGATCGAGGATGCCCATCAAGACCGT
>JBBRPV010000113.1:0-11449 GCA_038227445.1 Burkholderiales bacterium | reverse complement strand
TCTGGTACAACCGGGCCCGGTTGCACTCGACGCTGGCATACGTCAGCCCGATGAAGTTCGAGCAAGACTGGCTTGCCAATCAACCAAGGCAAGTCAATTCGTGACTCGGTTATGGGGTACGGATTCCAGGGGCAAGGTCACAGCGAACAGACGCCTGGTTCTTTAGCGAGCACCGTAAGTTAAGGAGTCGCGTCGATTCTCACTTTGAGCATTGGCGTCTCCCTTGGCTCACCGCCCGTCAACCCCGCGCAATTCAGGCGCGAGGGCTGCCAGATTATTTGATTTGGATCGCGCAATTTTGCGCAAGGAGAAATTTATGTTGCGCAAGTTTTATACAGGCTCGGTTCGGCCGTCGGTCCTTGCCGCTTCGCTCATCACGGGCTTGTCGTTCACAGGCGTTGCGGGGCCGGTGTTGGCGGCGACAGATCCGCCTGCGAAGACGGTCGAGATTCACCCCATCGATCTGCACAAATGGAAACTCGACCCGGCAACCGGGTGGAGTGTGAAGAAGCTAATTGGACAGAAGGTGAAAGGACCCAAGGGCGAAAATGTCGGCGAAGTCGACAACATCATCTTCGGGCCCGAGGGGAAGGTTCACGAGCTGATCGTGTCCACCGGCGGCTTTCTTGGCCTCGGAGAAAAAAACCTCGCCGTCAAGTGGGCGGACGTGACGGTGAGCCCGGACTACAAGTTCGTCACTACACCGATCACCGCCGAAAGCGTCAAGAAATACGGGCTGTTTGACGGCATCCCCAAGAGCAGCGGCCCCCTGGCGGAGCGCGACTGGCGTTCGTCGGAGTTGATCGGCGACTATGTCTACCTCAAGGGCAATCTCCGTTACGCCTACGTGCGTGACCTGATCGTTTCCAACGGCGGCGAGTTGCAGGCTGTGATCGTCAGCCCCGACGTGGGCTTCAGCCATGGCGACGGCTGGTACTCAGGTGGCTACTATGCCTATCCGTTTTACGGGTACGGCTACGGATATGGCCACGGCTACGGCCACGAAGCGGGTTGGAACCCAGGCAATGCGAGCTACAACCTGCCGTATGACAAGACCGATATCGCGCAATTGCGTCCCTATGCGTACCGGAATTGATGCGTGAGACAGGGCGCCTGACCGCGATGGCCCTTCCAAACAGTGTTTGGCAGGGCCTGCAGGGGTCTTGCCTATGAATCGGCCTTGACGCTCGGCCGCCGCTGATTGGCGCAGTTCGGGGCGCCAATCGCGGCGCCTACTTCATGCCGCCCTTCGGTGTTTCTGACCGCCTTGGCAGGGGCACATCGTCCCGGCGTCGGTTTCTGCGGACCGGTTCATAAGCGCCAAAGATGATTCCAATGAACACGATCCAGATGAACCACCAGATCAGGTGCATGCCGAAGAAATGGTAGCCGTCGTACATGTTGAACACTGTCTTTCTCCTTGAAGTTGAGCGTTGGGCCCCGGTTGGACCTGCGTCGGTTTCGTATATGCCGAAGCCCGAGTCGATTGGCCATGAAGCTGAGGCAACAAAGGGCGCCGACTTGCGCGTACACCCCCAAACTCACCATACGCGCAGGCTCACGATTCGTCGGTGCGCTGCGATACATTGAGCAGTCCGATCATGGTTAACCGCAGCAGGCTATCGATGAACCCGCGACTGGCGCTGTGTGGTGTGGCAGCGCCAATGACTCGCCTTGGCCGGCACCCAGTGTGATCGACGTGACCGCGCCCCCGCCCGCTACCGCGCGTCAGGTGTGCCTGCTCTCCAATGGCAGCTACAGCGTGATGCTGAGCGCCAGCGGCGCCGGCTTCAGCCGTTGGCGAGACCTGGCGGTCACGCGCTGGCGCGAGGATGCGACGCGCGACCACTGGGGCAGCCATTTGCTGCTGCGCGACGAGCACAGCGGCGTTGTTTGGGCAACCACTCAGCAACCGTTGGGCAACACGGCGACCGACGTGGCGGTGACGTTCGCACAGGGACGCGCCGAGTTCTTCCGGCGCGAAGGTTCTTTGACGACCACCTTGCACGTCGCCGTGGCTCCCGCGGCCGATATCGAATTGCGCCGCCTCACGTTGACCAACCATGGCGATACGACTCGCGTGCTGTCGTTGACGTCGTACACCGAACTGGTGCTCGGTGCTGTCGCGGCCGACAACGCGCATCCGGCGTTTTCCAAGATGTTTGTGCAGACCGCCTGGGAGGCGCAGCACGGCGTGTTGCTGGCCACCAGGCGAAAGCGTGCGAAGGGCGAGGCCGAGATGTGGGCCGCGCACTCGTTGCAGGTCGAAGGGAGGAACAGCGAAGGCGGGCAGGGACAGAATGCACTCGAATACGAGACCGATCGAGCGCGTTTCCTGGGCCGTTGCCGCACGCTGAGCGGGGCACAGGCCATGCAGCCGGGCGCCGCCCTGTCGAGCACCACTGGCACGGTGCTCGACCCGGTCTTCAGCCTACGTCGGCACTTCAGTCTTGCGCCCGGTGCAACCATTTCAGTGCTGCTGTGGACACGTCTGGCAGATACGCGCGAGGGGGCGCTGGCAGTGACTGAACAGCTGGGTGACGCCAACGCTGCCGAACAACTGTTCGCCAGTGCCGCGCGCTACGCTGCAGCTGAACAGACTCGGCTGGGCCTGGACGCGGCGCTCAACGCTCGCTGCGCAGGCTGGCTGAGCGCGCTGCTGTACAACGACCCATGTCAACGCGCGCCTGCCGATGCTTTGGGGCGCGGCTACGGCGGCCCGCCGACCCTGTGGTCAGCCGGTATTTCGGGCGATCGCCCGATCATGCTGCTCCGCTTGCACAAGCTGGCCGAATTGCCGCAAGTGCAGGGGTTGCTGGTGGCGCAGCGGTTTTGGCGCAGCCAGCGGCTGGCCGTCGATGTGGTGGTACTCAACACCGCCGCCGGCGCTGCGGGTGATGCGCTCGACAGCGCCCTGGCGCCGCTGATCAGTGCCCAGAGTGAGTGGCTCAAGGCGGACGCGACAGCAGTCAAGGCTGAAGTGTTCGCCCTGCGCAACAGCTCGATCAGCGATGCGCTGCGCAACGGCTTGCTCACGGTGGCCCGCGTGCTGCTCGACTCCGGTGTGCCGGAACCACCCGCCCGCGATGGCCCAGCGGACGATCCGACGGCAGTCTGCGCACCCGTGGCGCATCGCGCCAGCACGCCAGCGCCAACCGCCGATCCGCCGGTCGGTGCGCTGGAGTTTGCCAACGGCCATGGCGGTTTCAGCGACGTCGGTCGTACGTACCGCATCGAGCTCGACCATGAACGTTGCACCCCGATGCCGTGGATCAATGTGATTGCGAATCCCGTGTTCGGGTGCCTGGTGTCGGCCGAGGGCGGCGGCTACACCTGGTCGCTCAACAGCCAGCAAAACCCGCTGACACCCTGGCCGAATGATCCCGTCAGCGACAGCCCGCACGATGTGCTGTACGTGCGCGACGAAGACAGTGCGGCGGTGTGGAGCGCCACCGCGCTACCGATTCGAGTTGCCGGTGCGACCTACCAGGCCACGCACGGCAAGGGCTACAGCCGCTTCACGAGCGAAGCCCACGGCATCGCGATTGAGTTGACGGTGTGCGTGCCAGCGGACGACGCGGTCAAGTTGCAGCGCCTGCGCTTGTGCAACCGTTCGCCCTTGACGCGGCACCTGTCGGTGACCGCGTATGTCGAGTGGGCGTTAGGGGCCAACGGCAGCACGCCGGCGCCCTTCGTGGCCACGTCGCGCGACGGGGATACCGGCGCGCTGTTCGCACGCAACCGCTGGCGCAGTGACTGCGCCGAACGCGTGGCATTCATCGACATGGGCGCGTTGCAGCAATCGATGAGTGGCGACCGCGGCGAGTTTCTCGGCGCGCTCGGTGCGGTGGGCCGTCCCGCCGCTTTACAAACCAACGCAGCCTTGTCGGGCCGAACGGGCGCCGGTCTTGATCCTTGCGGCGCGTTGCAGACACACATCGAAATGCCACCCGACACGCAGATCGACATCCTCGTCATGCTCGGCGACGCGGCTTCGGATGGCCAAGCGCAGGTGCTGATCGCGAAGTACCGCGCGACCGACTTCGAGCAGGTGCTCGCCGAGGTCGCAGCGCAGTGGAACGGGTTGCTCGACACCGTGCAGATCCACACGCCGAACCGGGCGATGGACATCATGCTCAACGATTGGCTGCCCTACCAGGTGCTGGGCTGCCGGGTGTGGGCGCGCAGCGCCTACTACCAAGCCAGCGGCGCCTACGGCTTTCGCGACCAGTTGCAAGACGTGATGGCCTTGTGTGTGAGCCGCCCCGATCTGGCACGCGAACATCTGCTGCGGGCGGCCGGGCGGCAGTTCGCCGAAGGCGATGTGCAGCACTGGTGGCAGCCGCCGAGCGGGCAGGGCATCCGCACGAAGATCAGCGATGACCGCATCTGGCTCGGCTACGTCGCGGCGCACTATGCCGAGGTGACAGGCGATGTCGCCGTGATGGACGAACTGCTGCCGTTTCTCGTCGGGCCGGCCGTGCCCGCCAAGGCTGCAGATGCGTTCTTCCAGCCGGCCGCGTCAGGCGAAGCCACGAGCCTTTATGAGCACTGCGCCCGTGCGCTCGACTCCGGCCCGACGCGCGGTACCCACGGTTTGCCGCTGATCGGAACCGGCGACTGGAACGACGGCATGAACAGTGTTGGTGAACAGGGCTTCGGCGAAAGCACTTGGCTCGGCTGGCTGCTTCTGGCGACCATCACGTCTTTGACACCCCACGCCGAACAGCGCCGCGATGCCGAGCGCGTCAAGCGCTGGCGCGACTACGCGGCCGAGTTGCGCAGCGCGCTGGAGCAGGCGTGGGACGGCCAGTGGTACCGGCGCGGCTACTACGACGACGGCACGCCGCTGGGCTCACAGACCAGCGAGGAATGCCAGATCGACAGCATTGCTCAGTCGTGGAGCGTGCTGGCCGGGCCAACCAACCCGGCGCGCGCGGTGCAGGCCATGGCCTCTGTGGATCGCCTGCTGGTCGACCACGAGCACCAGATCGCGCGACTGTTCACGCCTCCCTTCGATCACAGCCCCGTCTATCCCGGCTACATCAAGGGCTACCCGCCAGGACTGCGGGAGAACGGCGGGCAGTACACCCATGCGGCGACCTGGTCGGTCTTCGCATGGGCGCAACTTGGCGACGGTGACCGCGCCGGCGCAATGTTCGACCTTCTCAATCCGATCCAGCACAGCGACAGTGCTGAAGCCGTCGCGCGCTACAAGGTGGAGCCTTACGTCGCGTGCGCCGACGTCTATTCGATCGCGCCGCATATCGGTCGGGGTGGCTGGACCTGGTATACCGACACGGCTGCATGGTTGTACCGCGCAGGTCTCGAAGCCGTTCTGGGATTCCAGTTGCGAGGTGATCGATTGCGCATCAACCCTTGCATCCCGAAGCACTGGCCCGGCTTCCGAATCACCTACCGGCGGCGGGGGCGGCTGAACGCGATCACGAGTTTTGAGATCACGGTGGTCAATAGCGCTGTTGTTGGCAGCGGCGTCACGCGGATCGAACTCGACGGCTCCGAACTTCCTGCCTCGGCGGATGTGTCACTGGCCGACGATGGCCGAGTCCACACCTTGCACATCACCGTCGCAGCGACTGCGATTCAAAGCCGCCCGCGTGACAACTTCCGCTGAGAGCGTTTGACTCCGTTGCTACTCACGCTCCATGTGAAGTGCTCGTACACGCCCGACCAATAGAGTCCGAACGCAAAGCCGAATAACAGCTCCTCGGTGGGTATGCCATACACGAGCCCGCCCATCAGTGCGGACAGGTTCCAGACAGCGTCGATATAGCCAGGTGCAAACCACTTCAATCCCAGCATGAACACGGCGTAGAGCGCGAGGAAAAGAAGCCCGCCGAAGATGGACTTGCGTCTGAGTTCCGAACGACAAACATTCGATGCCGTCGCGCCAAGCAGCAAGCAAACAAGCACTGCATAGATCGGATTCCACGGCAGGAAGTAGAGCGGCACAAACGCAGCGAATGGCAACATCAGCGCCCAGCGGTGCAGGCGATGCCGAGGTGCGTGGCGCAGCGCTGCGCTGGCTGGCATGAGGGTTCGGCCGGTCAAGGCGTCGTACAGCACCGTGCCGATGCCGCCGAGAGCAAACGAAAAGATCAGGCTCTCGATGTCGAACCCGGTGCGCTGCGCCAACTCGAAAAGGCTGGGCGGGTTCCAGTATTCAGGCACGAAGATCGGCTCAGTGAGCCCGAACAGCATGGTCGTGAGACTGGCGCGCAACATCACCTCACGCAGTGCCGGCTTGGCCAAGTAGAGCGCAGCCCACGGAATCAGAAAGGCGCTCGACCATACGAGCCAAACGTAATGCTGCTTCACCCTACATGCTCTCCCAATGGCGTCTGGCGCGCCACAGCACGGCAGGGGTCGCGCGGATTCGAGGGAAATTACTTCTTCGAATGTGTGGCCGCTGTCACCGAGTGTTTTTGAGCTGCGGCAGATTCCGTTTGCGCGGTCTCGGCATGGGTCTTGGCGGCGTCATGGTGGCAATCGTTGTGTTCATCGATGGCCTGGAGATGGTGATACGCAGCGGCGACGTGCCGTGCGGCGGCGAGGTGATGGTGTTCGCATGCCGGGTGGGTAGCAGGAACAGCTTTGGCGGGAGTGGCGTGGGTTGCGGTGGCAGCGGTCATGATGAGTTCCTTGGGGTTCTGAGAGAGGAGTGAAGGCGAGGATCCAAAGGCCGGGTTGCATGCAACTCGCGTCTCTGAATGTGGCATCACCTTCGTCAACGCACGCCTTCAGGCGCGAGCAATTCTTAGGCTAGTCGCAACCACTGACGCAGTCGGTACGGTGTCGTACATCGAGGCGACGCCGACCATCGGCGTCGCCAGCTTCAAAATCTGCTTTTCGTGGATCGCCCAATCCGCGGTGGCCGCATCGGTACGACAGTGCACAGACGCATTGCTGGCCTGCGCGCACAATGACTCGGAAATGAGCACAAGCGCTGACATGACCCTTCAAGACCTACCCCATTCGCGTAGTCATCACCTGACGGCTACGTTCGGATTTGCGTCGGTGGCCGTGGCGATGGTTCTTTCGACATTGACGTCGCCGGCCATCGCTGCGCCGTCGACGACCCTTTTGGAGTTCAATATGAAGCCATCCATCCTTCGCTACGCCGTTGCCGCGCTGTTGTTCAGCGTGGTCGGAGTCGCCTCCGCCCAAAGCAAGCCTGGTCCGGATGCGCCACAGGCCGAACCGCCGTCAGCGAAACCCGACAGCGCGAAGGTACCCCTCGGACAGCGCGGCAATCCGCAGGATCAGCGTCGGCAGATGGACCACCCCGGGTCGCACGAGGTCGAAAGCGCTTCGAGCAAGGGCCCCGACGCGGGCCCGACGCATGACCTCTACAAGGGCAACAAGCTGCCGGTGGAGTACCACAACAAGCCGCAGTTCGTGGTCGATGACTGGCGTTTTCATCACCTCAGCCCGCCGCCACGTGGCCACCACTGGGTGAAGGCAGGTTATGTCTATGTGCTCGTTGCCATCGACACGGGCATGATCGTGAAGATAAAGACGGTCAAGTGACCAGGCCAGCGTGCATGCGGCTCAGCGGGCCTGCAGTCGTCGCGCGCGCGAGACGACGTTGCTGATCGTAAAACCGTATTCGCGCAGCAAGATATCGGCGGGGGCGGAGGCACCAAAGCGTTCGACACTGAGCACGTCACCGCGTTCACCGACGTAGCGATGCCAGCCCTGAGCCACGCCCAGTTCCACAGCCAGCCGGGCTGACGCGCTGGGCGGAAGAACCTCATCCCGGTAGCTCTGCAGCTGCGCGTCAAACAGGTCCCAGCTTGGCATCGACACGCAGCGCACCGCAATGCCTTCGCCTCGCAACTGCTCTGCGGCCGCCACGATCAGGGCGACCTCCGAGCCACTGGCAATGAGGATGAGCGCAGGCGGCTGGCCGCCCGCGTCGCTCAGCACATAAGCCCCGCGACGCAAGCCTTCCGCGCTGGCGAAGAGGCTGCGGTCCAACGTGGGCACATCCTGCCGTGTCAGCGCCAGCAACACCGGACGCTGTCTGCTCTCCACGGCCACCTTCCAGGCCACTGCGGTTTCATTGGCGTCGGCCGGGCGGATCACGGTCAGCCCCGGTATCGCGCGCAGGCTGGCAAGTTGCTCCACCGGCTGGTGCGTGGGCCCATCTTCGCCGACCGCCAAGCTGTCGTGCGTGAACACATGAACGACATGCAGCTTCATCAGCGCCGCCAGGCGGATTGCCGGGCGCATGTAGTCACAGAAGATGAGGAAGGTGGCGCCGTACGGGATGAAGCCGCCATGCGCTGCCAAGCCATTGACGATGGCGCCCATTGCGTGTTCGCGCACACCGAAGTGCAGATTGCGGCCGGCATGACTCCAGCCGCCGCCGTTGGAACCTTGGGTGTCGTCGGCGTCGGTTGAAGGCGGGTTGAAATCGCCCAGGCCATTTAGTGCGGTCTTGGTCGATGTGTCCAGGTCTGCTGAGCCGCCAGTCAACGCGGGCAGCCGCGAGGCCATCGCATTCATCACCTTGCCCGATGCGGCCCGTGTGGCCATGCCCTTCGCATCAGCAGGAAATACCGGGATGTCGGCGTCCCAGCCGGAGGGCAGTTCGCCGCGCAGGCTGCACTGCAGTTCTGCGGCAAGGTCAGGAAGAGCCAGCGCGTACACCTGCATGCGTTGGCTCCACGCGGCCTCGGCGCTCTGCCCACGCGCAAGCGCCCGGCGCATGTGGTCCAGTGCCGCATGGGGGATCAAGAACGGCGGCTCAGTGGGCCAGCCTAGCCGCTGCTTCGTCAGCCGAACCTCGTCCGCGCCGAGTGGCGAACCGTGGGCTTCGAAACTGTCGTGCTTGTTCGGCGAGCCGTAGCCGATATGCGTACGCACCGAGATCAGCGACGGCCTTGTGGCTTCTTCGCGCGCCGCCTGCAGCGCAGCGGCAATCGCCTCGACATCGTTGCCATCCGCCACCGCCACGGTGTGCCAGCCGCAGGCTGCGAAGCGCGCGGCGCGATCTTCGGAGAGCGCCATGTCGGTGCCGGCGGAAAGCGTCACGCGGTTGTCGTCGTACAGGCAGATCAGCTTGCCGAGTTTCAGATGCCCGGCCAGCGAAGCGGCTTCTGCCACCACGCCTTCCATCAGGTCGCCATCGCCGACGATCACATAGGTGTGGTGGTCGATCACCGCGTGCCCGGGTTGGTTGTATCGCGCCGCCAGTTGCGCTTCACCGATCGCCATGCCCACGGCGTTGGCGAAGCCCTGACCGAGCGGTCCGGTGGTGACTTCGACGCCCGGGGTGTGCCCGCGCTCCGGGTGGCCCGGCGCTTTGCTGCCCCATTGCCGAAAGGCCTTGATGTCGTCGAGAGAGAGGTCGTAGCCGCTCAGGTGCAGCAGGCTGTAGAGCAGCATGGAACCGTGGCCCGCGGAAAGCACGAAGCGGTCTCCGTCAGGCCAGTCCGGGTTGTTCGGATTGAACTTGAGAAACCGATCCCACAGCGCATAGGCCATCGGGGCAGCGCCCAGCGGCATGCCAGGGTGACCACTGTTGGCCTTTTGTACGGCGTCCACCGAAAGGAAGCGAAGTGTGTCGATGCACTGCTGGTCGAGCGTGTTCGTCATGGGAGCTCCAGTGCGGTCGTTTGCTTGGGCGCTTGCGTCAGCTGCCAGGTACGCCACGCGATCTGTTCCTCTTCCTGTGCCGGCAACACCCGCGTCATGGCGTTGTAAATGCCCATGATGTCCAGGCCGTCGCAAATGAGCACGCGCGTCGATGCGTCGTTCTCGCCGATCCCGCCTGTGAAGACCAACAGGTCCACGCCGCCGAGAACGACCGCCATCGCGGCAATCTGCTTGCGCACGGAACTGCAGAACATCAGAACAGCCAGCCGAGCGTCATCGCCCGAAGCGGATGTCGAAGCGGCGGCCGCATTCAGCTCCCGCAAGTTGCCACTGAGGTCGGAAATGCCGAGCATCCCCGAGCGCTGGTCGATCAAGGCTTCAAGACGGGCCGCGTCATAGCCGTGCTCGCGAACCACGTACGCCAGCACACCAGGGTCGATGTCGCCGCAGCGTGTGCTCATGATCACGCCGCCCGTTGGCGTCAGCCCCATGCTGGTGTCCACCGAAGCTCCGTGTGCCACCGCGGTGACGCTCGCGCCGTGGCCGAGATGGGCGATCACCATTCTTGCGGGCACGTCGGCGCCAAGCTGTCGCACGATCGATTCGCCCGACAGGCCGTGGAAGCCATAGCGTTCAATGCCAAGAGCCCGAAGCTCGCGCGGGATGGGCAGCGTGCGGGCGAGGGCCGGCATAGTGGCATGGAACGCCGTGTCCAGACACGCCACTTGCGCGACGCCGGGGAAGCGTGCCTGCGCCGCCCGTACCAGGGCCAACGCAGGCGGTACGTGCAGCGGAGCGAACGCGGTGGCGGCTTGCAGTTGTTGCATCACACCCGTATCGATCAATGTGTGCTGGCGGCAGTGCGGACCACCATGGACGATGCGGTGGCCGACTGCAGCAGGCGCAGGATGCCCCTTCGCTTCTATCTGCTGCGTGAAGCGGGCCAACGCCGCCTGCGGCTCACCGACGGCTTCTTCCGAACCGGAGTCCAGCATGCGGGTTCCGCTTGCGTCCACCCTGTAGAAGCCGAACTTGAGCGACGACGAGCCGACGTTCAACGCCAGCACGTGCCTGCCTGCGTCGTTGCTCATGATGGCCAGCGCCAATCGCGCACCTCCGGCAGATCCTCGCCGTGTTCGCTGATGTAGGCCTTGTGGCGCGCGATGCTGGCGTCATATCGCTGCACGGCCTGCGCCACAAGGTGCGCCAGGCGCGGGATGCGGCGTATCGCGTCGAGCGCCAACTGATAGCGGTCGATGTTGTTCAGCACCACCATGTCGAACGCCGTGGTCGTCGTGCCTTCTTCCTTGTAGCCGCGCACATGCAGGTTGTCGTGGTTGTGGCGGCGGTAGGTCAGGCGGTGGATCAGCCCGGCGTACCCGTGGAAGGCAAACACCACAGGCTTATCAAGCGTGAACATGGCATCGAAAGCCTGATCGTCCAGACCGTGTGGATGCTCGGACTGCGGCTGCAGCGCCATCAGGTCGACGACGTTCACGACGCGGATGCGGATGTCGGGGACATACCCGCGCAGCAGTGCGACGGCGGCCAGCGTTTCGAGTGTCGGCACATCGCCGGCGCAGGCCATCACCACGTCAGGCCCCAACAAATCTGCACCCGCAACGTTGGTGGCCCATTCCCAGACGCCTGCTCCGGCTTTGCAGTGGGCTACCGCTGATTCGATGTCGAGCCATTGCAGCGCTGGTGCCTTGCCGGCGATGATCAGGTTGACATAGTTGCGGCTGCGCAGGCAATGGTCGGTGATCGACAACAGGCAGTTCGCGTCGGGTGCCAAATAGATGCGCACCACGTCGGACTTCTTGTT
>JBBRPV010000112.1:0-11467 GCA_038227445.1 Burkholderiales bacterium | reverse complement strand
CAGTGCGGCAGGCCAACGAATACGGCCCGGGGATACCGGGCCGTGGCGTAGGGGGGGGGGAACGGGTCGATCAGAACGGATCGACCGCTTCCGGGCCAAACGAATAGAGCACGACGACATTAGCCGCCGGCAGGCTGTTGCGCAGTGTCATCACCCGCTCGGCCAGCGACGCGTGCAATGAAGGCAGGTGAACGACCAGCACATCGGCCGCGCCGGCGCGGGCGACTTCGCGCTCTGCATGGCCCAGGTCGTCGAAGACCAGCGCCGGCGCCGGTCGCAACCAGCCCTCGAGCTTGCGCGCGGCGGCTCTACCGACGACGAGCACCCGCTGCACCGCTGCCGATGGCAGCGGGCTGCCCGAAGACAGCCCGACCAGCGTATCGGCATCGAGGTGGGCCACCGTGCCGATCGCATGCCCTTCAAGCGTGAGCCGCTTGATGAGCCGCAGCCGCTCGATGTCTTTCATCGAATAGGTGCGCTGCCCAGCGGCCGACTTGGGTGGTGCTACCACGCCGTAGCGATGCTCCCAGATGCGCAGCGTCGAAGGCAAGAGGCCCGCCAGGCGTGCGGCGGTGCCGCTGCGCATCAGGGTCTTGACACCGGGTTCGTCGGTCGCTGCTGGCACGGTCATGGGGGGGTCCCTGCGCCGGCTTGCTGGCGCTGCTGCTCGGTGTCTACACGCTGGCGCGCGGGTTCTCGAAGTCGGACGACATCGCGCGTGCGATGACGTTCTCGGTGCTGGTGCTGTCGAATCTCGGCTTGATCTTCGCCAACCGATTCTGGAATCAATCGGCGCTGCTGGTCCCTGCCGGATCGAACTGGGCATTCATCTGGATCGCCGTGGCAACCGTCGGCGTGCTCGGTGCGATCCTCGGCGTTCCCGTTCTGAGCGACTTGTTCGCGTTCGCCACGCCCTCGCCTGCCCTCCTGGTGGCCGGGGTCGGCGCCGCGGGATTGGGCTTGTTGTGGTTCGAGGTGGTGAAGTGGGGACTCGGTCGCCGCATTGCGCCGGCAGTCGGCGAAAGCAGCCCCAGGTGACTGCGCTGCAACTCCTGAGCTTCATCGCCGTCGCGCTGCTCCCACGGGTTAGCGCATCACGGTCAAGCGCGTGCCAGCAACCATGGGCCGCCCAAGGCGGCATCGGCATCACGCCGTTGATGCGCATGCTGCGCGGGTGTGTGGCCGTGCAGCCTGAGCGAACCTTGCACCTCTGCTACGGCGTTCGCAATGGCGGTGACCACGCCGTCCGGCAGTCACTCTGGCATGGCCGTGGGAGGACGAAGGCCCGCAGGCAAGTTTGCGATTGATCGTTGAGTAGCGCCCCCGCCGCTCGCACCAGCAGGCCCTCGGTGCTGCAGCGGCTGCACGCTGTGCAGACCCAAACCGTGTGATTGGCTGTTGCCACCCCGTGGCCTTTGCCATCGCCTTTCCTCACACCCAGCTTTCGGCTGCTCAGTGCTGGCGCGATTCTGCGATGAAGCTTTCGAGCAGCCGCTTGAGCTGGCTCACCTTGCGCGGCCCGAGCGCTTCTTCGATGCTCTCGTGGTGCGCATCGACGCGCCGCTTGAGGCGCGCAACGGTTTCCAGGCCGAGGTCGCTGATGTACACCAGCACCTTTCGGCTGTCGCCCGCATCAGGCGCGCGCTGGACAACGCCGCGGCTCACGAGCTTGTCGATGTTCTTGGTCAGCGCGGGGCCGTTCAGGAGCACACGCACGGCCAATTCGCCCATGGAGCATCCCTTTTCGTCGGAGAGCACCTGCAGGATGCGCCAGTGCTCTTCATTGAATTCTTCGTCGCCGATCGACTGCCCCAGGCCGATCCGCATCTGCCGGTGCGCAGACGCCAGAAGAAAGGCGAGGTACTGCGAAATGTCTTGCTCGGCCATCGTCTTTGAGGTAAAAAAATGCGCTTCCACGTATTCTAGTTCGAGCTCCTTTCCGCGGAAAGTATTTTCGGAGTGCTTGCGCCCGCCGAGTGTTCTCGATCTGGCACGGGAAATGCTGGCGCGACGCAGCGGGTCGACCGGTGCCTGCTGATGGTGCACCTCAATGGAGAAAGCATGGCAGTTTCGGTAGGCTTCGCCCCGCGGGGTGGATTGATGGGCTACGGCAGCAGGGAACGCCGCACGATGTCGCAGTGGCCGGGTGCAGCACTTCCTGGCGCTGCCGACGATACCGACTCAGGCACCGCCGGCGCACGGCGCGAGTTGCACATCGGCCTGTGCGTTCCCTTGGGCGGCCTGACGGGCATCTGGGGCCCCTCGGCGCTGGCATCGGCCAAGCTCGCCACCGCCGAATTGAACCGGAGTTCCGGCATCGGCGGGCGTTCCTGCAGGCTTGTACTGGTCAATGCCGACGATGATGCGCCGATGCTTGAAAACGTCCTCACCGGGCTGGTCGATTCTGGCGCGGTCGACGCCCTGGTCGGCATGCACACCAGCCAGGTTCGCCAGCGGGTGGTGCGGGCGATCGGCGGGCAGATTCCCTTCGTCTACACGCCACTTTACGAAGGCGGCGAATGCACGCCGGGCGTGTTTGCGATCGGAGACACGCCTGACCGACAGCTGCAGCCGGCCATCGCCTGGATCACCCGACGCGAGCGCCCGAAACGCTGGGCCTTGCTCGGCAATGACTACGTGTGGCCGCACGTCTCCAACCGGTTGGCACGCGGCTACATCGCGCAGTGCGCAGGGCAGGTCGTGTCGGAGCAGTACGTGCCACTGCACACCACCGACTATTCGGCGCAGCTTGCCGAATTGCGTGCCGCCGGTGCCGACGCAGTGCTGCTCTCGCTCGTCGGCGAAGACGCGATTGCGTTCAACCGCGCGTTTGGCGAGCAGCGCATGGCCAAGTCGATGCTGCGCCTGTCCTGCGCGATCGAGGAAAACGAACTGCTTGCGATCGGCGCCGAGAGCACCGAGCGGCTCTATGTCGCGTCGAGCTACTTCGCAGCGTTGGCGACCGATGCCAACCTGGCCTTCAAGGAGCGGTATCACAGCCATTTCGGTGAGCGTGCGCCGACGCTCAATTCGCTCGGCCAATCAACCTACGAAGGTGTGCACTTCCTCGCCTCGCTCTTTGAACGCGGGCTTTGCGAGCGCTCGCAATGGGGACGCATCAGCCAGCACTCCCTGACGTATTGCAGTGCACGTGAAGGGCGTTATTCAGGCGAAGGCACCAGCCTCGCGCCGGTCTACATGGCGGTGGCAGAAGGGCATGTTTTTCGGGTGCTTGGCCGGCTGTAGCACTGCCAGGAGGCGCTCGCCGCCGGCAACGACCGCAGCAGACGTGCGGTACTTTCTAGGGAAAATATATACTTGACTTGGAAAATATAGCCCGCACAATGTCGCGGCACAGTGACCTTCCGGGCCCGCCGGATGCCGACTGCGCAGCGGCCGGTCGGGGTGCCGCATGCAGCAACCCGACCTTTCCAAACCTTGGACCACGGAGTTCTCCATGGCAGTCAAACGCCCTTCTTCCAGCGAGGTTCAGGCCGTAGCCCTGAGTCTCGGCATCCACCTCGACGACGCCAAGGCCGAGGCCTATCGGCAACTGCTTCAACCCAACTTCGACGCCTACGATGTCGTCGATGAAATGGCCGATTTCGTACCGGCGGTCAAGTACTTGCGCGGTAAGTCCTACCACCCCACGGCGGAAGAAAACAAATACGGCGCGTGGTATGTCAAGACCACGATCACCGGTGCAGCCAGCGGCAAACTCGCCGGCAAGACCGTCGTCATCAAGGACAACGTCTGCGTCGCGGGCGTGCCGATGATGAACGGCTCGCCGACCATGGAAGGCTTCGTACCGACGTTAGATGCCACCATCATCACGCGCCTGCTCGATGCCGGCGCCACGGTGGTCGGCAAGGCCACCTGCGAGATGTTCTGCTTCTCGGGCGGCTCGCACACCAGCTTTCCCGGTCCGGTGCACAACCCGCATCGCCACGGCTATTCGGCGGGTGGTTCGTCCTCGGGCAGCGCGGCGCTGGTCGCCGCTGGCGAGGTCGATCTCGCGATCGGCGGCGACCAGGGCGGCTCGATCCGCATGCCGGCTTCTTATTGCGGCATCTACGGCATGAAGGCCACGCACGGCCTGGTGCCCTACACCGGCGTGATGCCCATCGAGGTCACGATCGACCACACCGGCCCGATGACCGCGAACGTGACCGACAACGCCCTGATGCTCGAAGTCCTGGCCGGCCCCGACGGGCTAGACCCGCGCCAGCATGCCGGCGAAGGCGCCAAGCCCTATTCCGAGCTGATGAAGGGTGGCGTCAAGGGCATGAAGATCGGCATCGTGACCGAAGGCTTCGGTTGGCCGCAGTCGATGCCGGAAGTCGACGCCAAGGTGCGCGACGCCGCCAAGCGCCTGGCCGCGCTCGGCGCCATCGTCTCGGAAGTATCGGTGCCGATGCACAGCGTCGGCCCGGCCATCTGGCTGCCGATCGCCGCCGAGGGCGCGACCCAGCAGATGATGAAGGACAACGGCTACGGCTTCAACTACAAGGGCCTGTTCGACACCGCGCTGATCGACTTCCACAACGGCTGGAAGGCGCGTGCCGACGAGCTTTCCGAAACGCTCAAGCTCACCATGGTGCTGGGCGAGTACTTCCTGCAGAACTACACCGGCCACTACTACGGCAAGGCGCAGAACCTGACGCGGCAATTGAAGGCCGCCTACGACACGGCACTGGCCGATTTCGATTTGCTGCTGATGCCCACGCTGCCGCTCACCGCAACACCGCTGCCCGCGGCCGACGCTCCGCTGGCCGAAGTCATCCAGCGCGCCTTCGAGATGCTGCCCAACACCTGCCCGATGGACATCACCGGCCACCCCGCGATGAGCATTCCCTGTGGCATGGTCGACGGCCTGCCGGTCGGCCTGATGCTGGTCGGCAAGTTCTACGACGAGGGCACGATCTACCGCGCCGCACTCGCCTTCGAAGCGTCCGGCGACTGGAAGACTTTCTGACCTTGCTAGTTTTCGCACTTCTTCTGCTGCCGCTTCTTCTCGCGCTTTTCCCGCTCACAAAACCATTACTTCAACATTGACTGGAGCTCACCTCATGGACCGTCGCCAATTCATCAAGACCTCGGGATACGCGGCAGTTGCCGGTGGCTCGGGCCTGCTGCTGCCGACTGCCGCACATGCGGCAGACGACATCGCGGTCGGCAGCATCCACGACCTCTCGGGCGGGCTCGACATCTACGGCAAGCCCATGGTGGACGCGCTCAACCTCGCGATCGAAGAGCAGAACGCGGCGGGCGGCCTGCTCGGCAAGAAGGTGCGCCTCGTCAGCTACGACCCGCAGTCGAACATGCAGCTCTACACCCAGTTCGCACAGCAGGCCGCGTTGAAGGACAAGGTCGCGGTGGTGATGGGCGGCATCACATCGGCATCGCGCGAAGTGATTCGGCCGGTTCTGGGTCGTGCCAAGACGCTGTACTTCTACAACACGCAGTACGAAGGCGGTGTGTGCGACCGCGGCATCTTCTGCACCGGTGTCACGCCGGCGCAGACGGTCGGCAAGCTCGTGCCCTACGCGATGAAGAAGTGGGGCAAGAAGATCTATGTGATCGCAGCCGACTACAACTATGGTCAGATCACGTCGCAGTGGGTCAAGAAGTTCGCGCAGGAAAATGGCGGCAGCACCGTCGCCATCGAATTCTTCCCGCTCGACGTGACCAACTTCGGCCCGACCATCTCGAAGATCGAAGCCGCCAAGCCCGACATGCTGTTCTCGGCGCTGGTCGGCGGCGCCCACATCTCGTTTTACCGCCAATGGGCGGCAGCCGGGCTCAACAAGAAGATCCCGCTGGCCTCGTCCACCTTCGGCGTGGGCAACGAGCAGATCGTTCTCTCGGCCGAAGAAGCCGATGGTTACCTGCTCGCCTACAACTACTTCGAGAGCATTCCGACGCCTGGCAACAAGGCGTTTCTCGAGCGTTTCCACAAGCGCTTCGGGGCCGACTATCCCAACGTCACCGAGCTCGCCTGCGGCACATACCAAGGGTTCAAACTCTGGGCCGAGGGTGTCAAGAAGGCGGGTTCCACCGACCTCGCCAAGGTCACCACGGCGCTCGAATCGGGCATTTCCATCGATGGGCCGAGCGGCAAGATCTCCATCGATCCGGCCACCCACCACTGCGTGCTCAACTTGAGCCTGGCCGAAGTCAAGGCGAAGAAGTTCAACATCCTCGAGACCTTCAACCAGGCGCCGCCGTCGGACACCAGTGCCGTGTGCAACCTCAAGAAGAACCCGAAGGACAACCAGCAATACGTCATCAAGGCCTGAGTTCGGCACCTTCAACGAGCGACCTGCCCCACCGCCAGCATGGACCTCGCCGCCATCGTCGTCATCCAGGTGCTCTACGGCATCGCCAGCCTCGTCATCATCTCGGCGGGGCTGGCGGTGATCTTCGGCATGATGAAGGTCATCAACCTCGCGCACGGCGAGTTCCTGATGCTCGGAGGCTACGCGACGCTGGGTGCGCTGAAGCTCGGCATCAACCTCTGGGTGGCGATCTTCGTCGTCGCACCGATCTTCGTTGGCGGGGTGGGCGTGGTGCTGGAGCGGCTCGTCATCCGTCGACTCTACGGCCGCATGATCGACACCATGCTCGCCACCTGGGGCCTGTCTTTGCTGCTGGTTGGCATCGTCACCTCGCTCGTCGGCAACACCACGGCGGGCATCTCCACGCCGCTCGGCAACTTCACGATCGGCAGCTATTCGGTCTCGGTCTACACGCTGCTCATCATCGGCGTGGCGGTTCTGCTGGGGCTGGCGCTGCGCGCCGTGCTGCTGAAGACGCAGTTCGGCCTGATCGCCCGCGGCACCATGCAGAACCCGCAGATGGCGGACGCGCTCGGCATCAGTCCGAGCCGCGTTTACTCGATCACGTTCGCGGTCGGCGCGGCGCTCTCTGGCCTGGCGGGCGGCCTGCTCGCGCCGTTGACCGGCGTGGTGCCGACGATGGGCTCGGCCTTCATTGCCAAAGCCTTCATCACGGTGATCGGTGGCGGGCCGGCCATATTGGCTGGGCTGGTGGGCGCCTCGACACTCTTCGGTGCCATCAACCAGATCGCGGCATTTCTCAGCACACCGGTATTCGGCGAAGTGGCGCTGCTCGTCGCGGCGATCGTGATGCTGCGGCTGCTGCCGCAAGGCATCACCGGGCGGTTTTTCAAGGGATCGTTGTGAGCACTGTCCTGTGACAAGTTCCTTGTCGAAGTTCGCCACCTCCTGGAAGAGTGCAGCGCTGTGCATCGCGATCGGCCTGGCGCTGCTCGTCGGCCTGCCGAGCGTGATCGACGACTACACGCTCATCGAGGTCACGATCTACCTGGTGATGTCGATGTTGGCGGTGAGCCTGGGCTTCATCTGGGGCTTCGGCGGCATCCTGTGCTTCGGGCAGGCGGCCTTCTTCGGCCTGGGCTCCTACACCTATGCCATCGCCGTGGTCAACATGGGCGACAGCACCCTGCCCTTTCTGCTCTCGATCGTGGTGCCGGCGCTGTTCGCGGCCCTCCTCGGTTACGTGATCTTCTACGGCCGCCTTTCCGATGTGTACATGGGTGTGATCACGCTGACGGTCACGCTGATTCTCTTCAACCTGATCAACTCCACCGCCGGCCCGGAGTGGAAGATCGGCAACGCGCCGCTCGGTGGCTTCAACGGCATCCCCGCCATTCCGCCGCTCAACTGGCCAGGCAACACCGACGAGGCGATCACCCCGCGCGGCATGTTCAATCTCTCCTTCGGCCTGCTGATCGCGGTCTATGCCGGGCTGCGCGTGCTGATCGCTTCGCACATCGGGCACGTCATCGTCGCCATCAAGGAGAACGAGCAGCGCGCGCAGTTGCTCGGCTACGACGTACGCGCGTACAAGCTCTTTGCCTTCACGCTCGGCGGCGCCATCGCGGGCCTCGCGGGTTGCCTTTTTGCCAACTGGGGCTCGTTCACCAGCCCGACGATCTTCGGCCTGGCGCAGTCGGCGCAAATCATCATCTGGGTGATCGTGGGTGGGCTGGGCACCTTGGTCGGGCCGGTGGTCGGATGCATCCTGATCCAGTGGCTGACGACACAGATCGGCACGCAGCAAATCTTCAATTCGAACCTCGTGCTCGGCGCGATCCTCGTGCTGTTCGTGTTGCTCGTTCCCAAGGGGCTGGTGCCCAGCATCGGTGACTTTCTGGCGCGCCTGTGGACGCGCCGACCTCGTGCGGTACGCGAACCGCAAGGGGCTGCGCGCGCCGAGGAGCGACAAGCATGACCGGCGAGTTGACACCGTTGCTGGAAACGCGTGCGTTGAATGTCCGCTTCGGCGGCGTGCATGCCACACGCGACGTCAACTTCACGCTGGCCGAGACCGAACTGCGCTGTGTGATCGGGCCCAACGGCGCGGGCAAGAGCACCTTCTTCAAGCTGCTGACCGGCCAGGTCAAGCCGACCTCGGGCCAGATCCTGTTTCGCGGCAAGGACATCTCGCGCATGCAGCCACACGAGCCCGGACGCCTGGGCATCGGCATCAAGACCCAGGTGCCCAGCCTGTTCAACGGCCTGTCGGTGTGGGAGAACGTCTGGCTCTCGGCGCGGCGCACCAACATGCCCCAGCACGCCAAGGACGTGACACGCACCACGCTGGAACGCGTCGGCATGCTCGCCGAGTGCGAGGCGATCACCGGCACACTCGCGCACGGCCAGCGCCAGTGGGTCGAACTGGCCGTGGTGCTTGCGGCCGACCCGCCGCTGATCCTGCTCGACGAGCCCGCCGCCGGCATGAGCGATGCCGAGGTGGCACGCACGGCCGAGTTGATCCTCGAGATCAACCGCCAGCACGCACTCGTGGTGGTCGAGCACGACATGAGCTTCATCCGCATGATCGCCAAGAAGGTGACGGTGCTGCACCAGGGCCAGGTGATCCGCGAGGACACGCCCGACAAAATCATGAGCGACCCGCTGATCCAGCAGATCTACCTCGGCAAGAAGCCGCACTGAGTTCGCCATGCTGACCGTGACCCAACTGAGCGCCGGCTATGGCGACATTCCGGTGCTGCACCGCATCACGATGTCGATTGCCGCCAGCGAATCGGTCGGCATCCTCGGCCACAACGGCATGGGCAAGACGACGCTGCTGCGCTGCCTGATCGGCGCACTGAAGCCGAGCGCGGGCAGCGTCATGCTCGATGGCGTCGAGGTCACGCACATGGCGCCGCACGGCCGCGCGCGCCTCGGCATGGCCTACGTGCCGCAGGGCCGTGAGATCTTCGCCTCGCTCTCGGTACGCGACAACCTGCGCATGGGCCTGGTCAAGACTGGCCAGGGCTCGCCCGCGGCCCTCGACGCGCTGCTGGTCGACTTCCCGCGCCTGCTTCCCTGGCTCGACCGTGTCGGTGGCTCGCTCTCGGGCGGCGAACAGCAACTGCTGGCGCTGGCGCGTGCACTCGCCGGCCAGCCCCGCATCCTGCTGCTCGACGAACCGACCGAAGGCATCCAGCCCTCGATCATCGATGAAATCGCGCAGACGCTCACCTCGCTGCGGGAGCGGCTGGGCCTGACCATCGTGCTGGTGGAGCAGAACCTCGACTTCATCGCCACCGTGTCGCAGCGTGTGCTGGTGATCAAGCGCGGCCAACTCGGCGCCGAGATCCCGCGCGAGCATTTGAGCGATCTCGCGGTGATGAGCGAATACACCGGGGTGCACGGATAGTCGGGGCCCGAAACGGCCACAACAGATCTCCCGGACGAGACAAGACTGGACAAGCGAGGCACACACATGGACTGGCTCAAGACATCGATCATGCACATGCGGGGGGTGGCGGGCGGCGCGGTCGGCACGACCCATGAATTGACGGAAGCGAAGCAGGGCAAGTACCACTTCACGATCGGCCCCTACACCGACCCGGTGCTGACGATCCGCCCCGGCGACCGGGTGATCGTGCAGACGCGCGACGCCTTCGACGGCCTTGTGAAGACCACGCAGGACTTGCCGTCCAAGGTGCTGTCCATGCCCTTCGTCAACCCGCAGAACGGGCCCATCATCGTCGAAGGGGCCGAGAAGGGCGATGTGGTCGCCGTCTACATCGAGAGCATGACACCGCGTGGCGACAACCCCCGTGGCACCTGCGCGATGATCCCGCAATTCGGTGCGCTTTCGGGCACCTCGCTGACCGCGCTGCTGACCGATTCGCTGCCCGAGATCGTGCGCAAGATCGATCTCGACGAGGACGGCGTGTACTGGAGCCCGCGCGTGACGCTGCCGTATCGCCCGCACATCGGTACGCTGAGCTGCTCACCCGAGATCGACTCGATCAACACCCTCACGCCCGACGCGCACGGCGGCAACATGGACCTGCCCGACATGGGCCCCGGCAGCATCACCTACCTGCCGGTCCGCACCGCGGGCGCGCGGCTGTTCATCGGCGATGCGCATGCCTGCCAGGGCGACGGCGAGGTCTGCGGCACGGCGGTCGAATACCCGAGCACGACCACCATCCACGTCGAGCTGATCAAGGGCTGGGCGCTCGAGTGGCCACGGCTCGAGAACGACAAGATCGTGATGTGCATCGGCAGCGCGCGCCCGCTCGAAGACGCCGCGCGCATCGCCTACAAGGAACTGGTGCTGTGGATGGAAGCCGAGTTCGGCTACGACCGCTGGGACGCCTACATGATGCTGAGCCAGTGCGGCAAGGTGCGGCTCGGCAACTTCGTCGATCCGAAGTACACCGTCGGGGCCGGCATCGAGAAGAAATACCTCGTCTGATTCACAAGGAGACCTTCATGGACCTGCAACTCAAGGGGCTCAACGCCCTCGTCACCGGCGGCACCAAAGGCATTGGCCGCGCCATCGCGCAAACCTTGGCGGCCGAGGGCGCGAACGTCGCGTTCTGCGCACGCAACCTGGAAGGCGTGCAAGCCGCAGTGCCCGAACTCTCGCGCCACGGCGGCAAGGTGTTCGGCGAGGCCGTCGATGTGGGCGACGGGCCGGCGCTGAAGGCCTGGGTGGCCGGTGCGGCCGCGGCACTCGGCAGCATCGACATCATCGTCGCCAACGTCAGCGCACTCGCCATCGCGAACGACGAGGCCGCATGGCAGCGCGGCTTCGAGGTCGACATGATGGGCACGGTGCGGCTCGTCGACGCAGCCATGCCGTGGCTCGAGAAGAGCAAGCACGCGGCGATCGTGACCATCGCCAGCGTCTCGGGCCGCGAGATCGATTTCGCGGCCGGCCCTTATGGCGCCTTCAAGGCCGCCATCGTCCACTACACGCAGGGGCTGGCCTTCCACCTGGCGGGCAAGCGCATCCGCGCCAATTCGGTTTCGCCCGGCAACACCTACTTCGAAGGCGGCGTCTGGAACCAGATCGAGGTGGGCAACCCCAAGTTTTACGCTGAAGCACTGGCGCTGAACCCGACCGGGCGCATGGGCACGCCGCAGGAGATGGCCAATGCGGCGGTCTTCCT
>JBBRPV010000111.1:0-11613 GCA_038227445.1 Burkholderiales bacterium | reverse complement strand
TGGTACAACCGGGCCCGGTTGCACTCGACGCTGGCATACGTCAGCCCGATGAAGTTCGAGCAAGACTGGCTTGCCAATCAACCAAGGCAAGTCAATTCGTGACTCGGTTATGGGGTACGGATTCCAGGGGCAAGGTCAAAGGGTCGCCGGCCTTCGGCGTGAAGAACCCTCGGAGGCGAAGCGCAAGTCGAACTATCGTAGCTGGGGGCACGCGCACAGCGGCATACCGCCTTTCGGCGGCGATCAGTGAATTTAGCGCGCCCAAGTGGGTGAACCAAGCGGAGCGAATTGTTTGGAATGGCGTGTGCTTGCCTTGGCGCACAGCACGGCTCGTGATGCCGTGGGCGTTTGTGCCACGCGTGCCGCTGGTTGTGGCGGTCGAGCGGGTGGATTCGCCGCCGCTCAGAGCCTGTTGCTGCCGCTGCCGCCAAAACCGCGCAGGCGTTCAAGCAAGCGCTGGGCGATCTGACCGAGTGGCAGCACGTCGTGCGCCGCGCCGGCAGCAATGGCTTCGCGCGGCATGCCGAAGACGACGCAGCTGGCTTCGTCCTGCACCAGGTTGTAGCTGCCGGCATCGCGCATTTCTTTCATGGCGGTGGCACCGTCGGCGCCCATGCCGGTCAGCATGATGGCCAGCGCATTCGGGCCGACCACACGTGCCGCCGACTTGAACAAAACCTCGACCGACGGCTTGTGCCGGTTCACTGGCTCGCCGTCGCGCACGCGCGCCACGTAGTTGGCGCCCGAGCGTTCCACACTCAGGTGAAAGCCGCCTGGCGCCAGGTAGGCGTGGCCAGGCAAGACCCGTTCCCCGTCAACCGCTTCGGCCACGCTGATGCGGCACAGACCGTCGAGCCGGGCGGCATAACTCTTCGTGAAGCCGGGTGGCATGTGCTGCGTGATCATCACGGCGGGGGCGTCGTGTGGCAGGTGCACCAGCACGTCTTTGGTGGCTTCGGTGCCGCCGGTGGATGCACCGATGAACACGATCTTCTCAGTCGAAAGCCGGCCCAGGCTGGCCACTGGCGCGCTGCTGGCTTTGGCCGGCGCCGCAGTGCCGGTTGCCGGCGCGGTGGCTCGTTTTACGTTAGCGCGCGCCGCGATGCGGATCTTCTCGGTGATGTCTTGTGCCAGCAGCCGAAGGCCGTCGGCCACGCCGATCTTGGGCTTGGCCACGAAGTCGATCGCGCCGAGTTCGAGCGCACGAAGCGTCACGTCGGCGCCGCGCTCGGTGAGCGTAGAGACCATCAACACCGGCATGGGCCGCAGCCGCATCAGCTTGGAGAGGAAGTCGATGCCGTCCATGCGCGGCATTTCAACGTCGAGCGTGATCACGTCGGGGTTCAGGTCGCGGATCATTTCGCGCGCGACCAGCGGGTCGGCCGCGGCGCCCACACATTCCATGTCGGCCTCGCGGTTGATGATCTCGCTGAGCAGGCTGCGAACCAGGGCGGAATCGTCGACAACGACGACGCGGGTCTTGGGCATGGTGGGTGTTTCCTTGGTCTTGTGGGCTGGCGCAATGCTGATCAGAACAGATCGACCGAGCCGCCGCTGCTGGCAGCCGGAACAGCCTTCTGCGCAGCGGCGCGTTCCTGGGCCACCAGGGCTTCGTTGTTGGCCGAAGCCAGGCGCTTGACCATGGCCTTGCCGCTGGCCGGCAGGAAGCAGACCTTGCGCGGGTAGATGTCGAGCACGTCTTTGGAGACCACTTGAATTCGTTCGGTCTTCAAGTAGTCGAGCACGAAGGCGGTGTTGCGTTCGCCCACGTTCATCGTGTTCATGCCCGAGATGACCTGTCCGCCGCCAAAGACTTTGGCTTCCATGGTGGAGCGCGATGCGCCCAGCTTGAGCATCTCATTGATCAGCAGTTCCATCGCGAAGGAGCCGTAGCGGCCTCCGCTGCTTCCTGTGTCTTTGCCGTCTCCTTCGGGCAGCATGAAGTGATTCATTCCCCCGACCCTGGCCTGGCGGTCCCACAGGCAGGCAGCGATGCACGAGCCCAGCGTGGTCATGATGAGGATGTCTTCGTCATAGACGAAGTATTCGCCGGGCAATACTTTCACGGCCTCGTTGGCAAACTGCGGCTCGTACCAAAAAAACGAGGCTTCGCCGGGTTTGCGCTGGCGGCGTTTGAGTTGTTCGAGGCGCGAAGACTGCGCGCCGGCTGGGGCGCTGCGGTGGGGGGCGAGAAGGGCCATGGCGTTGCCAGCGTCAGGCGCGTTCGTAGACCGTCTTGCCACGCAGGCGAAACAGGTCTTTCGAATCGCCGAAGTTCTCGGAGTGGCCAGCAAACAAGAGGCCGCCCGGCCGCATCGCGCGGTGCATGCGTTCGAGCACGCGGCGCTGTGTGGGCGCGTCGAAATAGATCATCACGTTGCGGCAGAACACGATGTCGAACGGATCGCCGAGCGACCAGCGTTCGTCCATCAGGTTGAAGGGGCGAAACTCAAGCAGCCGTTTCAGCTCGGGCCTGATGCGGATGAACCCGCTGTTGGCCCCGGTGCCGCGCATGAAGTGCTGGCGCAGCCGCTCCGGGCTCAAGCCGCGCGCATCGGCCGCGTACACACCGGCCTCGGCGGTGGCGAGCACTTTGGTGTCGATGTCGCTGCAGACGATCTTCGCGCTGCTGCTTGCACCGAGCGCTTCAATCGCCGTCATGGCCAGCGAGTAAGGCTCTTCGCCGGTTGAGGCCGCATTGCACCAAATGCGCAGGTTCGTGCCCTTGCGCGCCGCCAGTTCGGCATGCAGCACCGGAAAGTGATGCTCTTCGCGGAAGAACGAGGTGAGGTTGGTGGTGAGGCAGTTCACGAACTCCTGCCACTCCGCTTCGGCAGCGGCGCCGGTGGCGCTTTCCAGCGCCTGCAAGTATTGGCCGAAGGAGTTGAAGCCGGCGTCGCGCAGCCGGCGCGACAGACGGCTGTACACCATGGCCTGTTTGCCAGCGTGCAGGCTGATGCCGGCACGTTTGTAGATCAGCTTGCGGACGCGCTCGAAGTCGGCGGGATCGAAGCTGAATTCTGATTCTGAGCGCTGAGAATTGGGTCTGGCGGATACGGGCACGGCGCTCATCGGGGTCCCTTGGGTCAAGGCAGCGTGGGGCGCACCAGGAGTCTCCCAGCGTGCCTGTTCGTGGTTTGTTATCGGCAGGATCTCAAGAGGCTTGAGCGCTGCTTTTCAGGCCGATGGTGCGCACTACGAGGCCAGGAAGCGGGGGCGCGATTGTTTCGTGATGGCCTGATCGCATGAGTTCCCAAGAACGAAAGAAGTAGCGGCCTTTTCACCGTGCTTATCGGGCTCAAGTTTGTGGGCCTCCCAGGAACAATGGTGAAGTGCCGCTGCTTTGAAGCGGCCCACCGCCATGGCCTCTCAAGACGCACAAGACCGTACCCTACCCGCCTCACCGCGCAAGCTCAAGAAAGCGCGCGAAGAAGGGCAGGTCGCACGTTCGCGTGACCTTGGTCACCTCGTGGTCATGGCCGTGGCAGGGGCGGCGTTGGTCACGTGCGCGCCCCTGCTGTCGAGCTGGCTGAAAGACATGCTCATGCAGGGCCTGCGCTTTGACCATGCGGCGGTGCAGAGCCCCAGCTTCATGGGTGAGCGTCTGACGCAGCTCACGATTTCGATGTTGTGGGCCATCGTGCCGTTCGGCCTGTTGATGTGCGCCAGCGCGGTGATTGGCAACCTGGCGATTAGCGGTTGGAACTGGACCTGGGCAGCGCTGATGCCGCGCTTTGACAAGCTGAACCCGCTGACCGGCGTGGTGAACCTGATGTCCAAAGACAAGTTGATTGACGCGCTCAAGGGCAGCGCGCTGGCGCTGGTTCTTGGTGCCATCGGCGCGCTCTACTTACGCAGCCACATTGAAGACTTTTCCGGCCTGCTGGCCATGCCGCTTTCGGCCGCCATCGAGCACGGCAGCCGCACCCTTCTCGGTGTGCTGACGCTGTTGCTGTTGGCACTGGCCGCGTTCGCGGCGATCGATGTGCCGCTGCAGAAGTTCCAGCTTGCGCAGCGCCTGAAGATGAGCCGGGCCGAGGTGAGGCAGGAAAACCGCGAACTCGAAGGCAACCAAGAGGTCAAGGCCAAGGTTCGCGCGATGATGCGCCAGGCCGCCAACCGCCGAATGATTGCCGCGGTGCCCACGGCCGACCTGGTGGTGATGAACCCGACCCACTACGCCGTTGCTCTCAAATACGACGACGGCCGGATGGGCGCACCGCGGGTGGTGGCCAAGGGCGCAGACCTGATGGCGATGAAGATTCGCGACACCGCCACCGAGGCCAAGGTGCCGGTGCTGCAAGCGCCTGTGCTGGCCCGCGCCCTCTACGCCCACGCCGAACTCGACCGCGAAATTCCGGCGGCGCTGTTCGCCGCAGTGGCCCAGGTGCTCGCCTACGTGTACCAGCTGCGCGCCGCGCTGAAGGGTCACATGGCCATGCCTGCGCCGTTGCCTGAACTCAGTGTGCCGGCCGCACTCGACCCGCACAACAAGCCGCAGATGTAGCGCTTCGCCGCCGAGACCGTTCGAGTGCCGATGCGCGGCGGTAGCGGGAGGATTTGCAACGAGGCCAAAGGGTACAAAGGCCCGGTTTCAAGTGCCCGGCAACACGAAACGCTGCACCAGCGCAGCAACAAATCCCAAGTGGCAAGCTCGCGCTCAGCTGGCCGTGGATTCGGCTCGACTGAGCCACGCGGGCGACCAGCACTCGACTTCGTTGACCCCGGGACCGCGCAATTTGGCGTCACGCCCACGCCGCTTCAGGCGCCGAACAGTAGGCGCATCACCTTGCTTATCCGGCTCAAGTTTTGAGCCCTTCCCGGAACAATGGCGCAGCACCTCGCGGTGCGCATTCGCCCCCCGTTTCCGGAGCCTCAGACCGACATGAACCCGCTGATGCAGCAGATGCAAAACTGGCTCGGCCCGAACGCGAAGGCGATCCGCGCGCTGGCGGCGCCGCTGGTGGTGGTGATGATTCTGGCGATGATGGTGCTGCCGCTGCCGCCATTCGCACTGGACCTGCTGTTTACCTTCAACATCGGCATGGCGCTGATGGTGATGATGGTGGCCGCCTACATGACCCGGCCGCTCGACTTCTCGGCTTTCCCTTCGGTGATTCTGCTGACGACGCTGCTGCGCTTGTCGCTGAACGTGGCCTCTACCCGAGTCGTGCTGCTCGAAGGCCACACCGGCGCGGGCGCGGCCGGCGCTGTGATCGAATCGTTCGGGCACTTCCTGATCGGTGGCAACTTCGCGGTCGGCCTGATTGTTTTCGCGATCCTCGTTGTCATCAACTTTGTGGTGGTCACGAAGGGCGCCGAGCGCATTGCCGAAGTCGGCGCGCGCTTCACTTTAGATGCCATGCCTGGCAAGCAGTTGGCGATCGATGCCGACATGAACGCCGGCCTGATCGACGAGAAAGAAGCCAAACGCCGCCGAGGTGAAGTGGGCGAAGAAGCTGAGTTCTTCGGCTCGATGGACGGTGCCAGTAAGTACGTGCGTGGCGACGCGATGGCGGGCTTGCTGATTCTTTTCATCAACATCATTGGCGGCTTTGTTATTGGCGTGGCGCAGCACGACCTGAGCGCCGCGCAGGCTGCCAACAGCTACATCTTGCTGGCGGTGGGCGATGCGCTGGTCGCGCAGATACCGGCGCTGCTGATCTCTGTGGCGGCGGCGATGGTCGTCTCACGTGTCGGCAAAGACACCGACGTGGGCACCCAGATCACCAAGCAGGTCTTCAACTCCCCGCGGTCGCTCGCGATCACGGCTGGGGTGCTGGGCGCACTCGGCGCCATTCCGGGCATGCCGCACGTCGTGTTCCTGACGATCGCTGCCGGCCTGGGTTACGGCGCGTGGTCACTCAGGCAACGCCAGACTCAGGAGAAGGCCGCGCCACCGCCACCGCCGCCTGTTGCCGAGCCGAACGCCGAAGCGAGCTGGGACGACCTGCTGCCGGTGGACACGCTCGGCCTGGAGGTGGGTTACCGGCTGATCGCGCTCGTTGACAAGGCGCGCCAGGGCGACCTGCTTGGCCGCATCAAGGGCGTGCGCAAGAAGTTCGCGCAAGACGTGGGATTTTTGCCGCCACCGGTGCACATTCGCGACAACCTGGAGCTCAAACCCAGCGCATACCGGCTCACTTTGCGCGGCGCGGTGGTGGGCGAGGGCGAGGCATTCCCCGGCATGCTGCTGGCCATTAACCCGGGCGGCGCCAGCACCCAGCTGATCGGCACCCGCACCACCGACCCCGCCTTCGGCCTGCCCGCGGTGTGGATCGAAGAACGCCAGCGGGAAGCGGCCCAAATGGCCGGGTTTACGGTGGTTGATTGCTCGACTGTGGTGGCGACCCATCTTTCACACTTGATGCAACTTCACGCAGCCAAATTGCTGGGCCGCGTGGAGACCCAGCAGCTCGTCGAGCACGTGACGAAACTGGCCCCGAAACTGATCGAGGACGTGGTTCCCAAGATGGTCGTCATTGCCGCACTGCAAAAGGTTCTGCAGCTTCTTCTGGAAGAAGGCGTGCACATCCGCGACATGCGCTCCATTGTCGAGAGCCTGGCGGAACACGCCGCCACCGTGACCGACCCGGCCGAGCTGGCACGCCGCATTCGTATCCACTTGGCGCCGAGCATCGTGCAGCAAATCTACGGCCCCACCAAAGAACTCGACGTGATCGCGCTCGAACCCGAACTCGAACGGCTCGTCACGCAAGCACTGAATTCGCCACACGGCGCCGCGCTCGACCCAGGCGTGGCCGACACGCTGGCGCGCAGCGCCGCCGATTCAGCCAAGCGCCAGGAAGACCTGGGGCTGCCGGCCTGCCTGCTGGTGCCAGACATGATCCGCGCGCCGATGGCGCGCTTGCTCAAGCGCGCCGCGCCGCGACTGCGTGTGCTTGGCCACAGCGAGATTCCTGAGACCCACTCGATCCGTATTGGGTCGATCATTGGAGCGAATCCATGAACATACGCCGATTCACTGCACGCACCTCGCGTGATGCCCTGGCCCTCTTGCGCCAGGCCCTTGGCGAAGACGCGGTGGTGCTGTCCACCAAGCCTTGCGCCGAAGGTGTCGAGGTGCTTGCGATGGCGCCGGAAAGCATGCGTCAGGTTGAACGTTTCTCGCAGGCCGGCCCGGCCCGCGAGAACGCGCGACCCGACTTCGTGAACTCGACGCAGGCCGTGGAGGACGATGTAGCGCAGCTCTCGATGAGCACGCTGTCTTTCCAGGACTATGTGCGCGAACGCATGCTCAAGCGCCGCCATGCCGCAATGAACAACGAGCCGCGTGTCGCAGTGCCGGTGGCCGCGCCGGTGCTCGACCGCACCAGCGTGCTTGCACAGCGCATGAGTGAGCGTGTGCCGGCGGCGCAGCCCCAAGCGGCAGCGATGAAAGCAATGCCCGCCGTTCAAGCGATGCCCGCTGTGCAGGCGGCGCCTGTTGTTCATGCAGCGCCGGCAGTTCATGCCGTTCCAGTCGTGCTGAGCGAGCCGCCCCCGCTGCCGCTGCCGCGCAACACCACACCGCAGCGCGGCGAAATTCAGGTGCCTGACCTGGGCGGCCAGTCAGAGAGCCTTGCCAGCGCGCGCCGTGACCAGCAAGACATGATGAACGAGCTGCGTCAGGTGAAGGGTTTGATCGAAGAGCGTTTCGGCGCGTTGGCTTTCATGGAAAAACTGCAGCGCCAGCCGGGCCAAGCTCGCCTCACGCAGAAACTGCTCGACTGCGGTTTTTCTCCGGCCTTGATCCGCAAGCTCGGCGACAGCCTGCCGATGGACGTGACCGACGAGTCGGACTGGGCCGCCAGCGTGCTCGAGCGCAACCTCATCACCGCAGAACACGAGGCGCCGCTCGAAGACCAGGGCGGCGTGTATGCCTTGGTTGGCGCCACCGGGGTGGGCAAGACCACCACCACGGCGAAGATCGCCGCCGCGTTCGCCACCAAGTTTGGTGCCGCCAACCTCGGCCTGATCACACTCGATGCCTACCGCATTGGCGCGCACGAACAGCTGCGCGCGTATGGCCGCATCTTGGGTGTACCAGTGCACACAGCGCACGACCGGGCTTCGCTCGAAGACCTGCTGGAACTGCTGTCGGCCAAGAAGATGGTGCTGATCGACACCGCCGGCATGGCCCAGCGTGACGCCCGCACCCGCGAATTGCTCGACATGCTTTCGCACCGCTCAGTCCAAAAACTGCTGGTGGTCAACGCCGCCTCGCAGGGCGAGACCATTGAAGACGTGATGATCGCTTACCGCGCCACGGCCTGCGCCGGCATCGTGCTCTCGAAGATGGACGAGGCGGTGAAGCTCGGGCCGGCACTCGACGCGGTGATCCGCCACAAGCTCAAGGTGATCGGCGTTGCCAACGGCCAGCGCGTGCCCGAAGACTGGCACCGCTTGTCGGCCAACGCGCTCGTGCACCGCTCGATGCGCGGCGGTGGCAGCACCGCCTACAAGCTCGACGCGAGCGATGTGAGCCTGATCTTCACGGCCGCGCACGGCAAAGGCGCATTGCGCACCGCGCAGCGCGCCTGACGCCGCCGCAGCCGGAACCGCACGCCTGAAACGCCTTCGAAGCGAACCCTCCGCCATGCAAGAACCCGTGTCCCACCCGATGCCGCTCGACCAGGCCGATGGCCTGCGCCGCCTGTTTGCCCACACCCGCGTCTGCATGGTGCCGGTGGTGTCGAACCCGAATGTCGCCTTTGGTGGGGTGATGCTCGAACGCCTGTGCACTGCTTTTGCGGAGCACGGCAAGCGAACGCTGGTGGTCGATGCTTCAGAGCGCGCGAGCGACCCCTTGGAGATGGCGGCGATCGACTTGTCGGTTTGCATCGAAATACTCTCGCCGCAGGTCTGCTACCTGGCGGCCCGCGGCTTGCCTCTGCGCCATGTGGATGCGACCGGTTCGACCGCTTCTTTCCTTCAAGCTGCGATGCGGGCTGCGCCGGGTTGCGATGTGCTGCTGGTGCACGCCAGCGCCTCCGATTTGTGCCGCTTGTTCATGCGCACCGATGGCGCAAGGGCCGTGCGTCCGCTGCTGCTTGCTGACGACAGACCTGCCAGCGTCACCCACGCTTTTGCCGCGATGAAGCTGCTCACGCAACGCGCCGGTTTGGTCGTGCATGACCTGCTGCTGGGCGCTGCCGCGCACTCGCCGCGCTCGCAACGCATTGCCATGCAGCTCGCCACCTGCGCCGACGATTTTCTCGGTGCGGTGCTGCGCGATTGGGTTCAGATCGATCCTGCCACCGACGCCCGCGAAGCGCCCACCCCCGAGCTGCGCCGCTTGGTGCGCGAGCAGCTCACGAGCGCGCTCGGCTCTGGCCCGCTCGCCGAGGCGACACCGCCCGCTGCTGCCCGCCCGCTGCCCCGCCCGACGCACGCCGCTCGGACCCAAGGCCGCTCGACACTTGCACCGGCCCGTGCAGCCCACTGAAGAATTCCCCGGAGCGCCCGCATGTACACCGCCAAAGGTCAACTCGATCTCAACTCGCAGCTCAAACAGCACAGCTCGCTGGTGCGGCGTCTGGCCCATCAGATGATCGCTAAGTTGCCGGCCAACGTCGAGATTGATGACCTGATTCAGGTCGGCATGATCGGCCTGACCGACGCGCTCTCGCGCTTCGACGCCACTCAGGGCGTGATGTTTGAAACCTTCGCTACGCAAAGAATTCGCGGTGCGATGCTCGACGAGCTTCGTGGCAACGACTACCTTTCGCGCGGCACCCGCAAGCAGCAGCGTTCGATTGAAGCGGCGGTGGCCAAGCTGGAACAAAGACTCGGCCGCGCCCCGCTTGAAAGTGAAATTGCCCGCGAAATGGGCATCACGCTCGCCGAATACCAAGACCTGCTTGGCAAGGTGCGCGGCACCCAACTGGTGTACCTTGAGGACATGTCGGGCGACGAAGGCGACCACGATTTTCTTGATCGCCACGTGGCCGACGAAACCATCAACCCACTCGCGCAGCTGCAAGACCACCGCATGCGCGATGCGCTGGTTGAGGCCATCAAGGTGCTGCCCGAGCGCGAGCAGTACGTGATGAGCATGTACTACGAGCACGACATGAATCTGAAGGAGATCGCGGCGGTGCTCAAGGTCACCGAGTCGCGCATTTGCCAGTTGCACAGCCAGTCGATTGCGCGTTTGCGCGTGAAGCTGCGCGCTTATTGAGCACCCAGCAGAAGATGACTGCGTCAGTCCCTCCCAGGAGGGCCGAACACGGTGGCCAGGCAACACGTTTTTGAGATGCGCGCCGGACCCATAAGCGTGTCTGCGAGTTGGCCGCTGCCGGCGCTTCTGGCTTGGGCCGCGAGCTGGGGTGTGTTTGCGGCGTTGCGCGAGCTGCATGCCCCGAGCGTTGGCGCAATGGCCGCGGCCGCGTTGCTCGGTGCGGGCCTGAGCTTGCTCGGCAACACACCGTGGCGGCGCCTTTTCGTCGCGCTCGGGTTTCCGCTCTCGTTGGCGGCGTCGGGCGTGGCCGGCGCCATACCTGCGTGGGGCTGGCTGCTGCCGCTGCTGCTCCTCGTGCTGGTCTACCCACTCAACGCCTGGCGCGATGCGCCGCTGTTCCCCACGCCGGCGGGCGCGCTGGCTGGCCTGGCGCTGGCCGCGCCGTTGCCGGCCAATGCGCGTGTGCTTGACGCTGGCTGCGGCCTGGGCGCCGGGTTGCGTGAGCTGCACCGCGAGTACCCGTTGGCAGAAGTGCAGGGCCTGGAGTGGAGCTGGCCACTGCGCTTGCTGTGCGCGCTGCGCTGCCGCTTCGCGCAGGTGAGGCGGGGTGACATTTGGGCCGCGGACTGGTCCGGCTTCGAGCTCGTGTACCTGTTTCAGCGCCCCGAGAGCCTGCCGCGTGCCATAGAAAAAGCGCAGCGTGAGCTGCCCGCTGGCGCCTGGATCGTGAGCCTGGAATTCGATGCCAAGGGCGTCGAGCCGACCAAGATGCTGAAATGCGCCGATGGGCGCCCGCTTTGGCTCTACCAGCTGCCGTTTTTTAAGCGTTGATTCTTCAGCGCAACCTTCAGATTTCCACCTGATTGGGATGATGTTTTGACGCTCTGTTGAAATTTGAGTGGGTGAAATCTGTCGGGCCCGGCCAGTGCCGCTGGCTTGCTTGGCAGGGACAGTCCGTGGTTCTTGACCGATTCGCATCCATCGGCCAGTACCACGATGCGCTAGAGAGCGAGTATTCATGCCGCTTAGTGGCAACTTCGCTATCGACGACGACGACCTGCTTGGGGCTTCGCCCCAGGTCTTGCAGCAGGTTGCTCGTTTGCTCGAGTTGGGCGCTCAAGACGTGGCCGTGGTATGGGTTGCAGGGGAATCTGCGGGCCCCACCTCAGCCCCTCACGCCAAGGATGGTGCGCTGGCGCTTGACGGTCTTGCGCAGGCGCTTGAACTGCTTGGCATGCGCGTAGCCGCCGGCCTTGCGGCGAAGGGTCTTGCCCTCCCTCGCATAGGTCTGCTTGCAGGCGATACCTGCACGCTTGGCAGCACTCACCACCTTGTGCCGGGCGATCTCCAACAGCCGGCTGTCCACCGGGTGCGCGATGGCCTTGGATTGCACTGTGCTGTCAACGATCACGCGTTCAAGATCGGCGGGG